>DASWAH010000301.1:0-8945 GCA_036391235.1 Streptosporangiaceae bacterium
CCCTGGAACTTGTCGCCGGAGCGCCGGTGCCAGGAGGTCATGGCCTTGTTCGCGAACCGCGCCACCGGGTTCGAGCCCGGTGTCCAGGCGCCGCGGGTGCCGCCGGGAGTCTTCTGGAAGCTCATGCTTGCCGTCTTACCATCCCGGCGGCCCGCCCGGTGCCGCGACGGTCAGAGTGCCCCGGCGATCGCGGCGTACTGCTGGCTGGTGAGCTCGATCGAGGCGGCCGCGATGTTCTGCGCCACGTGGTCGGCCGATCCCGAGCCGGGGATCGGCAGCACCTGGGCCGACCTGGCCAGCAGCCAGGCCAGCACGATCTGCTGCACGCTCGCCCCGTGCGCCTCGGCCGCGCTCAGCACGGCCGGCTTACCCGCCGCGTCCTGGATCGGCGCCCACGGCAGGAACGCCAGCTTGTCCTGATCGCACAGGTCGACCATGGACTCGGACGAGCGGTCGGAGACGTTGTACCGGTTCTGCACCGACACGACCGGCGTGATCCGCTGGGCCTGCGCGAGTTCGTCCTCGGTCACGTTGGACAGGCCGATGTGGCGGATCTTGCCCTGCGCCTTCAGCTCGGCCAGGGCGCCCAGGGACTCCGCCAGCGGCACCTTCGGGTCGGGCCGGTGGAACTGGTACAGCGGGATCTGCTCCAGCCGGAGCCGGCGCAGGCTGCCCTCCAGCGCCTCGCGCAGGTGCTCGGGACGGCCGTCCGCCTCCCAGCGCCCGGGGCCCGGCCTGACCAGGCCGCCCTTGGTCGCGATAACCAGGTCGTCGGGGTAGGGGTGCAGAGTCTGGGCGATCAGGTTCTCGCTGACTTCTGGTCCGTAGGAGTCGGCGGTGTCGATGAAGTTGACTCCGAGCTCGACCGCCCGGCGCAGGGCGGCCTGGGCCCGGTCGTGATCGGCGGGCTCGCCCCAGATCCCGTCGCCGGTGATCCGCATGGCCCCGAAGCCCATCCGGTTGACGGTGAGGTCGCCGCCGATGCCGATCGTTCCTGCTGCCGACGCGTGCGGTTGCTGCACGTTCATCCGATCCTTCCCTGATGCAGGTTGCTGACGTACGGGGGACGCGCGGTATGCGCGCCGCTCAGTCGCCAGAACGTATGTCGGTGTCGTCGTCGTCCGACGGGCTCTCGGCCGGTTCGTCATCCAGATCCGTAGCCGGGTCGGGCACCTCCTCGGCCAGGTGCTGGTCGAGGGACTCGCCGTCCTCCTGCTCGCGGGCGGTCGTGCCGTAGCGCATCCCGGCCGACCAGCGCTCCGGCGGCGCGACCCCGCGGTCGAGCGGGTCATCGCCCGGGCTGCCGTCCAGCGTGTCGGCGGCGTCCTCGGTCTCGAAGTCCTGCAGATCCTGTGATTCTCGCCGGATCTCCTCAGGCATATACAGAACTCCCTTCCGTCGGACTGCCGCGCGGCCGCCCATGCCACCGTCGCAGCCTGAACACCGGACACGACATGCGCGGACTCCCCCACGCACACCCTGCCCACCCGTCCCGGATTAAACGCGCAGTACCGCGAAGACGGCGCGGTGGTCGGTGCCGGCGATTCTTATGGTGCGGGACTCCCGCACCGTGAAGTCGCCCCGGCTGGCGAGTACGTGGTCGAGCCGCATGACCGGCAGCCGGCGCCGTCCCGACGGCCACGTCACGGCGGGCCACGGCCGCTTCCTGGCCACGTCGGCGCAGTCCACGTAGCCGGACGCGACCAGCCGCCGGAACGGGCCGTGGTCTCGGCTGGCGTTGAAGTCCCCGGCCAGCAGGGCGGGGCGGCCGGCCTCCGCGGCCAGGGAGCCGAGCAGGCCGAGCTCGTGCTGCCAGCCGCCGTCACGTCCGTGCACCGGCGACAGCACGTGCACGGAGGTGACGGTCACCGGCCGGCCGCCCAGATTCAGCTCGGCCCGCGGCGCGGCCGAGGTCAGCCCGGCCACCGGCTCGGCGGCCCGCAGCGGCCACCGGGACCAGACGGCCGCGCCTGAATAGGCCGGGGCCGCGTCGACCACGGCGTACGGCAGCAGATCGGACAGGCCAGCCTTGTCCAGCCGGGCGACCAGCTCAGGGGTGATTTCCTGGCCGGCCAGGACGTCAACCCGAAGGCTGGCGAGCACTCCGACGAGCTGCTCCGCGTCGGCCTGGCCGGCCTCCGCGTTCAGGGTCAGCAAGCGCAGCTCGTCCGGCCCGTCCGGCTGGGCATCGCGCGGCCGGCGCGGCGGAAGCTGCCAGCCGGCCAGCACCGCCGCGGGCACAGCCAGCGCCAGCGCGAGCCGCCAGGACCTGGTCGCAGCGACCGGCACCGCGGCGACGGCGGGCACGGTCGCGGCCGGGGCGAGCGCCGCGAGCTGCGGCAGCGGCCGCGGTGCGGCGCCGCCGAGCGCGCGGCTGGCCAGCGACGGCCAGGAAACGGCGCTCAGGGCCAGCGCCACCATCCGCATCATCGCCGTCATCCTCTCAGCCCGGCTGAGACTGCGGGCCGGGCCGGCCGGCTACGAGATCGTTTGGTCGACTCTCTCGTCATAGAAGCACAGCAGTCCGGTGATCGCGGTCGCGGCCGGGATCGGCTGCGGGTAGCTCCAGGCCACGTTCTCGTGCAGGCCGTCGCCGACCCGGACCGACCAGTACGAGGCCTCGCCCTTGAACGGGCAGGTCGTCCGCCGCTCCGACGGCGTGAGCAGGTCCATGCGGACGTCCTCGGCCGGCAGGTAGTACCGGGGGCGCAGGCCGGTCTCGTCCAGCCGCAGGGCCCGGTCCGACTCGGCCACCGTCTGGCCGTCGATCCGCACCTGAACGTGGACCTGGGCGGGGACGATCGTGATCGCGTGTGCTGTGGTCATGCTCGTGCCAACTACCGCGGCACGGAAGGGATTCCGGTCCGGCCCGGATCCCGCGGACGGCATACTGACGCCGGTGAGAGCAGTGGTCCTGGCCGACACGCACGCACCGCGGCGCTGGCACGGCTGCCCGCCCGCGGTCGCCGCCCATCTGCGGGGCGCGGACCTGATCCTGCACGCCGGCGATGTCTGCACCGCCGAGGTGCTGGACGAGCTATCCGGTTACGCGCCGGTGCGCGCGGTGCTCGGAAACAACGACGGGCCCGACGTCGCCGCCTGGGGCCCACAGGGCACCCCCGAAGTGCTGGAGTTCGAGCTCGACGGGCTAGCCGTGGCCATGCTGCACGACAGCGGGCGGGCCGACGGCCGGCTGGCCAGGCTGCGGCGCCGGTTCACGGCGGCCCGGCTGATCGTGTTCGGGCACTCGCACATTCCCCTGGACCAGGCCGGCCACGGCGTCCGGATCTTCAACCCGGGGTCGCCGACCGACCGCCGGCGCCAGCCGCACGGCACCATCGGGCTGCTGGACATCGAGAACGGCGAGCTGACCGCCGCCCGCATCGTCCCGGTCAGCTAGAACTGGCCCCGCGGCCATGCCGACCGCGTCTCGGCGCTGGCCGGCCGCTAGTGCTGGCCGACGACCTCGACTCCTTCCGCCGTCATCTCCCTGATCGCCTCGGCGGTGGTGCCGGCGTTGACGCCGGCGGTCAGGTCGGCCAGCAGCCGCACGCCGAACCCGAGCCTGGCCGCGTCGGCAGCCGTCGCCCGGACGCAGTAGTCGGTCGCGATCCCGGCCACGTCAACGTCGGTGACGCCGCGCTCGCGCAGCCAGTCGGCCAGCGGCGTGCCGCCGGAGTCCCGGCCCTCGAAGCCGCTGTAGGCGGCGGCGTGCTCGCCTTTGCGGAACACGGCCCCGAACGCGCGGTCGTCCAGGGCCGGGTGGAACTCCGCGCCCGGGGTCCCGGCCACGCAATGCGGCGGCCAGGTGTCGCGGTAGTCGGGCTCGGCCGCGAAATGCCGTCCAGGGTCGACGTGGTGGTCCTGGGTCGCGACGACGTGCGCGTACCGGCCGGCCTCCGAACCGGCCAGGTAGCTGGTGATCGCGGCCGCCGTGGCCGCCCCGCCGGCCACGGCCAGCGACCCGCCCTCGCAGAAGTCGCGCTGCACGTCGACGACGAGCAGGGCCCGGGACCGGCCCGGCTGGGAGGGGGCTGGCCGGGAGGGGGCTGGCCGGGAGGGGACGACCGGCTCATCGGTTGACATACCGGCAGACTACGCGCCGTCCGGCCGCCGGACGGATCGTCGTGCGCCTAGAGTGTCGCGGTGCGCCCCTTCGACGCGAGTACTGCGATCGTCGTCAGCGACGGCGGCCTGGCCACCGAGCTGGAGGCCCGCGGCCACGACCTGTCGGACGACCTGTGGTCGGCCCGGCTGCTGATGGACGCACCCGAGGAGATCATCGCCGCGCACCTGGCGTTCTTCCAGGCCGGCGCGGTGATCGCGACGACCGCCAGCTACCAGGCCTCGTTCGGCGGGTTCGCCAGGCACGGCCTGTCCAGGGCGGAGGCCACCGGGCTGATGCGGCGCAGCGTCGCGCTCGCGCAGTCCGCCCGCGACCGGCTGGCCGGCGACGGCACCGCTCGCTGGGTCGCCGCCTCGGTCGGCCCGTACGGAGCGGCGCTGGCCGACGGCGCCGAGTACCGCGGCCGGTACGGGCTCAGCGTGGCCGACCTGACCGCCTGGCACCGGCCCCGGCTCGAGGTGCTGGCCGACGCCGGGCCCGACCTGCTGGCGGTCGAGACGATCCCGGACGCCGACGAGGCCGAGGCGCTGCTGACCGCCCTGTCCGGCCTGCCCGTCCCGGCCTGGCTCAGCTACACCATCGACGGCGACCGTACCCGGGCCGGGCAGCCGCTCGACGCGGCGTTCGCGCTCGCGAACGGGGTACCGGAGGTGATCGCGGTCGGGGTCAACTGCTGCGACCCGGCCGACGTGCCCGCCGCGATCGACATCGCCCGGCGGGTCACCAGCAAGCCGGTGATCGTCTACCCGAACAGCGGCGAGCGGTGGGACGCGCAGCGGCGAACCTGGGCCAGCCAGCCTGGTTCCGCCGGCCGCTCAGCCTTCGCAGCCGGCCAGGCGGAACAGTGGGCCGCCCAGGGCGCCGGGATCATCGGGGGCTGCTGCCGGGTGCGGCCCGCCGACATCGCCCAGGTCGCGACCGCAGCGGCAGGCCAGAGTTGCTAGAGCGGGAGTTACAGCCCTTCATGGGTTGACTGGTAGCGCAGCCGCGCGCAGCAGCGCCGCCCGCCCGCCCGCGATCACCTGGGTCACGGCGAGCGGGTTCCGGCTGGCGCGGTCGTGTACGTGTGGCCGGCCGCGCGCAGGCGATCGGCCAGCACGCTTCCCATCGCGGTGGCCGGCGTGAGGACGCCGGCCAGGTCCGGCAGGCGGTCGCGGTCCGCTGCCAGGCACAGCGCGCTCTCGCCGAGCATTACCGCGGTCGCGGCGTAGCCGGGATCGCCTGGCGCCTCGACCTTCGTCACGTACCGGGCGCCGGCCGAGGTGCGGGCGTGCACCTGGATCCGGAAGTAGCCGTTGTGGCGGGCCTTCTCGCTCGGGCCCTGACCCGGCTTGGGGAGCAGCGGCCCGAGCAGGGCGCGGGACGGCCGCAGCGCGACCCCGCCCAGCACCGCCGCGAACGCGGCCGTCGCGGCCAGCGCCTTGGCCGGAGCGGCCGGGCCGGCGCCGAACCCGGTGACCTCCCGGTACCGGAACCGCCGCCCGTAAGCCCAGTCCAGCAGGGCGTTGCTACGCCGGACGATCCTGGTGTTGAAGCCCGCCATCAGGAACGGGCCGATCCACAGGTTGAGGTCGGCATCATGCCGGACTCCGGCCAGCTCGCGTTCGTCCCCGAGGGCCGGCTCCGCCTCGCGATCCGGGCTCAGGGCGTACGGATCGCGGACAATCCGGCGGTTGCTCGCGCTGGCCCGCATGTCGTCGAACTGACCGAGGCCGGAGGCCAGCGTGCCGCCGCTGATGCCGCCGCGCATCCCGGTCACGACCAGGGTGGTGTCCTCGAGGTCGCCGGCTCCGTCGGCCGCGGCCGCCTGATGCGTGAGCAAGGTGCCGAGGTCGGACGGCACGGAGTCGAAGCCGCAGCTGTGCACGAGGCGGGCGCCCGTGCGGCGGGCCTGTTCGTGGCACGCGGCCATGGTGTCCCTGATGAACAGCACCTCGCCGGTCAGGTCGGCGTAGTCCGTTCCTGCCGTCGCGCAGGCCTGGGCCAGGGCCAGTCCCAGCCGCCGGTAAGGGCCAACCGTCGTGGCGATGGCGCCCGTCTTCCCGGCCAGTAGCTCAGCCCCCGCCTGGCTGGTCGGGTCGGCCACGATCAGCGGCCACGACCTGGCGGCTTCGCCCAGGCCTTCCCTGGTCTGCGTCAGCCGCTGCTCAGACCGTCCGGCCAGCCCGATGCGGAGTCCGGGCGGCGCGTTCCCGGCCAGGTAGGCGGCGGTGAGCCGCCCGACGAATCCGGTCGCCCCGAGCAAGACGAGATCGAGTTCCCTGTCCTGGTGCACGGCCCCATCCTGCCCTGCCACGACCGGCCGTCCAACCCCTAGGCGATGCCGTGCCGGTCGGTCGTTACCTCGCGTTTGGTGCCGAGGGCCCGGGAAAGCAGGGTGATCCGGTCGGTGGCGTGCGTCTTGGCGAAGATCGATTTCAGGTGATCCTGGATGGTGTGCTCGGAGAGCGACATCTGGCGCGCCATCGCTCGCGTGTCACTGCCGGTGGCCAGCAGGCCGAGAAGCTCGTACTCACGGGCGCTGAGGCCGAAGGCACGGCCGAACACCTCCAGCCGCTCGGCGGAGGAGGATTCCTCGATCGTGACCACCAGGGCGCCAGACGCCGCCCCGCCCGGCTCTTCGTCGCCGGCCGAGAGCCTCGCTGCGCGCAGGGTGAGCCAGAAGCCGTCAGCGAGATGCGTCCGCGCGAAAGCGGCATGCGTGTCGACGCCTTCCTCGGCGGCGATCAGCTGGGCGGCGACGTTGTAGACGCTCGCGGGGATGGCCCGCTCGTCGGGGTCCGGGGGAAGCAGGACGTTCAGCCAGCCCCGTGACTCTGCTGTGCGGCTGGTGATCCGCAGGTCGTCGTCGAGGGTCAGCACGACCGGCCCGGCCTGGTGACGCTGGGGTGCCGCGGGCTGAGTGAATGTCCGTGCCTGGCTGCGGCGCAGGGCCTTGGTCAGCGGGGCAATGAGACTGCCGATGAACTCGGCATCGGCAGTGCTGAATGGCTCGCGGGTGTCGTCACGCCACAGGTCGAGGAAGCCCCAGCAGCCGAACTGGTCAGCGAAGGCGGCCGAGGCCACATCGCCAATGCGGTACCGGCTCAGCACCTCACGCCACAGCCGGCTTCGGCGCAGGTCGCCGCCGACGGCGTTGTGCAGGAGCGCGACGGACGGGGGTCGCCGCGGCAGAGCGGTCCAGCGATTGACCGAGGTGGCGTACTTCGCCTTGATCAGTGCCGGGAGTTCCGTCGTACAGGGGACGTCGGCCAGTGGCGCGGCGCCCACCGCGGTGACCGGGTCGGTGACCAGCCAGACGTAAGCATCGAAGACAACGACCTCGGCCAGGACGGCGAGCACCTGCCGCCGCAGGGTCCGGTCATCGGCCGGTGCCCCGCATATGGCCTCAATGCGCGCGCGGGCCTGGGCCCGCGCCCGGTCGCCGGTCACGCGCCGAGCCTACGCGAGCGAGATCATCAGCCGAGTGCCTGCCGGCCAGCCTTGTCATCCCCCAGATATCCGGGATACCGCAGGCTCGCCGGCCCGCCTAACGTCACGGACACCCACACGAACGGCAACTGCAATGGAGACCGCCATGACAACCTTGAGGATCGAGCACGCAGTCAGCGACTTTCAGGTCTGGAAGGCCGCATTCGACCGCTTCGCCCAAGCGCGCGCCGACGCGGGCGTACGCAGCTACGCGATCCGCCAGCCCGTGGAGGACCCTCACTACCTGATGCTCGACCTGGAGTTTGACACGGACGGGCAGGCGGAGGCCTTCGCGGACTTCCTGCAGCAGCACGTCTGGTCATCGCCAGCGGCATCACCCGGCCTGGCCGGAAAGCCGCAGACCCGGATACTCAGCCTTTGGCCAGGCACAGGCGGCTGATTTCAGCCCGGCGGCGATGGCCATCAGCGGCCGGGCAGGCCGCCTGACATCCCTGTACAAATCTTAAACGCTGTGCAAGTATTGCGACTGATGATAAAGAACATTGAGCCGACGGGCTGGCGCGAAGCGCGCAGGCGCTCGGCCCGTGACGCGATCATCGAGGCAGCGTGGGCGCTGGTCGCTGAGGAGGGCCTGGCCGGACTGTCGCTCAGGGAACTGGCCCGCCGCGCGGGGATCACCACGCCGACGGTGTATTCCTACTTCGAAACCAAGAACGCTATCTACGACGCGATGTTTGGCCAGGCGGCCAGGCAGTTTGCCGACCGGATGACCGAGCCGCACGGAAATGATGACGTGCGCGAGGTGCTGGCAGCCACCGCGCGGCGATTCGCCGAGTTCTGCACCGGCGACCCGGTCCGTTATCAGCTGCTGTTCCAGCGCACTCTCCCGGGCTTCGCACCGTCGGCAGAGTCCTACGCACCCGCGGTGCGCGCCCTGGCAGTCCTGGAAGAAGTCCTCGTACAGAACAACATCACCGATCCGCGCCATCTGGATCTCGCGACCGCGCTGGTGACCGGCCTGGTCGACCAGCAGGTCTCGAACGACCCTGGCGGCGACCGCTGGATCCGTCTCATCGACGAGTCGGTCGACATGTTCCTCGCCCACTGCACTGCCCACCTCAGGGAGCCCCGCCATGACGATCACGACCACTGAAGTCTCGGCTATCAAGCCGCTCACCCATGACGAGGCCATGCGCGGCCAGGCCGAGGAACTGAACCGCACGCTGACGCGGCGGGCGTTCGTCCCCTCGGCGCGCGCGTCCACCCAGGCACTGTCGCGCAGTACGAACATCCGGTTCGCCGCCCGACGGGTGTTCACGCGATCCATCGTCGCATCGGCTTCGGCCATCGAGCGCGCGGCCCGCTGCGATGCAGCGGCGCGTGCCTG
>DASWAH010000302.1:0-1884 GCA_036391235.1 Streptosporangiaceae bacterium
CACGTGCTGCACATCGACATGGACGCGTTCTACGCCAGCGTCGAGCTCAGGGACCGGCCTGAACTGGCCGCCCGGCCGGTGATCGTGGCCCATACCGCGGGCCGCGGGGTGGTGCTGTCGGCCAATTACGTGGCCCGCCAATTCGGGGTGCGCTCGGCCATGCCGGCCAGCCGGGCCCAGCGGCTGTGCCCGCAGGCGGTGTTCATCCCGCCGCGGCACGGCGTCTACAGCGCGGTGTCGAAGGAGGTCATGGCCATCTTCAAGGCCGTGACCCCGCTCGTCGAGCCACTCTCGCTCGACGAGGCATTCCTCGACGTGTCGGGCGCGATCCGGCGGCTCGGGCCGCCGGCCGTCATCGGCGCGATGATCCGCGGGCAGGTGCACGGCCAGCTCGGCATCACCTGCTCGGTCGGCATCGCGACCACCAAGTTCGTGGCCAAGCTGGCCTCGGTGCACTGCAAGCCGGACGGCCTGCTCGTGGTCCCGGCCGCCGGTGTCCTGGAGTTCCTGCACCCGCTGCCGGTCTCGGCCTTGTGGGGCGTCGGCGAGCGGACCGGGCAGGTACTGGCCCGGCTGGGCCTGCGCACGGTCGGCGACCTGGCCAGGGCGCCGGTCCCGGCCCTGGAGCACGAGCTCGGCCCGGCCGTCGCCGCGCACCTGCATGCGCTGTCCTGGGGCCGGGACGACCGCTCGGTCAGCACCGGCGTCGCCGAGAAGAGCATCGGGGCGGAGGAGACCTTCGCCACCGACATCGCCGATCCCGAGCTGATCAGGCGGGAGCTGCTGCGGCTGGCCGGCCGCACTGCCCGCGGGCTCCGCCAGTCCGGCCTGGTCGCGAAGACGATCTCGGTCAAGCTACGGCGATCCGATTTCCGCACTTTCACCAGATCGCGCACGCTGCGCGACCCGACCGACGTGACCCAGCGGATCTACGCCGTGGCCTGCGAGCTGTACGAAGCTTCCGGCCTGGCCGACGGGGTGCTGCTGCGCCTGGTCGGGGTGCGGGCGGCCGGGCTCGTCCCGGCCGGGCAGGCCGGCACCCAGCTCGCTCTGGGCGAGCGCCCGGACGCCTGGCGGCAGGCCGAGTCCACGATGGACCAGATCGCCAGGCGGTTCGGGTCGGGTGCGCTGCGGCCGGGAACCCTGGTCGGGCCGGCCGAGGACACCGAACGTAAACGCGAGTAGACCACTGTGACAGGCGTGACGGCGCCGGGCCGGTGAACCCGTACTCGGAGGCGCTGGTCTGGCGTCCCCTTCCACAGAACGCGCTGGCCCTCGTATTCTGGTTGATAGCCAGGCCGCAGGCGACAGTCATCGGGTCTGGCCGGCGCGAGTAACTGGGAGGCAACGTGCCGCTTTCCGAGCACGAGCAGCGCCAGCTCGAGCAGATCGAGCAGGCGCTCTATGCCGAGCATCCGCGGTTCGCCAAGGCGGTACGGTCCGCCGACCCGCGGGTGCACTATAAGCGCCGGGTTGTCTATGCCGCGATCCTGTTCGTCGTGGGCGTCGCCCTGCTGCCGCTTGGCCTGGCCACGACCTATATCGCTATCAGCATTGTCGGTTTTGTCATCATGCTCGCCTCCTGCTACTGGGCCGCGATCAGTTACCGCCGGATGAACGGGATGGCGACCGGCCGGATGCAGCTGCGGGACCGCCGGGCCAAGCGCGAGCGGGGCGCGAGCGGCGGCAGTGGCCGTAGGTCGGGAACCGGCCTGGGCGAGCGCCTCGATGAGCGCTGGCGGCGGCGGCAGGAAGGCCGCGACAGCTGACCGCGGCGCGGCCTAACCCTCCCCGGCCGCCGGTGACCAGCCGGTCAGCAGGCCGGCCGCCTGGGAGAACCAGGACCGCAGCGGGTGCATCACCGAGGGCGGCAGCAGCCTGGCC
>DASWAH010000303.1:0-12618 GCA_036391235.1 Streptosporangiaceae bacterium
GCCAGCAGCACGGCGGGCACGAGCAGGAACACCAGCGCGCGACGGCGGCCGAGGGTCGCCCGCAGGGTGATCCGCAGCACTACCGGGTTCAGTAGCCCGGGCATCGGCTCGCCCTCCTCATCTCAGGAACTCACCAGGTACGAGAACACGCTTTCCAGCGATTCGTCCGACGGCAGCACCTCACGCAGCCGGATCCCGCCGTCCCGGCACAGCGCCGCCAGTTCCCTGGAGAAGGCGCCGAAGTCCGAGGTCCTGACCTGCAGCCCGCGCGGCGTGACCTCGACTCCGGACACCGCGGGGCGGCCCATCAGAGCGGCCCCGAGCGCTCGGTCGGCCGACGTGCGGACCAGGAAGACGTGCGGGCGGCTGGTCATCAGCCGCCGGATGGCCCGGAAGTCGCCGGAGGCGGCAAGCCGGCCGCCCACGATCACCTGGATCGTGCCCGACATCCGCTCGACCTCCTCCAGGATGTGCGAGCTGAACAGGATCGTTCGGCCCTGCCCGGCCATCTGCTCGAGCAGGTCCATCATCTGCAGCCGCTGCCGCGGATCCATGCCGTTGAACGGCTCGTCCAGCAGCAGCACCCGCGGATCGTGCACGAGCGCGGCCGCGACCTTGATCCGCTGGCGCATTCCCTTGGAGTAGGTCGCGATCCGCCGGTCCTGGAACTCCGTCATCGCCAGCATCTCGATCGACCGCCGGGCGGCCGCGTCGGGATCGGGCAGCTTGTGCAGCCGGGCCGTGGACCGGACGAAGTCGGCCCCGGTGAGGAACGCGTACACCGAGTCGCGCTCCGGCACCAGGCCCAGCTCGCGGAACACGGCCGGGTTGCGCCAGCTGGGCCGTCCGCCGACCGTCACCGCACCGCGGGACGGGGCCAGGAATCCGGCCATCAGGTTCAGCAGGGTCGTCTTGCCGGCCCCGTTCGGGCCGAGCAGGCCGGTGATGCCGGGACCGATCGTCATCGTGATGTCGTTGACCGCGACGACGTTGCCGTACCAGCGGGTGACCCCGGTCAGCTCGATGGCGCTCATGCGACGCTCGCGCTCGCGTAGCGCCGGACCAGCGCGGCCAGGCTGACGCCGAGGAACACGACCAGCATGACGCCGTAGGCCGGGCCGAATCGGCCCGGCGCGGCCACGATGCCCGGGCTGGTCCCGCCCAGCCACTGCCGCACCCCGTCGGCCACGGTGAACGGGCTGATCAGCCCGAACAGGTGCGCGGCGGTCGTCACTCCGGCCGAGCTGGACAGGTGCGCGCCGGTACCGCCGGGGCCGGTTGTCTGCGCGATCTTGGTCAGTACGGTGGTCAGCGTCCAGGTCATGAACAAGAAGATCGCGACCGACCCGGTGGAGAAGGCCCGGCGGCCGCTCACGCTGGCCAGGGCCAGGCCGACCGCGGCCAGCACGGCGGCCCACATCAGCCCGGTCAGCAGCCCGGGGATCAGCTCCCTGGTCTGGGTCCACACCGCGGCTCCGCCGTGCACCTGCATGATCGTGCCGGCGTACAGCAGCAGTACCGGGATGTCGATCATGGCCAGGCAGGCCAGGCCGAAGGCGGCGTACTTGGCCAGCGGGTAGTCCCGCCGCCGGATCGGCCGGGCGAAGTACAAGGGCAGTACCCGGCTGCGCAGGTCCCGCGACACCAGCTCGGGGGCCTGAGCCGCGATGAACACGAGCATGACCAGCACTCGGAGAGGGCCGACGTAGGTGTCGTAGGGCACCACCCTGACATGCGAGCGTCCGAGGGCCATCGCGACCGCGTTGACCACGGCCGGCGCGCACATGATGACGAAGGTCAGCACCGGGACGATCTTGGCCTTTGCCCCGCGGCCGATCCCGAACGCGGACCGCAGGCTGTGCCAGGTCAGCGCGAGCGCGATGGCCCGGCGGCCGAGCCGCGGCCCGTCGTAACCTTGATAGCCGATGTCATGGATGACGCCGGTCCCGGCCGCGCCGCTGTCAGTGCTCATCGATCGCTCCCGTCAGCGTGCCGTCGGCCCTGAACAACTCCTCCACCCGGTGGCGGCGCTGCTCCATCCTGGTCAGCGGAAGGCCGAGAGCGGCGACCGCGTCCCGCACCGCGTCGAACGTCTCGTCGCCGCCGATCAGCAGCA
This sequence comes from Streptosporangiaceae bacterium, assembly GCA_036391235.1. GTDB lineage: Bacteria > Actinomycetota > Actinomycetes > Streptosporangiales > Streptosporangiaceae > Chersky-822. The sequence continues at coordinate 2,117 of DASWAH010000303.1, forward strand.
GCAGTTCCCGCCCGGCCAGTACCGGGGCCAGACCACGCCCGGATAGCTCGGCCGCCAGTGCGTCGGCGCCCTCGTCCACCTCGACCGCCAGAACCTGGCTGGCCCTGGTGAACGAGCTGATCGTGGCCGCCCTGAGCAGCCGCCCGCCGTCGATCGCGATCAGGTGATCGCAGATCTGCTCGATCTCGCCGAGAAGATGCGAGGAGACCACCACCGAGATGCCGAACTCCGCGCCGATCCGGCTGATCAGGTCCAGCATCGCGGTCCGGCCCGCCGGGTCCAGGCCGTTCGTCGGCTCGTCGAGCAGCAGCAGCCGGGGCGCACCCGCGAGCGCCTGGGCCAGCTTGACCCGCTGCTTCATGCCGGTCGAGTAGGTACCGATCTGCCGGTAGCGCTCTTCGTACAGGCCGACATGGCGCAGGCACTCGGCCGCCCGTTCCTTGGCCGCGGTCGGCGGGATCCCGGACATGCGGCCCATGTGGGTGACGAACTCGGTTGCCGTCACGTCCGGCGGAAGGCAGTCGTGCTCGGGCATGTAGCCGGTCAGCGACCGGATCCTGGCCGCCTGCGTCGCGGTGTCCAGCCCGAGTACGCTGGCCCGGCCGCTGGTCGGCGGCAGCAGCCCGAGCAGGATCTTGATCAGCGTGGACTTGCCCGCGCCGTTGGCGCCGACCAGGCCGGTCACGCCGGGTCCGACGGTCATCGTCAGGCCGTCCAGGGCCAGTACCGACGGACCGAACCGCTTGGTCAGTGCCTCGGCGACGAGGACGTTCCCGGCCGTCTCGCGGACGGCCTGCTCAGTGCTCACGGGACCTAACCCTCCCGCGCCGGCCCCGCCGCTGTCATCACGCGCCAGGCTGATTCCGGCTACGACCCCGGTAGTACGCCGGCGACCTGATCCCGGCCCGGCCGGCGGCTCGTATGATTTGGGCGATATGCAGGACCGCGCCGCTTCCCGCACCGTGCTGGCCGTGCTTCTGCTGGTCCTGGCCGTCGCGGGGATCGGCGCGGCCGGCCCCCGCGTGACCCTGCACGGGCCGTCCCGGCCGGCCGCGCTGGCCGTCGCGGCGGGCCTGGAGGTCGTGCTGGCCGGCCTGCTGCTGGCCCTGCGGCTGGGTAAGCCGGCCGGATCAGGACCCGCCATCCGGCTTCGCGCGATGGTCTCCGCCGTGCTGGTCACCGGCCTGATCGCGGTTCCGGCCGGCGTGGTGATCGCGATCTTGCACCCGGCCCGGCACTCCCCCCGGCGGCAGCGCCCGCCCGCGGTCCGCATCGGTCCCGGCCACCACATCATCAAGGCCGGGCACACCGGCAACCCAGCGTTCGTCTCGCTGCGGCCCCTGCTCTTCGCGGTGCTGCTGGCGGCGCTGCTGGTCGCGCTGATCGTGGCGTGGCGGCGCGGGCACCGGCTCCGGCTGTCGAGCCGCGTGGCCGACCCGCTGGCCGGCGACGAGGAGTCGGCCACGCCCGCCGAGCTGGCCAGGGCGGTCGGGTCGGGACGGCGCGCGCTCCGTGACCTCGACGACGCCAGGGCCGCGATCATCGGCTGCTATGTCGCGATGGAAGATTCCCTGGCCCGGGCGGGCGCCCGGCGCGGTGACGCCGAGACCCCTGATGAGCTGCTGGGCCGGGCGAGGGCGGCCGGCCTGATCGCGGCGGGCCCGGCCGCCCGGCTGACCGAGCTGTTCTATGAAGCGCGGTTCTCGACCCATCCGATGCCGCCGGCCACGCGGGCGGAAGCTAGCGCCGCCCTGGCCAGCCTGGCCGCCGGTCTGCCGCAGCCGGCCGCGAGCGAGGCGCCGTGAGTGGTGCCAGCCAGGGCGCGCCGAGCGGATGGGCCGCGGCCCGGCGCGAGCTGATCGTGGCCGGGCTGCTGGTGGCGGCGGTCACCGCCGCGGCCTGGGCCTTCAGCGGCCCCGTCCTGGCCGCGCTGGTGCTGGTCGCGACGGCCGCGGCCAGCCTGCCCGTCCTGCGCGGGCTGATCGAGCCAGGCCACCAGCCTGAGCCGGTCGAGGTGCCCGGCGAGACCGGCCCGTCCAGGACCGTGATCGGCTTCTGGCGGACCAGATCCGACCTGGACGACGCGACCAGGTCGCTCAGCGCCTGGCATTACGGTCTGCGCCCGCGGCTGACCAACCTGCTCGCGGCCCGGCTGTCCGAACGGCATGGCGTGAGCCTGGCCGGCGATCCCGAGGCGGCCAGGCGCCTGCTCGAAGGCTCCCGGCACGACCTCTGGCGCTGGATCGACCCGGCCCAGCCCGACCCGGATGATCCCGGCTCGCGAGCCGGGATACCGCCCGGCGTGCTCGCCGCCCTGATCGACCGACTGGAGAAACTGTGACCGAGATGACGACTGCCGAGACCGCGCAATGCTGCGCGGCCGTCCTCGACGAGGTGGAACGGGCCGTCATCGGCCAGCGCGACGCCCTCGAGCTGGTGCTGACCGGCATCCTGGCCAGCAGCCACATCCTGCTCGAGGACCTGCCCGGCCTGGGCAAGACGCTGACCGCCCGGTCGTTCGCCCGGGTGCTCGGCCTGGACTTCACCAGGATCCAGTTCACCCCTGACCTGCTCCCCTCCGACGTGACCGGCGCCCCGCTCTACGACCAGCGGACCGGGGAGATGGCGTTCCGGCCAGGCCCGGTGTTCACCCAGCTGCTGCTGGCCGACGAGATCAACAGGACCCCGCCGAAGACCCAGGCGGCGCTGCTCGAGGCGATGGGCGAGGGCCAGGTCAGCGTGGACGGCCAGACCCGGCCGCTGCCCAGCCCGTTCATCGTGCTGGCAACGGCGAACCCGATCGAGTACGAGGGCACCTACGACCTGCCGGAGGCCCAGCTCGACCGGTTCGGCATGCGGCTGCGTTTCGGCTATCTGGCGGCCGGCGACGAGGCCGCGATGCTGCAGCAGCGGCTCGACCGGGCCGCCGACCAGGCCGAGCTGAACCCGCGTAGCGACCCGGCCGGGCTGCTCGCGATGCGCCGCTCGATCGAGCAGGTCGAGGTCTCCCCCGAGCTGGTCGAGTACGTGGTCGCGCTGATCGGTGCAACCAGGTCGAACGCCCAGATCCAGGTGGGCGCGAGTCCCCGGGGCGGGCTGTTCCTGCTCCAGCTGGCCCGGGCCCGCGCGGTGCTGCAGGGCCGTGACTACGTCATCCCCGATGACCTGAAGGCGGTAGCGGTGCCGGCCCTCGGGCACCGGATCACGCTGCGGCCCGAGCTGTGGGTGCGCAAGGTGAGCCCGGAGGACGTGATCACCAGGATCGTGACCGGGGTGCCGCTCCCCCGCACCGACCCGGCCGCGGCCCGATGACGCCTCTTTCTGGCGCAGATCCAGTGGCGCCGCCGTGCTGACCGCGGGTCCGAGCCGGCCGGCCGGCGTCGACTGGCATCTGTCCGGGCTGGCCAGGAACCTGGTCACGCTGGGGCTGGCCGCCCTGTTCCTGGCCGTGGTGACCAGGCGGCCCGAGTTCGCCGGGCTAGCCGCGCCCGCTCTGCTGGTCCTGCTGCGACGGCCGCGGCAGCCGCCAGGCGAGGTCACCGTGACCCTGGCCCAGGATGACCTCCAGCTGACCGAAGGGGACCAGGGCGCCGTGCTGGTGAAGGTGCAGGGACCGGCCGGCACGACGGTGCGGCCGCGGCTGCATCCGGCTGCGTGGATCACCGCGGGCGCCGCCCGCCCGGGCGCCGACGGCTGGCACCGGCTGCCGTTCCGGGCCAGGCACTGGGGCTCGCGCCCGGCCGGCACCCTCGAGCTGATCCTGCACGACCGGTGGCGGCTGATGCAGGGCCGGGCCTGCGTGCCGCTGCCGGCGATCAGCTGCCTGCCCCGGCCCGCCCGGCTGTCTTCGCAGGTCGTGCTGAGCAAACTGCCGGCCAGGCTGGGCGAGCACGTCGCCCGGATGCCGGGCGAGGGCACCGAGTTCGCGGGCATCCGCGAGTTCGTGCCCGGCGACCGGCAGCGCCGGATCAACTGGCCGGCCACTACCCGGCGCGGCACCTTGCAACTGAACACCTTCGCATCCGAGCGAGCACAGGTCACGGTGCTGCTGATGGACATCAGCACCGACATCGGGACCGCGGGCGAGAGCACCGCCGACCTCGCGGTCCGGGCGACCATCGGCGTCGCCGCCCGGTACCTGGCGGCCAGGGACCGGGTCGGCCTGATCTGCGTCGGCCGGCACCTGCGCTGGGTCGCGCCGGGCACCGGCCGGCGACAAGCGGACCGGATCCTGGCCATGGCAACCACCGACTCCGGTGACGGCGACCCGCTGCCCTCGGTGACCAGGCTGCCCGCGGCCGCGCTGCCGCCCGGAGCGCTGATCATCGTGGTGAGCGCCTTGCTCAGCCTGCGGCTGGTCGAGGCGCTCCGCGAACTGCGCGAACGCGGTTTCGCGACGATCGTGATCGACGTGCTGACCACCGAGCCCGACATCGGCTCGGTCTGGCAGCGCCGCCGGGACCGGACGATGGCCAGGCTTGCCCGGCGAGTCTGGCGGATGGAACAGGAAGCGATCAGGTTCTCGCTGCGCGAACTCGGCATCCCGGTGGTCTACTGGGACGGCCGCTCCAGCCTCGACGAACCGCTCGCCCCGTACACCAGGCGCAAGCTCGTGGACCGGGCGTGACCGGGCCGGGCCGCGGGCCGGCGCTCACCGCCGGAACACCCCGCCGGGCTCCCGCGCAGGTGCGGTTCACAGCGGCGGTCGCAGTGCTGGCGGCCGGCCTGACCGCCTGGACCGCGCTCCCGGCCGGGTCCGGCCGGGCCGGTACCAGGCCGCTGCTCGTCCTGGCCATCATCAGTGCCGTGCTCACCGTCACCCAGCTCGCGGCTAGCCTGTTCGCGGCCAGGACCGAAGTGAGGCCGAGGCTGGACGCGGCGGCGTACCGGTCGCCGCTGGCGACCTCGGTCCGCCGGACCGCGGCCGGTGGCCTGGCCTTGCCCTGGCCGCAGGCACTGATCGTGTCGGCGCTGGCGCTGGAGGCCCTGCACCCGGCCAGGCCGTGGCACACCGCCGTGCTCGGCGCGGTGCTGCTCGCGTTCGTCCTGACCCTGCACCTGGCCGACAGCGGAGACGGTGCCCGGGTCCTGCGGCCGCAGCTGCCGTTGCTCGTGGCCGGTCTCGGCCTGGCTGCCCTGTCGGCCGGCGCCGCCCTGCTGCCCCCGGCCGGCTCGGGCTGGCTGGCGGTCGCCGCCGCCATCGCTGCCGTACTGGTGGCGGGGCTGGCCGTGCCCCTCGGATAACCAGGTTCCGGAGGCCGGCCCGGCGCGGCCGCCGGTTACGATGCCGCCTATGCGGTTCGCGCTGGCCATTCCTCAGTTCTATGCCGACGGCGAATTCGACCCGGCCGGCTTCCGCCGGTACCTGGCCAGGGCCGAGGAACTCGGCTTCCACAGCGCCTGGACCCAGGAGTCGGTGCTCGGCGGGTCGGCTCAGTTCGCGCCGGTCGAGGCGATGACCTACGCGGCCGCCTGCACGACCACGCTCAGGCTCGGCTGCGTGGTCTTCGTGTCCACCCTGTACAGCCCGGTGCACCTGGCCAAGAGCCTGAGCACGCTGGATCAGCTCAGCCGCGGCCGGATCGAGATCGGCGTGGGCACCGGCGGCAAGGGACGGCCGTTCGCCGCGTTCGGGGTGGACCCGCGGCGGTACGTGTCCCGCTTCAGCGAGGGTCTTGAGCTGATGAAGGCCCTGTGGACCGAGCCCAGGGTCAGCTTCGACGGGGAGTTCTGGCAACTAGACGATGCCGCGATGGAACCCAAGCCTTTTCAGAAACCGTATCCACCGGTCTGGATCGGCGCGGCCGGGCCGGCCGCGCTGCGCCGCAGCGTACGGATCGGCGACGGGTTCTTCGGGGCCGGCTCCTCGCCCACCGAGGCGTTCGCCGGGCAAGTCGAGCAGGTCAGGCAGGCGCTCGCGGAATCCGGCCGGGAGACCCGCAGCTTCGGCATCGCCAAGCGGATCTACATCGCGGTCGACGACAACGGCGCGCGCGCCAGGGAACGCATGAACGACGCGCTGCAGCGGCTCTACGGGCGCCGGATGCCGGGCATCGAGGCGGCCGCGGTGACCGGGACACCGGACGAATGCGTCCGGCAGGTGCGCGATGTCGCCGCCGCCGGGGCCGAGCTGATCTTGTTCACAGCCCTGTTCGACCAGGCCGAGCAGGCCGAGCGGCTGGCCGCCGAGATCATCCCGCGAGTCAGCTAGCTGGCGGCTGGACTAGCTGGCGGCTGGACTAGCTGGCGGCTGGGCTGGGCGGCGCGGCTAGCGCCGCGAGCTGGGCGTGGGTGGCGAACCACGGACGCCCGCGGTCGCTCATGGCCGTGATGATCCGGTCCAGCATCCTGGCCAGGTAACCCCGGCCGATCGCTTCGGGGTGCATGGTGTAGGTGACGACCCGGCGGTCGGCCCTGGCCGACTCGTACTCGTCCAGCCAGATGCGCTCCACCGCCGCCGGATCGGCCAGCAGGCCGCCGTGGTAAGCGGTCCACCCGAAGTACGGCCAGTCGCACAGGCTCCAGTGCCCGGGCAGTTCGAGCAGCGGCGCCGGGCTCGTGACCTCCCAGTACGGCCGGTCATCGGCCATCAGGCTCGAGTCATAGCCGAACCCGTACTCGCCGAGCATGGCGAGCGTCTCCGGCATCAGCTCCCAGCCCGGCGAGCGGTAGCCGGTCGGGCGCACGCCATGCCGCTGCAGCGCGGTCAGTCCCTGCTCGAGCTCGGCCCGCTGGCCGTCGCCGTCCAGCGACTCGCTGGCCAGGTGCAGGTATCCGTGATGGGCGACCTCGTGACCGCGGTCGAGGATCGCCTGCATGGCGGCCGGGTGCTGGTCGGCGGTGTGGCCAGGCACGTAGAACGTCGCCGGGATGCCGTGTCCGGCCAGGATCTCCAGCACCCTCGGCAGCCCGCGCTGCGGGCCGAACCGCCCCTGCGACAGCATCGTCATCCGCCGCCGGTACTCGGGTCCTTCGCCCAGCCACGGCGCCTCGCCGTCGACATCGAAGGTCAGGGCGACGGCAACTTCGGCGTCACCGGGCCAGGCCGGAAAATCTGCGTGATTGGTCACGGACCGCACTGTACGCGCCGCCACTCGCCGCAATCCGCTCGCCCGCGCCCCCGCCCGCCGCACGCCCCCCCGCCCGCCGCACGCCACGCCCCTCCGGCCCGCAGCCGCAAGCCCGTGCCCGCACCCGCGCCCGCCGACCCCGAAATGATCAACAGCAGCGTCACAGCGCTGTTGCCAGGGCAACAGCAGCGTCACAGCGCTGTTGATCATCTTCTTGCCCGGGGCAGCGCGAGGGCGGCCGGGCGGGGCGGTGGTGGGATGGCGGTGCGGATCGGCGGCTGCGGGCCGGGCGGGCCGGCTCACAGCGGCGGGTCGGCCGGCGGAGCCGGCTCACAGCGGCGGGTCGGCCGGCGGGGTCGGCACAGGACCTGGCGCCGGTCCGGGCGCAGGGTCCCGCACCGGCCCGGACGGAGGGCCTGGCACCGGTCCCGGCCACGAGCCCGGGGCCGGGCCGGGCGTGCCCCAGGGCAGCGGGCTAGTCAGGCCGCCTGCCGACGGCGCCTGGGCATGGCGGCTCCTGACCTCGGCCAGCCAGGTGAGCGCGGCCGCGACCACCAGCAGCAGGTATACCTCCCCGCCGTACACGCGGATGGCATGCCAGCGCTGGCCGAGGAAGATGCTCGCGTCCCACAGCACGTGCACCACGATCAGCGGCAGGATGCTGCCGCCGCGCAGGTAGAGCCAGATGAACACCAGCGCCCAGACCACGATCCCGAGCACGCCGAGCCCGTAGTAGTCGTGGTACGAGCACCGCAGCAGCACCGCGACCGCCACGATCTCCGGCAGCGGACGGCGGGCCTGCCGCAGCGTGCTGACGACGAAGGCCAGCACGACGGTTTCCTCGACCACGCCGGCCGTGATCGAGGCGCCCACCGCGTAGACGAGATAGGGCGCCCCTTGGTGCGCGGGCTGCCCCAGCCGGTGGCCCATCGCCAGCGCGGCCGTCACCACTCCCCCCGCCATCAGCGCGGTCAGGGCCCAGACCCCGATGCGCAGGGCCTGGCCTCCGGCCGGGGTCCCGTCCGGCCGCCGCGGCCAGCCGAGACCGAGCCAGCGGGCGGTCATCCCGCGCCGCGCCGACAGCAGCACGACAACCAGGACGGCCAGCACGGACAGGCCGAGCTCGCTGAGCGTGGCCGGGACGAAGACCGCCCAGCTCCCCGACGGCACCGGGTAACGGCCGGCCAGCGTCTCGCCGCCGGCCACGATCCCGGCCGCGAAGAAGGCGGCGAAGACGAGCAGCACCTCGCCGTACGCCCGGCGGGCGCTGATCGCCGGGACCGGCGGCGGGGCCTGCACCGACCACCAGCGCGGGCGCCGCGCGGGCGGCCCGGCCCGGCCCGGCCGGGGATCGCGCGCCTGTGCTGTCACCGCCGAGCCTTCCACGTCACGGTATGTGCCCTTACCGGCCCGCAGCGTATCCCTGCATCCCGCGCGGGTTCGCGGCGGCGCGCAGGAACCCGTCATCCCTGGCCACCGCGCTGATCCGGCCGAGCGACCAGGGCGGGGCGACGGTCACCTCGTGACCGCGGGCGCGCAGCCCGGCCACGACGGCCGGCGCAGTCCTGGCCTCGACGGTCAGCGACCGGGGTTCTGACTGCCGCGGGTAGAAGGAAGAAGGGAAGTGGTCGGTGTGGAACGCCGGGAAGTCGATCGCCTCCTGCAGGTTCAGGCCGAACAGCACGTGGCCGAGGAAGAAGCCCATCGTCCACTGGTCCTGCTGGTCTCCGCCCGGGGTGCCGAACGCCAGGTACGGCTCGCCGTCGCGGAGCGCCAGGCCGGGCGACAGGGTCGTCCGCGGGCGCCGCCCGGGCGCGAGCGTGCTGGCGAAACCCGGGCTGAGCGTGAACATCTGCGCCCGGGTACCGAGGCAGAACCCCAGCCCGGGAATCACCGGAGAGCTCTGCAGCCAGCCGCCGCTCGGGGTCGCCGAGACCAGGTTCCCGAACCGGTCGGCGACGTCCAGGTGGCAGGTATCACCAGGGCCGAGCGACACCTCGCCGAGCGCGGCCGCGCCGAGCGTCGGGTCACCCATGCCGGAGTCCGGGACGGCCGCCTGACCGGCCAGCGCGTATCCGGGCAGTGCGGGCTCCCGGCCGTCCGGAGCGCCGGGCACCAGCCCGGCCGAGGCGGTCTCGCCGACCAGCCGCCGGCGCTCGTCGGCGTAGCGGGCCGACAGCAGGGCCGCCACCGGCACGTCGCTGAAGCGGGGATCGCCGTACCAGGCCTCGCGGTCGGCGAAGGCCAGCTTGGCCGCCTCGGTCACCGCGTGGATGAACGGGGCGCTGCCCGGGCCGGAGGACAGGTCGAGGCCATCCAGCAGCGCGAGCTGCTGGCAGAAGACCGGGCCCTGACCCCACGGCCCGGTCTTGCACACGGTCAGGCCGCCGAACCCGAACGTCACCGGTTCCTCGACCGACGCCCGCCAGGCGGCCAGGTCTGACCCGGCCAGCAACCCCCGGTTCGGCCGGCCGGTGACATCCATCACCTGGGCGCCATCCAGGTACGCCCCGATCGTCTCGGCGACGAACCCCTCGTACCAGGCCCGCCTGGCCGCCTCGATCTGCTCGTCCCGGTCCTGGCTGGCCGCCTCGGCTTCGGCCAGCACCCGCGCGTACGTAGCCGCCAGGGCGGCGTTCGCGAACCGGGCGCCGGCGGCCGGCGGCCCGCCGCCGGCCAGGTAGACCTCGCCCGAGCTTGGCCAGTGCTCGGTGAAGGTCACGGTCATGGCCTCGACCGTCTCGCTCGCGCCGGGCAGCATCGGGTAGCCGTCGGCGGCATAGCCGATCGCGTAACCGAGCACGTCCCGCAGCCGCAGCGTGCCGTAGTCGCGCAGCAGCAGCAGCCACGCGCCGAACGCGGCCGGCACGGTCGCGGCGAGCAGCCCGTTGCCCGGGACCAGGTCGATGCCGAGCGCCTCGAACGCTGTCAGCGTCGCCGCGGCCGGCGCCGGGCCCTGGCCGTCGACCACGAACGCCCGGCCGTCCCGGGCGCTGAATCCGATGACCGGCACCTCTCCGCCGGGCCCGTTCAGGTGCGGCTCGACCACCTGGAGCACGAACCCGGTGGCCACGGCCGCGTCAAAGGCGTTGCCACCCGACTCCAGCACGGCCATGCCCGCGGCCGAAGCCAGCCAGTGCGTCGAGGCCACCATGCCGAATGTGCCGGTCAGTTCCGGCCTCGTCGTAAACTGCCGGCTTGCGGTCACGGGCGACTCCGATGTCATATTGCGATCAATTGAGCACGGTCCGCACATTTCCTGCGTGCTCTTATCAGCAGGATATTCGCGCGGACCGGGCCGGGTGACCGCCGGGTCCGGCAGCCGGGCGCCTGACTCAGCAGGCGGCCAGGCAGGCAGCCTTGCCGGCGCCAATCCGGGTAAACCGCCTGGCATTCAACCTCGGCCGGGTGCTGCTGCGTCATTACTAATGA
>DASWAH010000304.1:0-18542 GCA_036391235.1 Streptosporangiaceae bacterium
CAGCGGCTGGGCTGGCTGGTCGCCGGTGCCACCGGACACCGGCCGCCCGGCGTCGGCCTGGTCGCCGCTCCCGCCGAAGCTGGCCATGTTACCCACGCTGAACAGGTCGGTCGACGCCTCGTCGGAATCGCCGCCGAACAGGCTGCCGAAGCCGCTGTCCGTACCCGCGGCACCCGCGCTACCCGCCGCACCGGCGGCGGTGTCCTGGCCGGCGCCGAAGAGCCCGGGATGCAGGTTGGCGCCGGGGACGCGCTGCGGGCCGAGCGAGGACCGGCCGCTGCCCTCTTCCGCGCCGGCGAACTTCGGCGTCCTGGCCGCCGCGACCTCCTGCTCGGCCGCCGACGGCCCAGCCGCCGACGGTCCGGCCGCCGTTAGGCCGGCCGCCGTGGCCGGCCACTCGCCGGTGCTGCCCGGTGCCTCGGCTCCCGGCCCGGTACCGGCCGTGATGCCCGCTGGCCCCTGGCCGATCGCGAACCTGGACAGCGGCTCAGGGAACCGCCCTGACCCGCCCGGCCTGGCCGCGCCTTCCCGCACCACGACCTCGTCGGGCAGCCAGACCAGGGCGGTGAGCCCGGCCCCGGTGGCGGGCCGCAGCCGGACCCTGATGCCGTGCCTGGCGGCCAGCCGGGCGACCACGAACAGGCCCATCCGCCGGGAGACGGCCACATCCACCACCGGCGGGTTGTCCAGCCGCCAGTTAGCGTGGGCCATTTCCTCGCTGCCCATGCCGACGCCGAGGTCGGTGATGTCCAGCAGCACCCCCCCGCTGTTCAGCAGGTGACCGGAGACGCTGACCGGCGTGTCGGCAGAGGAGAACGAGGTCGCGTTCTCAGCCAGTTCGGCGATCAGGTGCACGACGTCGTTGACGGCTGGCCCGCGCACGGCGATGCCGGGCTGGACGTTCAGCGTCACGCGCTCGTACTGCTCGATCTCGGAGATGGCGGCCCGCAGCACGTCGACCAGCGGTACCGGCTGGTTCCACCGGCGGCTGGAGTCGTGACCGGCCAGCACCAGCAGGTTTTCTGAGTTGCGGCGCATACGGGTGGCCAGGTGGTCCATCTGGAAGAGGCTGCCCAGCCGCTCCGGGTCCTGCTCGCCCTGCTCGAGTTCGTCGATCAGCCTGATCTGCCGCTCGACCAGGGACTGACTGCGCCGGGACAGGTTCACGAACATCGCGTTGACGTTGCCGCGCAGCGCGGCCTCGTTGGCAGCCAGCCGCAGCGCCTCGCGGTGCACCTGGTCGAACGCCCGCGCCACCTCACCGATCTCGTCGAAGGAATCCACGTCGATCGGCTCGACGTCGGCCGGGGCCTGGTCGCTGTCCGACTCGCTCATCCGGCGCACCGTCTCGGGCAGCCGGACGCCCGCGACCTCCAGCGCGCCGGCCCGCAGCCGCCGCAGCGGCCGGACCATGGACCGGCCGACCACGACCGTGAACAGCAGCGAGATGATCAGCACGAGCAGCACCGCGGCACCAATGATGACCGCGTCGATGATCGCCTTCTTGCGCAGCTGCTGGGCCCGCGAGATCGCCTGGTTGACCAGCGCGGTCTCGACGCCGTGGATCTTGATGATGGTGTTGCGGACGCTGCCGAACCACTCGTCGGGGGTGATACCGATGTTCACCAGGGACGTATGGGTCGGGGCGTACTGGATGACCGAGGCTTCGGACGAGCTGACCCGGTCTTCCAGCGAGCCGCGGGCCAGGGCGACCTTGTACGTCTGGACCTGCTGCGCGGTCGCGAAGTTCTGGAACTGGATCAGGTCCGAATTCTGGTTCGCGACCGAGTTGGTCAGCAGCTGGAACATCGTCTGCTTGGGCAGGAACTTGCCGACGGTGAGCCCGAAAACGATCACGGCCCGCTGGATCGAGTACTCGTTCTCGATCCTGGACACCTGGGTCAGCGCGCTGACCGTGGACGTGAGCTGAGGGTCGTTGCTGGTCAGGGCGATCTGGTCGTCGAAGGCAAGCAGCACCTCGACTAGCCGCTCGTACCGCGTAACCACGTCGACCGCGTTGGCCTGAGCGGACAGGGACGCGCTGCGCACGTCGGCCAGCGCCTTGAGCTCCGAGGTGACCGAGTGCGCGTCCTGGATCACGCCTGGCGGGTAGCTGGAGCCGATCCTGGCCACCCCGGCCAGCACCGGGTGCACCGCGTTGTCCGTGTGCGTGTACTGGTTGCGCACCACCTGAAGCTGAGCGGTGGCGGCCTGCGACGGCGCCTTGGTTAGCAGCCCGGTGCTGGTGTTGGTCCGGTACGCGATGTACCACGCGGTCGAGTCGCGCTCGTACTCCAGCTGATAGGCCAGCGTGGTGACCTTCGAGCTGAGCTGGGCGAGCGTGGCGATCCGCTGGTACGAGATGGCGCTGCGCCAGGACGACACGATGCTCGATCCGCCGAGCGCCACAGCGGTGGCGGTGGGGATCGCGATCAGCAGCACGAGCCGTGACCGCACGCGCCAGTTGCGCAGCAGCCGGCCACGCACTGGCCGCGTGACCGGAGCCGCCTGGCCTTCCCCGGCCTCCCCGCCGGAAGCGATCCCCTGATCGTCTGCCTGACCCGGCAGCGCCGTCGCCGGGTGGCCCGCTGGCGAGCCGAAGGCCGCCTCCACGTCGAGGTCGGACGGCCCGGCTGGCCCGCGCGCGACATCGCGCGGCATCTTGCTTCGGGACGGCACGGCTGGTGTACCTCTCACCTGGTTAGCCGGAGGCAGCCGGTATTCCGGGCGACCGGACCTGGCATCGTGGTTCCCTCCGGGGAAACGGACTACGACGGCCGAGCAACTTCCATAGCCATGGCGACTCTATCCTTGAACTGGCCGACATGCAGGGATAAGAGCGTCAACCGGATATCCCGCGGAGGCGTGCGGACCCGGCTACGGGAGCAGCTGCCGCACCGATCAGCCCTCTCCAGCGGCACGACTCTATTAGGGTACTCTCTGCCAAGTCGTCCGTGATCAGAAAACTGTCCGTATCACGAGTAAAATCAGCATCAGCTGTACTCTCGCACCCCACGGACATCAGCCGAAGGAGAGGGATGAGGCTGTCGTCGGCCTGGTTCGGAACCCGCGCTTGCCGGTCAGCGGCGGCCCGGCGCCGTCGCCAGAGCGCCGTCGTGCTGGCCGCCCTGAGCGTGACCGGACTGCTGGCGGGCTGCGGCTCGTTCGGCCAGGCGGGTGCGGCGAGCCTGCCGGTGGTCAAGGTGGGGGTCGTGCCCGGGGTGGACAACGCCACCTTGTACCTGGCCAAGAAGCTCGGGTACTTCACCAGGGCCGGCGTCGACGTCAAGATCGTCGACTTCACGTCGGTCGCCAGCGAGCTGCACATGCTGAGCACCGGCCAGGTCAACGTCGCCGCGGGCGACTACGGCGACCTGTTCGCCAGGCAGCCGGCCCTGCAGAAGTCCGCGTTCAAGATCCTGGCCGACGGCTACGACGCCGCTCCCGGCGTGGCCGAGATCATGACTATGCCCAACTCGCCGGTCCAGACGCCGGCCGCCCTGGCCAACGTGACCATCGGCGCGCCCGACACCGACGTCGTCTCGGCGCCGGCCGGATCGCCCAGCAGCCTGCTGATCGCCAGCGCCACCTCGGTCCTGATCGGCGACAAGGTCAACTCCTCCGTGGTGAACTGGAAGAACATGCCCCAGGCGCAGGAGATCAGCCAGCTCGTGAGCGGGCAGCTGAAGGCCATCCTGGTCACCGAGCCCTACGTCTACCAGGCCCAGCAGGCCGGAGCGGTCGAGCTGCTCGACGTCTGCAGCGGCGCGACGGCCGGCATCCCGCTGTCCGGCTACTTCACCAGCGCGTCCTGGGCCCGCAACAACCCGCAGGCGGTCGCGGCCTTCCGCAAGGGCCTGGCCAGGGCCAACGCGGACGCGTCCATGCCGGGCCCGATCCAGTCGGTGTTGCCCCAGTACGCCCACTACAGCCCGCAGGAAGCCAACCTGATCACGACGGGCGTCTACCCGCTGTCGACTGTCGCTGCGAACATCCAGCGCACTGCCGACACGATGTGGTCCGTCGGCATGATCCCCCAGCAGCTCGACGTCGGCAGCATGATTGCCAGGTAAATACCGGTCAGGATTCAGAACACCAGGCCGCGGCAGTCCCGGCCGCCGGGGCGCAGTAGCCAGGCCGGATGTTATGGATCGGCGCGCAAGCCAAGCTCCCTGGCGATGATCATGCGCTGTACCTCGGAGGTGCCCTCGCCGATTTCCAGGATCTTCGCGTCCCGGTAGAAGCGGCCGACCGGATACTCGTTCATGAAGCCGTAACCGCCGAAGATCTGGGTCGCGTCCCGCGCGTTGTCCATCGCGGCGTCGGAGGCGGTCAGCTTCGCGATCGCGGCCTCGGCCTTGACCGGGCGGCCCGCCACCAGCCTGGCCGCCGCGTCGTACCAGGCCAGCCTGGCGTTCGCCGCCCTGACCTGCATGTCAGCGATCTTGAACTGGATGGCCTGGTAGTGCCCGAGGTGGTGGCCGAAGGCCGATCGCTCGGCCGCGTAGCCCAGGCACTGGTCGACGCAGCCCTGGGCCAGGCCGGCCCCGATGGCCGCGATCGCGATCCGGCCCTCGTCCAGGATCCGCAGGAACTGGGCGTAGCCGCGACCCTGCTCGCCGAGCAGGCTGGCGGCCGGCACCCGGCAGTCGGCCAGTGACAGCTCCCGGGTGTCGGAAGCGCACCAGCCGACCTTGGAGTACTTCTGGCCCGCGGTCAGGCCGGGGGTGCCGGCCGGCACGATGATCGAGGAAATCTCCGGCCGCCCGTCGGTCCGGCCGGTGATCGCGAGCACGGTCACCGCCGACGTGATCGATGTCCCCGAATTGGTGATGAACGCCTTGCTGCCGTTGATTACCCATTCGTCGCCATCCCGCTGGGCGGTGGTCCGCATGCCGCCGGGGATGTCGGAACCGCCGCCCGGCTCGGTCAGCCCGAAGGCGGCCAGCCGCTCGCCGCTGCAGAGCTCAGGCAGCCAGCGTTCGCGCTGCTCGTCGGTGCCGTATAGGTAAATGGGCATCGCGCCGAGGGCCACGCCCGCTTCCAGCGTGATCGCGACCGACGAGTCGACCCTGGCCAGTTCGTGCAGCGCCAGGCAGAACGCGAAGTAGTCGCCGCCCATGCCGCCGTACCGCTCGGGAAAAGGCAGACCGAAAAGACCCAGTTTGCCCATGCCGGCCACTAGTTCGTAAGGGAACTCGTTACGCTCATAGAAGCCGCCGATCACCGGCGCCACGGCCGCGTTAGCGAATTCCATGACCGTGGTGCGCAGGGCCTCATGCTCATCGTCGAGACTGAAGCTGATCACGGCTGTGATGGTACCTGGCGCGCC
The DNA here is from genome assembly GCA_036391235.1 of Streptosporangiaceae bacterium. Lineage (GTDB taxonomy): Bacteria > Actinomycetota > Actinomycetes > Streptosporangiales > Streptosporangiaceae > Chersky-822. The sequence goes on from DASWAH010000304.1 coordinate 5,333, forward strand.
GCGGGCCGACGCTAGGCTGAGGACATGGCATAGAGAGGAGCGCGCCGTGATGGTGACCCGGACCTGCCCGGATTGCGCGAGCGAGGTCGGGACATCCGACCTGATCTGCTTCAAGTGCGGCGCCAACCTGCCCAGGATCCGTCCGGCCGACGAGCCCGCGCCCGCGATCACGGTCGCCCAGAAGGCGGTCTCGGCCGAGCACGCCCGCCGGATCTCCTCGGCCGTGCTGCGGATCTCGTTCCCGGCCGGCAATGTCGAGGTCCCGGCCGGAACCTCGCTGATGCTCGGCCGGGACCCGGGCGAGTCGCTGGTCGCCGCGGCCTTCGAACGCTGCGAGAACGTCTCGCGCCGGCATGCGCTAATCACCGTCGACGACTCTGGTCACGCCACGCTCAGGGACGAGAACTCCACGAACGGCACGTTCGTCAACGACGACCGGCTGCTGCCGGGGATCGAGGTCCGCCTGGTCGACGGCGATGTCGTCCGCCTCGCCGCCGATGTCAGCGGCACCGTGACTGTCTTCCGCTGACCGCCGCCGTCCGGTCGCCGTTCCGGGCCGCTGACGGCTAGAACGGCCCTGACGTCCACCACGGCGACCCAGGCTCGCCGGCCATGAACCAGGGGCGGTAGGGGTTACCGCGCCGGTCCCGGCCTGGCAATTCCATCGACGCCAGCCCGCCGAACCCCCGCCCGGGCAGGCCGGCCGCCGGCCCCGCCGGGCCCGAGTCGCCGGCAGCCCTGCCGGATCCGGCCGGGCCGTCGGTCGCGGCCGCCCCGGCGCCGGCCTCTTGACCATCAGGAACGTCGGGGGCGTCGCCGACATCCGCGCCGTCTGCGTTCTCAGGCTCGCCCCCCGCGTGGTCAGCGCCGGGCGCGGACGGGTGATTGGCGTCTAACTGGCGGAGCCGCAGCCTGAGGTTGTCCAGCAGCTCCTCTGGCGACCTGGCCCGCTCGTACTGATCGAACCGGCCGGACTGGTCTAAGGACGACCTTCTCATCGTGCCCACCAGACCATTCTGCCCGTCGCCCGCCCCTTCGCGCCGCCGGTACACCTCAGGATCGCGTGAGGGGTGTTACCGGTGGAACGAATGTGACATCATCTGCGCAAGTCCCCATAAGCGGTAACGGAGGCGACAATGGCCAGTTCTGCAGCGCAGCCGGCGGCCGGATCCGGGCTCCGGCGGGACGCCGTCGGGCTACGTGAGGTCTTGTTCCAGAGCATCACCGACATGGCGCCGGGAGCGGCGATCGCCGCCTCCATACCGGCCGGGGTAGCCTTCGCCGGCGGCGCCCTGCCCCTGTCGGTGGTGCTTGCCCTGGTGGCCTGCCTGTTCTCGGCCTGGAGCATCGGCCAGCTGGCCCGCGAGCTGCCGTCGTCGGGATCGATGGCCACCTACGCGGCCCGCGGCCTGCACCCCTCGATCGGGTTCCTGGTCGCCTGGGCATACGCCATGGTCGGCTGGCTGATCCCGCCGCTGGTGCTGCTCCAGCTGGGATTCACCACCGCGGCCACGCTGAACGCGGAGATTTCCGGTTACCCGGCCAGCCTGTGGTGGCCGTGGTCGATCCTGGGCCTGCTGATCATCGTGGCGGCCGGGTACTTCGGCGTCCGCACCTCGGCCCGGCTCGGCACCGTGCTCGGCATCTTCGAGATCGCGGTCTTCGTGATTATGGGCATCCTGCTGGTCATTCACGCGGGCGGGCATAACACCGCGTCGGTGTTCACCACCAAGTACACGCCGCCCGGATTCCACGGCCTGAACGGCGTGATCGCCGGCTCGGTGTTCAGCATCCTGGCCTTCGGCGGATTCGAGGGCGCGGCGCCGCTGGCCGAGGAGGCCCGCAACCCGGCCAGGACGATCAGGCTCGCGGTGCTGCTGGCCACGCTGTCGATCGGCGCGCTCTACGTTTTCACCACCTACGCCATCGACGTCTCCTTCGGGCCGGCCAGGTTCCTGCACTTCACCACCGGCACCGGGAGCGCCTCCTGGGAGGGCGTGGCCAGGGCGCTGTACGGGCTGTTCTGGATCCTGGTGTTCCTGGCGATCGTCAACTCCACCCTGGCCAACTCCAACGCCGGGGTGAACGTGTCCAGCCGGACCGCCTTCGCGATGGGCCGGATCCACGCCTTCCCGGCCGTCCTCGGCCGGGTCAGCGAGCGGCATCGCTCCCCCGTGCCCGCGATCCTGCTAGGCGGGGTGATCTCGCTGGTGCTGATGCTCGCCCTCGGGCTCGGCTACGACCCGGTGACGGCGTTCGCCATGGTCGGGACCGGGCTGGTGATCATGCTGGTCGCGATCTACATCCTGATGAACGCGGCCTGCATCGGGTTCTTCGTGCGCAGCCCGCACCACACGACCAACGTGCTCTCGCATGTTGTGGTCCCGGTGCTGGGTATCGCCGCGTTCGTGCCCGCCTGGTGCGCCGGCGCGGGCATCAAGATTCCCGGGGTCAGCTTCATCAGCCCGCTGACCGCGCCGCTGTCGTACATGGGCCCGGCGGTCGCCGTATGGATGGTGATCGGCCTGATCTACCTGGTGTACTTGTACCGGCGGGACCGGCAGCGGGTCGTCAATGTCGGGCTGATCCACATCGACCTGGACCCGGAACTGGAGCCGGACGACCCTAGGGTGGCGACATGAGCGATCTGCAGGTAGTCAGCTTCCGGCCGGAGCCCAGCCAGTTCGCCTGGACCTTCGGCGGAGTGCCGCCGGTCGCCAGGATCCGGACGCCGGTGGTGCTCGAGGTGTTCACCGAGGACGCCTTCGGCGGTCGCGTGCGCAGCGAGAACGACCTGGTCTCGCAGGTCTGCGAGTTCCCCTTCGTGAACCCGCAGACCGGGCCGTTCTATATCGAGGGAGCCGAGCCAGGCGACACCGTCGCGGTGCACTTCGTCTCGATCACGCCCGCCAGGGACTGGGGCGCATCCACCACGATCCCGCTGTTCGGCGCGCTGACCAGCACCCACCTGACGGCGCTGCTGAACGAGCCGCTGCCCGAACTGGTGTGGATGTACCAGCTCGACCGGGCCGCCGGGACCTGCCGGTTCACCGCCAGGCAGGGCGACTTCTTCGTCGACCTGCCGATGGACCCGATGCACGGGACCGTCGGGGTCGCGCCGGCCAACCTGGAGGCCCGCAGCGCGCTGGTGCCTGACGCCTTCGGCGGCAACATGGACACACCCGAGATGCGCGCGGGCACCACCTGCTACCTGGGCGTGAACACCGAGGGGGCGCTACTGTCGCTCGGCGACGGGCATGCCCGCCAGGGCGAGGGCGAGACCTGCGGCGTCGCGGTCGAGACGGCGATGAACACGGTCCTGATCGTCGACCTGATCAAGGGCGTTCCCTGCCCGTGGCCGCGCCTGGAAGACAACGGCCACATCATGACGGCCGGGTCAGCCAGACCGCTGGAGGACGCGTTCAGGATCGCCCAGACCGAGCTGGTCGGCTGGCTGGCAGCCGAGTACAAGATGGACCCCATGGACGCGTATCAGCTGGTCAGCCAGGCCGTGCTGGCGCCGCTGGCCAACGTGGTCGACGTCAACTACACCTCGGTCGCCAAGATGCCCAAGCGGTACCTGCCGGGCGACGCGGTGATGGGCGGCGCCCATGCCCGGCTGACCGAGCTGGCCAGGCAGTACCGCAGCTAGGCGAGCTTGTGCTGCAGCGCCCGGACGTCGGTGCCGCGCATGCCGAGCCTGAGCGTCCGGGGTTGTGCGGTCGCCGCCCTGACCGGTCCAGCGCCCGGCCCGACCACGGCCAGACCGGCCACGGCCAGCCCCATCACGGTCAGCCCCATCACGGCCAGCCCCATCACGGCCAGCACGGCCGTGAGCATCGCCGTGCACGAGACCACACCCTTGACATGTGACTAAACGGTCACCTATTCTCGGGGCGTGGATGACGTATTCCGCGCCCTGGCCGACCCGACCCGCAGGGAGCTGCTCGACGAGCTGTTCCGGCAGGACGGGCAGCCGCTGACCGCGCTCGAAGCGCGCTTTCCGATCACCCGGTTCGGGGTGATGAAGCACCTCAAGCAGCTCGAGGAGGCCGGCCTGGTAGTCACCAGGCGGCAAGGCCGCCAGAAGCTGCACTTCCTCAACCCGGTGCCGATCCGGCTCATCTACGACCGGTGGGTGAGCAAGTACGCCGAGCCCTGGGCCGCCGGACTGGCCGGCATCAAGCAAGAACTGGAGAAGCAGATGGAGAAGGTATTCGAGATCTACATCCGCACCACGCCGGAACGGCTGTGGGAGGCCATCACCAACCCGGAGATCAGGGCCAAGTACAACTTCGGCGCTGGGGTGCACTCGGACTGGACGCCGGGCGCCCGCATCGAGCTCGGGTCGCCCCGGGCGAACGGGCTCCTCGGCGAGGGCGAGGTGCTGGAGGCTGACCCGCCGCGGCGGCTGGTGCACACGCAGACCTGCCTGTGGAGCGAGGAGGTCAGGCAGGAAGGCGCGACCAGGATCACCTGGGAGATCGAGCCGGTTCAGGACTCGTGCCGGCTCACCGTCATCCACGACCGGATGCGCGAAGGCGCGAACGACCAGATCTACGGCGGCTGGCCGATGATCTTGTCGGGCCTGAAGACCTGGCTGGAGTCGGGCGAGCTGCTGACCACGCCGGGCTCGCTGATGTATGCGAGCTGACCGTGCCGATCGAGGTCGTCGCCTTCGACGTATTCGGAACGCTGGTCGACTGGCGGTCCAGCATCGCCGCGGCTCTGGCCGCGGCCGGGCAGGACGCCGGGATCGAGGCCGACTGGCCGGCCGTGGCGGACGCCTGGCGCTCCCGCTACCGGCCGGCCCTCGCGGCCGTGCTGGCCGGTGACCGGCCGTTCGCGCCCCTCGACGTGCTGCATGCGGAGATGCTGGACGAGGTCATCGACCAGTTCGGGCTGTCCGGGCTGACACCGCGGCAGCGAGCCGGCCTCGTGCTGGCCTGGCACCGGCTGCGGCCGTGGCCGGACAGCGGGCCCGGGCTGGCCCAGATGGCCACGCGCCACCTGCTCACCCCGCTGTCCAACGGCGGGATGGGCCTGCTGACCAGGCTGGCCAAGGCAGCCGGGATACCGTTCGACTGCATCGTGTCGGCCGAACTGGCCCGCAGCTACAAACCCGATCCGCGGGTCTACGCGCTGGTGCCGGGCTTCTTCGCGGTGCCGTCCGAGCAGGTGCTGATGGTGGCCGCGCATCCGGACGACCTGATCGCCGCGGCCGGGTGCGGGCTGCGGACGGCGTTCGTGCCCCGCCCGCTCGAATGGGGACCGGGCTCGGCCGCCCCCGATGCGCCGCCCGGCACCGACTTCGTCGCCGGCGACATGATCGCCCTGGCCGCCAGGATCGCCGCCGAACCGGCATAGACGCTTCAGCCGAGGAACCTGACCACATCGCCTGCATCGGCGTCCAGCGCATCCGCCACCGGCTTGGCCAGCGGTTCGAACGGCGCGAGCCGCACCTTGCCGCTGGTCAGGGTCCAGGTGGCCACGGCCCGGCCCCCGGCCAGGGCGAACGGGCGGAAGACGCCGTTGAGCGTGACGACGCCCTGGCGGCCGCCGAGCACCGGCTCGCGGTTCACCCAGCCGTGCAGCAGCGGGTCGAAGGAGCCGAGCAGCCGGGGCGGCGGCAGCCCGGCGCCGGGCTCGCCCTGATCCGGCCCGCGCCCCAAGGCAAGCACCGCCAGCCCGTCGTCCCGGTCGGCCAGTTCGCCGCTGATCGCGGCGAGCCCGCGCCGGGCATCCCGCAGCGGCAGTCCGGCCCACTTGGCCAGGTCCCGGTCGCTGGCCGGCCCGTGCCCGGCCAGGAACCGCCTGGCCAGTTCGGCCAGCGCGGCGTCCCGGTCGAACCGCTCGGGCAGGAACCGGTCGGGCGGCGGCCCGAGCCAGTCGGCGACCCGGACGAACGCGTGCTGGCGGCCCGCCATCGGACCGCGGATGATCAGGCCGCGCAGCGATGCCTCGTAGAGGATGTGCGGCATTGCCTGGCCGTGCGTCCGCACGCCGGCCGCGGCGACCCGCTCGGCGAGCTGGTCCCTGGTCAGCGGGCCGTCGGCCCCCAGAGCGGTGTCGATCACGCCGACCGCGGTCTCGGCGTCGGCGGGCGGCACCCCCTCTTCGGCGAGCCGCCTGCGGACCGCGGTCGTGACCTGCGGGGTGGTCAATGCCTGCAGCCACCAGTAGTCCTCACTGGTGACCAGGTGCAGGGTGCCCCGGTTGAGCCAGGTAATGAGCAGCGACCGGTCATCGGTCAGCGCCCGGTCGACGTCCGCGGCGGTCAGGCCGGCTGACCTGGCCCTGACCGCCAGCCTGGCCCCACGCTGGTCCTGGCCCTGCACCGCGAGCAGCCGCCTGACCACCTCGAGGGCACTGCGCGCGGGCGGTCCCGACAGCAACTGCGCGACGCACCGCCGCGCGATCAGGTCCTGAGTCATTTGGGTCACCTGGGTCACCTGGGTCACTCGGCCGCTCAGCCGAGGGCCGGGGCCCGGTAGACGGCCGCACCCTGCACGAAGGTGCCGAGCACACTGGTCGCGGCGATCTCATCGGCCGGATGGGCGAACGGATCGCGGTCCAGCACGATCAGGTCGGCCAGCAGGCCTGGCCTGATCGCCCCGGTGCGGTCGTCGAGGTGGTTCACGAAGGCCGACCCCGTCGTGTAGGCGGCCAGCGCCTCGGCGAGGCTGAGCGCCTGGCCAGGCAGCAGCGGCTCGGCCTGCGCTCCGGTCGACCCGTAGAGCGTCCGGTTCACCGCGACATGCACCGCGCGCAGCGGGTTGGCGCTGCTTACCGCCCAGTCGCTGCCGGCCGCCAGCCGGGCCCCCGACCGCAGCAGGTCACCGAACACGTACTGCCTGGCTCCCCGCTCCTGGCCAAGGAACGGCAGCGTCAGCTCGTCCAGCTGAGGTTCGTGGGCTGCCCAGAGCGCCTGCATGTTCGCGGCCACGCCCAGCCTGGCGAACCGCGGTACGTCGTCGGGATGCACCATCTGCAGGTGCGCGATGTGATGCCGGTGGTCGTTCATGCCGTTCGCGGTCCTGGCCGCGGCTACTGCGTCCAGGCACTCCCGCACCGCCCGGTCGCCGATAGCGTGGAAGTGCACCTGAAAGCCCAGCGCGTCCAGGTCGGTGACGTGCCGGCAGAGCTCGGCCGCGGGCACGTGCGACAAGCCGCGACTCGCGGTCTGGCCGCCGCAGGCGTCCAGGTAGGGCTCGAGCAGCCCGGCGGTGCCGCTCTCCAGGACACCGTCCTGCATGATCTTCACGGTGCCGGCCGTGAAGCGGCCAGCCCGGCCCGCCTCCCGGCGGCCGAGCAGCTCGTCGATCTGATCCGCTCCCCGGCCGCGTTCCCACCACAGCGCGCCCCTGACCCTGGCGGTGAGCCGGCCGGACCGCGCGGCCTCGAGGTAGACCGGCAGCGGATCCTCGGATCCGAGGTAGGCCCCGATGATCGCGTCCTGCCAGGCCGTGATCCCCCGCTCGTGCAGATGGCGCTGCGCCAGCAGCAGGCCCTCGAGCCGGTCCTGCCGGGTCGGCTTGGGCACGAACGCCCCGATCAGATCGGCCGCTCCCTCGTGTGCGGTGCCCTGCAGCCCGCCCTGGTCGTCGCGCTCGAACCGCCCGTCGGCCGGATCAGGAGTCCCGGCATCCAGGCCCGCCAGCTCCAGCGCCCGGGAGTTGGCCCAGCCGCCGTGCCCGTCCCGGTTCAGCAGGAACGCCGGCCGGCCGTCGGTGAGCGCGTCCAGGTCCTGCCGGCTCGGGGTGCCCCCGGCGAACCACTCCATCCGCCACCCGCTGCCGGTGATCCACTCCTTGTCCTGGTGCGCGGCGACGTAAGACCTGATCCGGTCTTGCGCCTCGCCCAGGGTCGCGGCTCCGATCAGGTTGCAGCTGCTCATGGTCACGCCGGCAAAGGCCGGGTGAGCGTGCGCGTCCTGAAAACCGGGCAGCAACGCCCGGCCGCGCAGACTGATGACCTCGGTGCCGGGACCGCGCAGGCTGGCCATCTCCTCGTCGCCGTCGGCCGCGATCGCGACGATCGTGCCCGCCGACACGGCCACCGAACTGGCCGGCCGGCCGCCCGCCGCCGTGGCCGCCACCAGCCGCCGGCCGCTGTCGTCCGGGGTGTAGACCGGCCCGCCGGTGAAGATCATGTCCGCCTGCTGCGGCATCGTTACTACTCCCCTCGACTTCCTGTGCTCGGTGCTCAGTGTGCCCAGATGAACGAGATCGGATAGTGCGTGGCCGCCGCACCGCGCAGCGGCAGGCCGAACGCCTGCTCGATGGTGCGCAGCACGTTGTAGTGGTCGACCGGCTGGCGGTAGCGCCCCGGGCGCACCCGCTGGCCGACCACGATCGTGGCGATATGGTTCGACGCGCTGCCGTCGTCCTCGTCCCAGGTGACGATCAGCACGCTGTTATGGCGCAGGGCCCAGTCCGCGTAGGCCCGCACGTGGGCGCGCAGCCACGCATCGCCGGTGCCGACCGAGCAGTCGTGCATGTCGTGGCACAGGTCAGGGATCACGAAGGCGACGTCGGGGAGTTTCGCGAATGCAGTCGCGGCGAAACTGCCGAACGGCTGACTGTCCGACCGCGGCACGGTGGTGAAATCTGCCCAGGGCACGTGCTTCCTGGCATAGGCGCCGGCCGAGCACGTCCCGGACCCGGGCGCGGGCAGTCCTTCAGAATAGCCGCGGAATGTCAGCCCGGCCGCGATCAGGTCGGCCGCGAGGTTCGGCCCGTGCAGCGTGAGCGGGCACTGGTCGCTGCTCACGCCCTGCGTGCTGCCCGAGAACAAGGCCAGGTAGTTGGGCTCGCTGGGGTGCGTGACCCCGTACGAGCGGGTCAGCAGCGCCCCTTGGCTGGCCAGCTTGTTGATATACGGAGCGTCAGGACTGCCGATGATGCTGCCGTAAGAGTGGTTCTCCATGACCACGACGACGATGTGCGCCGGCCGCGGTACCGCGGCCGGCATGCCGCTGGGCGAGGCGGACGGACCTGGCGAACCTGAATGCTGCACTCCCACGCCGGATGGCGTACTGCCGGCGCAGCCGGCCCCCAGACCCGTCACGGCAAGCACGGCCGGCACGGTGGCCGCGAGGCGCCACAGCCGGGGGACGCGGCGGGTACGCGGTCGGAGGTCCTGTGGCAGAGTGCGATGCATGGGCCACACTATCCAGACCAAGTACGGGCTGCTGCAAGGACAGGCACGCGACGGCGTGGTCAGCTTTCTCGGCGTCCCCTACGCCGCCAGCCCGACCGGCCCGCTGCGGTTCGGCCCGCCGGTGCCGCCCGAGCCCTGGGAAGGAGTCAGGACCGCGGCCGGGTACGGCCCGACTCCGCCGAAGCCGGACTACCCGCCGCCGTTCGACACGCTGTTCGCCGAGCCGAACGTACCGGGCGACGACTGGCTGAACCTGAACGTGTGGACCCCTGACCCTGACGCCGCCGGGCTTCCCGTGCTGGTGTGGATTCACGGCGGCGCCTTCGCCAACGGCAACTCGGCGATCCCGCTGTACGACGGGCACGCGTTCGCGCGCGACGGTGTCGTCCTGGTCAGTATCAATTACCGGCTCGGAGTGGACGGATTCGCGCTACTTCCGGGAAAGCCGGCTAACCGGGGGTTGCTCGACCAGATCGCCGCCCTGGAATGGGTCAGGGACAACATCGCCGCGTTCGGCGGTGACCCGGGCAACGTGACCGTCTTCGGCGAGTCCGCGGGCGCGATGAGCGTGATCACGCTCCTCGCCATGCCAGCCGCGGCCGGGTTGTTCGGCCGGGCGATCGCGCAGAGCGGGGCCGCCCAGGCCGCCGCCGTACCGGCCGACGCCGCCCTGGTCACGGCCGAGCTGGGCCGGGCCCTGGGCATCGAGGGCGAGGTCACCGCGGCCGCGCTGGCCCGGATCGGGCTGCCCGAGCTGATCAAGGGGCAGGCCGCGGTCAGGGACGCCCTGGCGGCCAGCGCCGACCCGGCCAGGTTCGGCCCGAGCATCGTCGCCAGCACGATGCCGTTCATCCCGGTCATCGACGGCGATACGCTGCCCGAGCACCCGCTGGCCAGTATCGCGGCCGGCAGCGGAGCCGACGTCACCCTGATGATCGGCACCAACTCCGACGAGTTCCGCACCTTCCTGGTGCCGTCAGGCATGACGGCCATGGTTTCCGATGAGGTGCTGGCCAGCATGGGCGGCGCGGTCGGGGCGGGGCCCTCGGTCATCAGCGCATACCGGACCACCAGGCCGGAGGCGAGTCCCGGCGATCTGCTGGCCGCGCTGCTTACCGACCGGTTCTTCCTGCTGCCAGCGATCGCGGTGGCCCAGGCCCGCGCAGAAGGCCCGGCCGCTACCTACTTCTACGAGTTCGCCTGGCGGCACCCGCAGGTCGGTGCCGGGCACGGGCTTGACGTGCCGTTCGTGTTCGACAACTTGTCGGCCGCGGGGGCTGAGCTGGTGGCCGGGCCTGACGCCCCGCACGGCCTGGCGGACGAGATGCACCAGACGTGGGTCAGGTTCGCCAGCACCGGTCAGCCTGGCTGGCCGGCGTTCGATCAGACGATTCCGGTGCGGATCTTCGACGACGGCGACGGCGGGGTCCGGGTCGATCCGCATGCGGCCGAGCGCGCGGCCTGGCCACGGGGCTGAGAGCCAGCGGCCGCGCGCCTGCGGGCGCGCGGCCAAGCCGGACGTATACCACTAAGCCGCGCACTCCCGGCAGATGAGCTCACCCTTACGGGTTTCAGCGAGCTGGCTCCTGTGATGCACGAGGAAGCAGCGTGAGCAAGTGAACTCATCGGCCTGCCGAGGGATCACCCGGAAGGACAATTCCTCATTCGACAGGTCTGCCCCTGGCAGCTCAAGTGACTCGGCAACATCATCGGGATCAAGGTCTATTGACGTCGATGACTTGTCCATCCGGCGGGCCTGCAGTTCCTGCAGGCTGTCCTCGGTCATCTCCTCGTCAGTCTTGCGCGGGCTGTCGTAATCGGTCGCCATGGTGGCCGTGCTCCTCCATCGTTAAAACGTCGTCGCGCGAGTGCAACGCTTTCGAGGCCGTAGTTGTGCCCGAATCCGGCGGGGAATTCTGTCACGTCCCCGCTACCGGTACACGCAGGGGACCGCACCGGCGGTTCGTGTCGCACCGATTTACTCTTAGATCACTGTTAACCGCCGTAACAGCACATCTCCGGCCCGAGCGGCTCAGCCGTCGCGGGCAGCATCCAGCCGGCCCAGCAGGCCCTCGAGCTCGCCGAAGAGACCAGGTCCGGCCGCGATCGTCAGCTCGGGACCCGGTGGCCGGCCAGCCAGCCCGGCCACCTCGGCGCCAGCCTCGCGGGCGATCAGGCTCCCGGCAGCGATGTCCCAGTACTGCACGCCCCGCTCGTAATAGGCATCGATATTGCCAGCGGCCAGCGAGCAGAGGTCGACCGCGCACGCACCGCCCCGCCTGATGTCCCTGACCAGAGGCAGCACCGCGCTGACGACCTGACCCTGGATGACCCGGCGGGCCCGCTGGTACCCGAATCCGGTCGCGACCAGCGCCCGTTCCAGCGTTACCCCGGCCGTGCAGGCGAGCGGCCGCGCGCCCGCGGACACCGGGACGTCGTCCGCACCGCCCGCCAGGATCGCGGCCAGCACGGCCGGGGCATCGGCCAGGCTGGCCTGCCAGGCGCCGCTGCCGAGCGCCGCTCCGTACAGGGCGTCCCGCCGGGGCACGCAGACGGCGCCTGCCAGGACCTGGCCATCTGCCTCGGCCGCGATGCTGACTGCCCAGTCGGGCAATCCGTACAGGTAGTTCACCGTGCCGTCCAGCGGATCGACGATCCACCGGACCGGCGCGTCGCCGCCGGTCTGGCCGCCTTCCTCGCCGAGGATCGCGTCGTCTGGCCTCGCGACCACGATGCGGTCTCTGATCAGCCGCTCGGCGGCCTGGTCGAGCTCGGTTACCACGTCGGTCGGGCTGGACTTGGTGCCGACGACGGCGGGACGGCCGTGCTGGCTCGCGAGCATCTCGCCCGCCGCCATGGCGACCTGGCCCGCCAGGGCCAGCAGGCCGGCCCGCGACCAGGTCCCTGGCCCTGGTCCGGCGGTCATGAAACCTGACCAGGGCGGCTGGCCGGGCGGGCTCCACCGCAGCAGCCGGGACCGCAGCTGGCCGGGGTGACGTCGGGCCAGGCGGCCAGGGCCGAGGCGGTCAGTTCCGCGATCATCGCCACGAACTCGTCATCGGTACCCGGCGTCGCCGCCCTGGCCATGGGCAGGCCAAGATCGCGGGCCGTCCCGGCCGCCTCGACGTCGAGGTCGAAGATCACTTCCACGTGATCGCTGACGAAGCCGATCGGCACCACGACCACGCCGGCCGAGCCGGCCTTGGCCAGGCCGGCCAGGCAGTCGTTGATGTCCGGCTCGAGCCAGGGAACAGCAGGCGGCCCGCTGCGGCTCTGGTAGGCGAGCTGCCAGCGATCCCGGCCGAGCGCGGCCGCGACGCGGCGGGCCACCTCGGCCAGCTGAGCCGGGTAAGCACCGCCTGACGGCCCGCTGGCCGCGGCCATCCGCTCAGGAATGCTGTGGGCCGTGAACACCAGATCGGCCTGGTCGGCCGTCCCGGCGGGCAGCTCGGCCAGGGCCCGCCTGGCCGACCTGACGAACGCGGCAGCGAAGGCCGGATGCGCGTAGTACGGCGGGATCTTGCGCACCTCGGGCGCTCCCGGCCCGGCCTGGGCGACCGCCTTGTCGATGTCATCCAGATACTGCCGGCAACTCGAGTACGAGCTGTAGGCCGAGGTCGCGAACGCGATCACCCGGGATACCCCGGCCGCCGTCAGCTCTCGCAGCGTATCGGTGAGGTACGGCGTCCAGTTCCGGTTGCCCCAGTACAGCGGCAGGTCGACGCCCTGGATCGCGAACTGCTGCCCGATCGCCTTGAGCAACGCCCGGCACTGGCCGTTGATCGGGCTGACACCGCCGAACAAGTCGTAGTGCCCGGCCACCTCGGCCAGCCGCTCGTCGGGCACGCCGCGGCCCGCGGTCACGTTGCGCAGGAACGGCAGCACGTCGCCTGGGCCTTCGGGGCCGCCGAACGAGACGAGCAGGAACGCGGCGTCAGGTGCCATGCCGATATCCAACCAGGCGCCCGCTAGCGGTATTCGGCCGCGTACCGTCCGGCCAGGGCCAGGACCTCGTTGACGTACCAGTCGGCATGGTTGTAGGCGAAGA
>DASWAH010000305.1:0-13170 GCA_036391235.1 Streptosporangiaceae bacterium
ATGCCGCACGGCACGATCCGGTCGAACCAGCTCAGGTCGTTGTCGCAGTTCAGGGCGAAACCATGCATCGTCACCCCGCGGGCCACCCGGATCCCGATGGCGGCGACCTTACGGTCCTGGCGCCCCGCGGTTCCCGGCACCCAGACGCCGCTCCGCCCGGCCACCCGCCCGGTCGCCAGTCCCGCCCCCGCGCACGTCCTGATCAGCGCCTCCTCGACCATGCGGACGTAGGCGACGACGTCGATCGGCTCGTCGAGCGCGACGATCGGGTAACCGACCAGCTGGCCGGGCCCGTGCCAGGTGATCTTGCCGCCGCGGTCGACCTCGATGACCGGGGCGCCCGGGTCGCCGAGCGGGCGGTCGGACGGCTCGGTGCGGCGCCCAGCGGTGTAGACGGGAAGGTGCTCGAGCAGCAGGCAGACGTCGCCGATCTCACCCGCGACCCGGCGGGCGTGCAGATCTCGCTGCAGGTCCCAGGCCTGCTCGTAGCCGACCGCGTCGTCGCCGAAGCCCGCGCGGATGAAGACGAGGTCACTGGCCATGCGTTCAGCCTAGCCCGCGACGGGCAGTCACCGGCCGGGCGACGCAGGGCTGCGATCGCCGTGGCCAGCGTGCCGTCCGCTACCCTTTCAGCTGCAATGGACAAGATGATCGATCCCGACGTGCTGATCGAGATGAGCGTTGATCAGCGCCGCAAGCTCATGCAGGCGCTGGTGGCGATCGAGCAGGAGAACACGCCGGTCCCCGGCACGACCTGGAAGTGGTACGCCGTCGTCGGTTTCGCGGCCGCCGCGTGCGTGTTCATGGTGATCTGGATCGCGGTCCTGGCGCTCACGCTGCCCGCGTTCTATCACACCGGCAGCTGGCGCGGCGCCTGGGTCGGCTTCGACGTGGCCGAGCTGGTGATGTTCGCGGCCTGCGGCTGGGCGGCCTGGCGCCGCCGCCAGATCCTGATCATCTGCCTCATCGTGCTGGCCACTCTGCTGCTGTGCGACGCCTGGTTCGATGTGGTGCTCGACGTCAGGACCGGCGGGTTCCTGCCGAGCCTGCTGTCGGCGGTGCTCGTCGAGGTCCCGCTGGCCCTGCTGGCGATCTTGATGGCCCGGCGGCTGCTGCGGATGGCCATCGGCCAGATGATGCGCTACGAGGGCCTGACCGGCAAGGTGCCGCCGTTGTGGCAGATCCCGCTGCTCGGGCCCGCGGTCCGCACCCCGCTGGCCAAGGTCATGCGACAGCGCCTGCGCGAGCGCCGGTGGCTGCGCTCCCGGTGGCCGCATCGCCGGCGCGGCCAGGCGCCGCCCGCCGACTGACCGTTACCGCCGCAGCTCGCGGGTCAGGGCGGTGGCGATATCCGGGTACTCGAACCGGAACCCGGCCTCCAGCAGCCGGGCCGGGACCACCCGCTGGCTGCCGAGCAGCTCGCTGGCCACCTCGCCGAGCACGGTCCGCAGCGCCGCCGACGGCAGCGCCAGCAGGGCCGGCCGGTGCAGCACCGCCGCCAGCGCCCTGGTGAACTCCGCGTTCGTGACCGGATCGGGGGCGGTCAGGTTGTAGGCACCCGATGTGCCCGGGTTGTCGATCAGGAACCTGATTGCCCGCACCTCGTCGGTCAGGCCGATCCAGCTGAGGTACTGCCGTCCCGAGCCGACCTTGGCGCCCAGTCCGAACTGGAACGGCAGCAAGAGCTGGCCGAGCATGCCGCCGTCGCGGGACAGCACCACGCCGGACCGGAAGTGCGCGACCCGGATTCCGGCTGCCCTGGCCGGCTCGGCTGCGGCCTCCCAGTCGCGCACCAGGCCAGCCAGGAACCCCGAACCTTGCGGTGCAGTCTCGTCGGTGACCTGGTCTCCGGTCTCGCCGTAATAGCCGATCGCGGACGCACAGGCCAGCACGCGCGGAGCCGGGTCGGCCGCGGCCATGGCCCGGGTCAGGGTCGTGGTCGAGTCGATCCGGCTGGACCGCAGCACGGCCTTGCGGGCCGGGGTCCAGCGCCCGGACGCGATCGGGGCACCAGACAAGTGCACGACCGCGTCCACGCCCGACAGGGCGGCCGGGTCCAGGCCGTTCGCCGGGTCGGCCGGATCCCACCGGACCTCGGCCGCCGACCTGGGCTCGCGCCTGACCAGGCGCAGCACTTCCGCTCCGTCCGCGGCCAGGCTGGCGGCGACCGCCGATCCGATCAGGCCGGAAGCGGCCGTGATAGCAACGCGCATCGCGGCTACCTGCCCAGTTCGGCCTCGAACGCACCTTCTTCGAGCCGGTTCTTAATCGTGACCAGGAACCTGGCCGCGTCGGCGCCGTCGACCAGCCGGTGGTCATAGGTCAGGGCCAGGTACACGATCGAGCGGACCGTGATCACCTCGCCCAGGTCCGGGTCGTCGACGACGACCGCGCGCTTGTTCACGGTGCCGGTGCCGAGGATCCCGACCTGCGGCTGGTTGATGATCGGGGTGTCGAACAGCGCGCCCCGGCTGCCCGTGTTGGTCAGCGTGAACGTGCCGCCGGACAGGTCGTCCGGGCTGACCTGGCCGGCCCGGGTGCGGGCGGCCAGGTCGGCGATCTTGCGGGCCAGCCCGCCGATGTTCAGGTCGCCTGCGTTCCTGATCACCGGGACCATCAGACCGCGCTCGGTGTCGACCGCGATGCCCAGGTGCTCGGCGTCGTTGTAGGTAACCGTGCCGGCCGCCGTGTCGATCACCGCGTTCACCTTCGGGTGCTCCTTCAGCGCCTCGACCGTGGCCAGGGCAAAGAACGGCAGGAACGACAGCTTGACGCCCTCCCTGGCCTCGAACGCGCCCCGGTGCCGGTCCCGCAGCCTCGCGATCGCGGTCACGTCGGCCTCGACCACGGTCGTGAGCTGGGCCGAGGTCTGCAGCGACTCGACCATCCGCTGGGCGATCACCTGGCGGGCCCTGGTCAGCCGCTCGGTGCTGCCACGGAGGCTGGACGGCGCCGGGATCGTGCGCGGGGCCGGCGCCGGCGGCGGTGCGGCCGCCTGACCCGGCGGCGGTGCCGGGGCAGCGGGTGCGGCCGCTGCGTCCGGTGCGGCGGGCACTGCCGGCGGACGCGGCGCCTCGCCACCGCGCTGCACTCTGGCCGCGTCCAGAACGTCCTGCTTGCGGATCCGGCCGCCGACCCCGGTACCGGTCACCGTGGCCAGGTCGATGCCGTGCTCGGACGCCAGCTTGCGGACGAGCGGGGTCACGTACGGGCTCTCGGCTCCCTCGCCGGCCCCGGTCTGAGCCGGTTCCGGTGCCGCAGGCTGGGCCGCGGCGGGCGGCTCCGCGGGCTGATAAGCGGCCGGCTGATAGGGCGCCTGGGACGCGCTGGCCGGTGCCGGGACCTGGTAGCTACCGGGTTGCGCGTACGGCTCGCTGACGGCCTGCTGGTCCTGGCCTGCGTAGGACGGCGGGCCCTCGTACCCGGTCGCGGGCTGGTAACCCGTGGCGGGCTGCTCGTACGCAGGCTGGTAAGGCTGCTGCGGCTGCTGATACGGCTGCTGCTCCTGGTACGGCTGAGTCTGGTAGGGCTGCTGCGCCGCGGCCGGAGCCGGGGCCGGGGCTGGTTCCGGCTGGGCCGGAGCTTCCTGAGCCGGCCCGGGCGGTGCTGGCTGAGGTGGGGCCGGGGCTGGCTCGGCCTGGGCCGGCTCGGCCTGGGCTGGCTCGGCCTGGGCCGGCTCGGATTGGCCGCTGCCGGCCGCGCCGTCCTCGTCGATGACCGCGAGTTCGGCGCCGACCGCGACCGTCTCGTCCTCGGCCACGGTGATCCCGCGCAGGACCCCGGACACCGGGGACGGGATCTCGGTGTCCACCTTGTCGGTGGACACCTCGAGCAATGGCTCGTCGGCCGAGACGTGCTCGCCTTCGCGCTTGAGCCAGCGGGTCACGGTGCCTTCGGTGACGCTCTCGCCGAGCTGCGGCATGGATACGGAGACCGACATGGCTTGCGCTGACTCCTTCGCTCAGTTCCCTCAGTTTTCCGGCATTCCCGATAGCGCTCAGGAATGGAAGTGCAATGGCTTCCCGGCCAGCGCCAGGTGCGCCTCGCCGATCGCCTCCGACTGGGTCGGATGCGGGTGGATGAGCTGCGCGACCTCGGCCGGCAGGGCTTCCCAGTTGTAGATCAGCTGGCCCTCGGCGATCAGCTCGCCGACCCTGGCCCCGACCAGGTGGACGCCGAGTACCGGCCCGCCGCCGGCGGTCGCGATCACCTTGGCCGCGCCTTGCGTCTGCAAGATCACGCTCTTGCCGTTCCCGCCCAGGTTATAGGTGACCTCGGTGGTCTCGATGCCACGTTCGGCCGCGGTCGCCGACGTGATGCCGACCGAGGCGACCTCGGGATCGGAGTAGGTGACCCTGGGCACGCCGTCGTAGTCGATCGGGGTCACCGGCAATCCGGCCACCCGCTCGGCCACGCCGATGCCCTCGGCAAAGCCGACGTGCGCGAGCTGCAGGCCAGGGGTGAGGTCGCCGACCGCCGAGATCGTCGGAACGCTGGTCCGCCAGTACTCGTCGACCAGCACGAACCCGCGGTCCATGGCTATCCCGGCCTCCTCGTAGCCGAGCCCGGCCGAGACCGGCCCGCGGCCGACCGCGACCAGCAGCAGCTCGGCCTCGATGGTGGTGCCGTCCTCCAGGCTGACGCTGACGCCGCCCTCGGTGTCCTTCACCCCGGTGAACCTGGTGCCCAGGTGGTACTTGATGCCGCGCTTGCGGAACGCGCGCTCGAGCAGCTTGGAGCTGGATTCCTCCTCGGGCGGCAGCAGGTGCGGGAGCATCTCGACGATCGTCACCTCGGCCCCGAACGACCGCCACACGCTGGCGAACTCCACGCCGATGACGCCGCCGCCCAGGATCACCGCGGACGCGGGCACCCGGTCCAGCCGCAGGGCCTGGTCGCTGGTGATCACCCGCTCGCCGTCGATCGCGAGCCCGGGCAGTGACCGCGGCTCCGAGCCGGTAGCCAGCACCACGTGAGCCCCGGAGTAGACGGTGTCGCCGACCGCCACCGCGGTCGGCGAGACCAGCCGGCCGTCGCCGTAGACGACCTCGACCTTGCGGCTGGCCAGCGTGCCCTGCAGGCCCTTCCACAGCCGGTCGACGACCTTGTCCTTGTAGCTGTTCACGGCGGGCATGTCGATGCCGTCGAAGCTGGCCCGCACGCCGACGCCGGCCGCGTCCTTAGCGTGGTCGGCCACCTCGGCCGCGTGCAGCAGCGCCTTGGTCGGGATGCAGCCACGGTGCAGGCAGGTGCCGCCGACCTTGTCCTTCTCGATCAGCACGACCCGCTGGCCGAGTTCGGCCGCCCGGAGTGCGCAGGCGTAGCCTCCGCTACCGCCGCCCAGGATGACGATGTCGTAGGTCACGGTCTCGTCGGTCTGGCTCACCACATGCTCCTCGTTACCTCAGCCGCCGTTGGCTCTTCTTCGCTCGTGGTCACCTACAGCCGTCCGTCCGCCACATCCTGTGCGACCTGGACCAGCGTACGAACTGCGACGCCGGTGCCGCCCTTGGGGGTGTAGCCGTACGGCTCGCCTTCGTGGAACGACGGCCCCGCGATGTCCAGATGAGCCCAACGAACGCCTTCCGGTACGAATTCCCGCAGGAAGAGGCCCGCGGTCAGCATGCCGCCGTCGCGCTCGGCCGCCACGTTCGCGAGATCGGCGACCTTCGAGTCCAGTCCCTTGCGCAATTCCTCGGGCAGCGGCATCGGCCACATCGCCTCGCCTGACCTGGTCGCGGCGTCGACCACCGCGTCGCGCAAGGCGTCGTCGTTCGACATGACCGCGCTGACCCGGGTGCCGAGCGCGACCACCTGGGCGCCCGTCAGAGTCGCTATGTCGATCAGGACGTCGGGGGAGTCGGCGGCCGACCTGGCCAGCGCGTCAGCCAGCACCAGGCGGCCCTCGGCGTCGGTGTTCAGCACCTCGACCGTGGTGCCGCCGAAGATCGTGATCACGTCGGACGGGCGCTGGGCGCCGGCTCCCGGCATGTTCTCGGCCAGCGGCAGGTAGCCCACCACGTTGACGGCCGGCCGCAGGGCGGCGATGGCCTGCAGCGCGGCCAGCACCGCGGCCGCCCCGCCCATGTCGGACTTCATCGCCTCCATCGCCTTGGGCGGCTTGAGCGACAGGCCGCCCGAGTCGAACGTGATGCCCTTGCCCGCCAGCACCAGCGTCCTGGTCGCGTCCGGGTGCCGGTAGGCCAGCCGGACCAGCCGCGGCGGATGGGCCGAGCCCTGCCCGACCCCGGTGATGCCGCCGTAGCCGCCGCTGGCCAGGGTGTGCTCGTCGAGCACCTCGATGGCCAGGCCGGCCCGCTGCGCGACCGCGGCCGCCTCGTCGGCGAACGTCTCCGGGTACAGGTGCGACGGGCTGGTGTTGACCAGGTCCCTGACCAGGCTGACGGCGTCGGCCAGCACCCGGGCCCGGTCCGCCGCGACAGTCAGGTGGTCGCCCGTGCCGATCAGGATCAGGTCGGCGGCCGGCCGGCCGTTGCTGCGGTAGCGGCCGAAGTAATAGCTGCCGAGCAGCCCGCCCAGGGCGGCTGCCTCGGCGCTGATAGCGTCTGCGGCCGGCAGCGCGAGCGCGATCGATGCGATGCCGGGCGTGGCCAGCGACCGCACGGCCGCGCCGGCCGCGCGGCGCAGCCCCTCGGCGTCGGCATCACCGGGATCGGTATCGGCCGCGTCGCCGATGCCGACCGCGACGACCAGCGGGGCGGCCAGGGCGCCGGCCGACACCAGCCGGGTGACCTCCTCGGCCCTTCCGGTCGCGCCGAGCGCCGCCAGGGTGGCCGTCAGGCCGCCGCCCATGGCCGCGTCGATCGCGCTTGCTCCGGCCGCTAGCCGCGGCCCGTCTTTCCCCGGCCGGATGGCGACGACGATGGCGTCGGCGCTGACCTCGGGCGCCGCTGACTTGGTGGTCCGAAGGGTTGCTGTCACGCGACCGAGCCTAGTGCCTGGCCGGCGGCCCTTAGGGTGGGCCTGTGCTCGCCGCCGACGATCCCGCGGCCGACCTGGCCGCCATCGCTGCCAGGCTGCGCGCGGCCGGCTGCGTGTTCGCGGAGGAGGAGGCGGAACTCCTGGCCGGGGCGGCCGCGTCCGCGGCCGGCCTGGAGGACATGGTGCGGCGGCGGGCCGCCGGGCTGCCGCTGGAGCACCTGCTCGGCTGGGCCGGGTTCTGCGGGCTGCGGATCGCGGTCGGGCCCGGCGTGTTCGTGCCCAGGCGGCGGAGCGAGCTGCTGGTCAGGCGGGCCGCCGAGCTCGCCGTACCTGGCGTCATCGTGGTCGACCTGGCCTGCGGATCCGGTGCCATCGGCCGGGCTATCGCGCAGCGGGTACCCGGCATCGAGCTGCACGCTTGCGACTTGTCACCCGAGGCGGTCAGGTACGCCAGGGCGAACCTGGCCCCGGTCGGCGGGGCGGTCTACGCGGGCGACCTGTACGAGCCGCTGCCGCCCGGGCTGCGCGGGCGGGTGGCCGTGATCGCGGCCAACATCCCCTACGTGCCGACCGAGGCGGTCGCGACGATGCCGCCCGAGGCCAGGGACTACGAGCCGAGGCTCGCCCTGGACGGCGGGCCGGACGGGCTCGACGTGCTGCGCCGGGCCGCGGCGGGGGCGCCAGGCTGGCTCAGGCCGGGCGGCCATCTGCTGGTCGAGGCCGCCTCCGGCCAGATCGCCAGGGCGACCGCGGAGCTGGCCGCGGCCGGCCTGGATCCGTCCGTCGCCACCGACCCCGACCTCGGCGCGACCGTCCTGATCGGCCGGGCCTGACGTCGTTGTTAAGGCCACGTCAATTCGGCCGGGAGCCGCGTTAAGGGCGTGTGAATATCGGCCAAGGACCGGCCGCGCGGCGGTGAACTGGATGCGTGCAGCACGACGAGCTGAATGCCCGTGATTCCGCAGTCCCTGAGCCTGCCGCCAGCGCCGGGGCGCCGGGTCCGGCCGGGTCCCGAATCATCAGGCGCAGGATCGCGGCGCCGTTCGCGATCCCGGCCGGGTGCACCGCCCTGCTGGTTACCGGCGCGCTGGCCGCGGCCACCCACGGTGCCGTGTCGGGCGGCTGGGTGCTGCTGCTGGCCGCCGTCGTGACCGGCGCGGCCGGGCTGATCGCCGAGCCGGGCGCGACCCTGTTCCTGGTCGCGGCGGCCTGGCTGTCGGTGGCCGGCTTCTCCCGTCCGCCGTATGCGCAACTGCAAGTGACCTGGCAGACGGGCGCGCTGGCCGCCCTGGTGCTGAGCGGGACCGGGCTGGCCGCGATGGCGGCCGGCGCGGTGCTGCGCAAGATCGCCGCGTCGTACACACTGGAAGGCGTGAAGGTGTCGCCGCCGGGCGTCCGCGGCTGGCTGCGCCCGGCCCGCGGGCCGGGCGGGCTTGACCGCCGCCGCAAGCTGGCCGGCATCGCCCTGGTCGCCGTCCTGCCGCTGCTGACCGCGGTACTGGTGCCGGCCCAGGGCTGGCTGAGCCTGTCCGACGATCTGCTGATCTACCTGACTTGCGTGGTCGCGGTCGCCGTCACCGGCGGCTTCTGGCCCGCGGTCGCGGCCGCGGTCACCGCCAGCCTGCTGCTGAACTGGTTCTTCACGCCGCCGGTGCACACCTTCACGATCGCCGACCCGCAGAACATGCTGGCCCTGCTGCTGTTCATCACCGTGGCCGTGTCGGTGAGCAGCGTGGTGCACCTGGCCGCCCGTCGCGCCGTGCAGGCGGCGCGCAGCCGGGAGGACGCGGCTGCCTTGCTCGCGCTGGCCCAGACCGTGCTCGGCGGCGAGGACACGCCGGCCGCGATCTTGACCCACCTGGTGCAGAGCAAAGGCGGCCGGGCCGAACTGTCCGAGCGGGTGGCCGGCTCCTGGGTGCGGGTGGCCAGTGCCGGGACGGCTCCTGACGACGCCGAGCCGGTCACCGTGCTGGCCGGCTCTGACCTGGTGCTGACCATCGCGGGCCAGGACGAGCCGGTCAGGCCCCGGTTGCTGGACGGCTTCGCGGCCCAGGCCGCCGCCGCGCTGGACCGGGACCGGCTGCGTACTCAGGCCGCCCAGGCCGAGGCGCTGGCCGAAGGTAACCGGATGCGGACCGCGCTGCTGGCCGCGGTCAGCCACGACCTGCGCACCCCGCTGGCCTCGATCAAGGCCAGCATCAGCACGCTGCGCCAGACCGGGGTCGAGCTGTCCGAGCCGGACGAGGCGGCCCTGCTGGCGACCACCGAGGAGTCGGCCGACCGGCTGAACGACCTGATCGGCAACCTGCTGGACATGAGCCGCCTGGCCACCGGCTCGCTCGAGCCGTTCCTGCGGCCCGCGTCGGTCGACGAGGTCGCGCCGCTGGCCGGCCACGACGCCGAGGACCGGGTCAGGCTGATCGTGCCCGACGACCTGCCGCTCGTGCGGACCGATCCCGGCCTGCTCGAGCGGGTCCTGGCCAACCTGTTCGCGAACGCGATCGCGCACTCGCCGGCCGGCCGGCCGCCGCTGATGGTGGCCAGGGCCGACGGCGATGGCGTCCTGCTCGACGTCATCGACTTCGGCCCCGGCGTCGCCGATGGCAAGAAGGCGCTCATGTTCGAGCCGTTCGAGCGGCTGGACGCGCGCGGCGGCACCGGCGTGGGACTTGGGCTCGCGGTCGCCCGCGGGTTCCTGTCCGCGATGGGCGGATCGGTGACGGCGCTGGACACTCCGGGCGGCGGGCTGACGATGCGGGTGCGCCTGCCGGTCGCCGCCGCGGCCGCGGGTGCCAGCACGACGCTGGCCGCGGACCCGTGACCCGGGTCCTGGTCATCGATGACGAGGAGCCGATACTGCGGGCCCTGCGGATCAACCTGACCGCGCACAAGTTCGAAGTCAGCACGGCTCACGACGGCGCCTCGGGACTCGCCGCGGTGGTCAGGGACCGGCCCGACGTGCTGATCCTCGATCTCGGCCTGCCCGATATGGACGGGACCGAGGTGATCGCGGGGGTGCGCGGCTGGTCCTCAGTGCCGATCATCGTGCTGTCGGCCTGGGGTCAGGAGTCGGCCAAGATCGCCGCCCTGGACGCGGGGGCCGACGACTACGTGACCAAGCCGTTCGGCATGGGCGAGCTGCTGGCCCGGCTGCGGGCGGCGGCCCGCCGGGCCGCGCCTGCCCCGGACGAGCCGGTGGTCACGGCGGGCGAGCTGAGCGTGGACCTGGCGGCCAAGCGGGTCAGGCGGGCCGGCGCCGACGTCCGGCTCACCCCGACCGAGTGGCAGCTCCTGGAGGTGCTGGTGCGGAACCGGGAGCGGCTGGTCACCCAGCGCCAGCTGCTGCAGGAGGTCTGGGGGCCGGAATATGGCACCGAGGGCAATTACCTGCGGGTGTACATGGCCCACCTGCGCCGCAAGCTCGAAGCCGACCCCGGCCAGCCGCGTTACCTGCGCACCGAGCCCGGCATGGGCTACCGGTTCACCTGCGCGGGCTCCGAGGTGTCGCCACCCGGCGGCCGCAGCTCGTAGACCGGGTTGAAGATCGTCCTGACCCCGCGGTGCTGGGCGATCCGGCCGTGTACCTCCAGGTGCCGGCCAGGCTCGATGCCAGGGATCTCACGGCGGCCCAGCCAGACCAGCGTGATGCTGCCTGACCCGTCCCACAGGTCGGCCTGCAGGGAGGGACTGCTCCCGCGCGGCCGCACGGTGACCGCCCGCAGCGTCCCGGCCACCGTGGCCTGTTCGCGGTCACCGACCCGGGCGATCGGCGTGGCGTCGGTGGCAGCGATCCTGGCCTGGAGTTCCTCTGCTTGATATTGCTCGTGGGCGGCGGCCACATGGTGGCGCAGCCTGGCCAGCCCGTGCTCGTGCTGCTGCTGCTCGTGTTCCCGGTGCCCGTGTTCCCGGTGCTCGTGTTCCCGGCGCTGGCGCGCCGTCACGGCCTGGGCGGCCTCGCTGGTGAACGGCGGGTCCGGCTCGGCCGGGTGCGGGACCGGATGGGCCAGCGGAGGCATCGACTTGGCCGCCGAGCGCAGCTGGTAGGGCACGCTGGCCACGATCACCCCGGGCTGGGCCAGCAGCCTGGCCTTGAGCCGCAGCGCACTCTGGTTGTGCAGCACCTGCTCCCACCAGTGCCCGAGCACGTACTCGGGTATAAACACGGTGACCACGTCGCGCGGGCTCTCCCGGCGCAGCCGGGACACGTAGGCCAGTACCGGCTTGGTGATGTCCCGGTAGGGCGACGCGACGACGGTCAGCGGGATCGGGATGCCCCTGGAGTCCCACTCCTCGCGCAGCCGCGCCGTCTCGGCCTCGTCCACGCTGACCGTGACCGCTTCCAGGTGGCTGGGCTGGGTCGCCCTGGCGTAGGCGAGCGCGCGGAGCGTCGGCAGGTGCAGCTTGGAGACCAGCACGATCGCCCGGTTGCTGGACGGCAGCGTGACCGGCTTGTCCTGCGGCGGCGCGAGCTCGAGCGCGACCGACTGGTAGTGCCGGCTGATCGCCCGCATGGTGAGCCAGATCGCGGGCATCGCGACCACCACGATCCAGGCCCCGCTCATGAACTTGGTCGACAGCACGATGCAGAGCACGATGGCGGTGAAGACGGCGCCGACCGAATTGATCACGCGGGTGCGCTTCATGTGCCGCCGGACCCGCGGGTCGGTGGTCAGCTTCAGGTTCCGGTTCCAGTGCCGGATCATGCCGGTCTGGCTGCACACGAACGAGACGAACACGCCGATGATGTAGAGCTGGATCAGCCGGGTCGGCGAGGCGTTGAAGACCACGATCAGCAAGATCGCGAATCCGGACAGCAGCAGGATCCCGTTGCTGAAGGCCAGCCGGTCGCCGCGGTTGTGCAGCTGGCGCGGCAGGTAGCCGTCCCTGGCCAGGATCGAGGCCAGCACCGGGAACCCGTTGAAGGCCGTGTTCGCGGCCAGGACCAGGATCAGCGCGGTGACGAACTGGAGCAGGTAGAACAGCGGCGAACTGCCGCCGAACACGGCCCGGCCGACCTGCGCGATCACGGTCCGCTGGACCCCGTCGGGCAGCAGGTGCACGTGGCTGATCAGGGCCAGCGCGGTCACCCCGGCGAACATCGAGACCGCGATGATGCCCAGCATGGCCAGCGTGCTGGCCGCGTTCTTGCTCTTCGGCGGCCGGAACGCGGGCACCCCGTTGCTGATCGCCTCCACTCCGGTCAGCGCAGTGCAACCGGACGAGAACGACTTGAGGAGCAGGAACGCCAGGCCGAGGCCGCCGAAGGTGGCGACCGGGGGGACTTTCAGGTGCGCGCTCTCGGACACCGGCGGGTGGCCGAGGGCAACCTTGGTCAGGCCCCAGACGATCAGCAGGGCGACCACGCCGATGAAGACGTAGGTCGGGATCGCGAACGCGGTGCCCGACTCGCGCACCCCGCGCATGTTCATCACCGCGATCACGGCCACGATCGCGACCGACAGGATTGTCACGTAGGAGTTCAGGCCGGTGAAGGCCGAGGCCAGGTTGGCCACCCCGGCCGACACCGAGACCGCGACGGTCAGGGTGTAGTCCACCATCAGCGCGCTGGCCACGGTCAGGCCGACCTTGGGCCCCAGGTTGGTGGTCGCGACCTCGTAGTCGCCGCCGCCCGAGGGGTACGCGTGCACGTTCTGCCGGTAGGAGGCGACGACCACGAGCATCAGCACGCCGACGCCAGCGCCGATATAGGGCGTGTAGTGCAGCAGCGCGATGCCGCCGAGGGACAGCACGAGCAGGATTTCCTGGGTCGCGTAGGCGACCGAGGAGAGCGCGTCGCTGGCGAAGACCGGGAGGGCGATCTTCTTGGGGAGCAGGGTGTGCCCGAGGTGCTCGCTCTGCATCGGGCGGCCCACGAGCACCCGCTTGGTCAATCCGAAAAGCATGGCCACGACCGGAATGCTAGGCCGACCAGGGCACGGTTAGCCAGTGCCGGTGCGGGGAGATCTTGCCGCCGGGCGCCAGCACCGGCCATCCTGTGGCGCGTCGGTAGCTGCGGAAACGTAACCGCTGTCAGCTGAGCGACCTGACAGCGGTTACACTGATTCGCATCTTCGAAGGAGGCACCATGGGCGCGGGAGCGCTGTTCATCGCGGTCTTCCTGGCCTGCGCCGTCGAAGCGGTCGAAGCTACGACGATCGTCCTCGCGGCGGGCACGGCCAGGGACTGGCGGTCGGCCAGCACCGGCCTGGTCGCAGCCCTGGTCGTGCT
>DASWAH010000306.1:0-3849 GCA_036391235.1 Streptosporangiaceae bacterium
GGCGGGCGGACCTTGCGAACCGTTCCACAGGAACGTCGCGCCTGGCTCGGTAAGTCCCTTGACGCAGGATTCGCGGTCTGGCCAGGCCGGACGGCGCGTCCGGATGCCGGATCGCGGCGCCGTCCCGCCAGACCAGCGCACCGTCGTGCGTGATCGTGTCGGCCTCGGTCGCCATGCCCTCGGCGATCATTCTCTTGATGAACGCCTCGTCGGACGGCTCGACGTCCCAGCCGAGGGTTTCGGCCCACCAGTCCGCGAGCTCGTGCGGCGCGCTCGTGTCCACAGCTATCTGAAAGTCATAGGGCATCGTGGTTCGTTACTTTCGCCCGGTACAGGTCGCGCAGCAGCGTGATCTCGGCGCCGTGGTGCAGCGCCTCGCGGTTGATATGCAGCACCAGCTCGGCCAGCGGGTACTCGGCATACGGCCCCTCGGCCGGCCCGCACGGCCGGGCCAGGCCGTCAGGCCCGAGTGCACGCACCGCCTTGTTCCAGGTCGCGTACGCCTCGTCGAGCTGAGCCAGGGCCCCAGCCGCCGAGCCTGCGTAACTGAAGGAGTCCCAGGTCACGGGCGGTCCGCCGAAGTGCGAGCCGTTGCGCGCACCGAAGACGCCCACGATCAGGTGCGCGAGCCGCCAGGCGATCGTCGTCACCGGCGGCGGATCGGGCTCCGGGTACGCGAACTCGTAGACCCAGTCCCCCGAGCCCGCCGCCCGCGGCGCGGTCGACGCGCTCCGGGGCCGGACGCTCCAGCAGCCGGGCACCGGCTCCCAGAAGTACTCCTCGTCGGTCAGCCCGCGCAGCCGCGGCCTGAAGTGGTTCTGCCACTGCCAGTCGAGCTGCTCGGCCAGCGAATTGCTCCAGTCCATGTCCATACCGCAGAAGGCTAGACCAGATTGAGGACAGTTCCGGTCCTCAATCGCGGCAATACTGGATGATGTGCGCGAGACATCGCGGGGGGCTACGGGGGGTCGTCCCCCCGGGCCAGCCGCAGGCCGGCTGCTGCGGCTGCTCGGGCTGCTGCAGGCCAGGCCGGACTGGACCGGCGCCGAACTCGCGGGCCGCCTCGGCGTCACCGTCCGCACCCTCCGCCGGGACGTCCAGCGGCTGCGCGACCTGGACTACCCGGTGCATTCGGTGCCGGGCGTGGCCGGCGGCTACCGGCTCGGCCCTGGCCGGGCCCTGCCCCCGCTGCTGCTCGACGACGACGAGGCGATCGCCGTCGTGCTCAGCCTGCGCAGCGCGGCCAGCCATACCGTGGCCGGCCTGCCGGAGGCCTGCCTGAGCGCGCTGGCCAAGCTTGACCAGGTCCTGCCGGCCAGGCTGCGGGAGCGCACGGCCGCGCTGGAGCACGCCACGGTCGCACTGCCCGGTGCCGACCCGGCCGTCGACGCGGCCAGGCTGACAAGTCTCGCCACGGCCTGCCGCCGCCGGGAGCGGCTCCGGCTGGAGTACAGCAACCGCGCGGGCGAGGGCTCCAGCCGGATCGTCGAGCCATACCGGCTGGTCAGCACCGGCTACCGCTGGTACCTGATGGCTTACGACACCGACCACGCGCAGTGGCGGACCTTCCGGGTCGACCGGATCGGCACGGCAGTGCCGTCGGGCGGCCGGTTCGTGCCCCGCGATCCGCCGGACCCGGCAGCCTTCGTCGCGTCCGCGGTCACCTCAGGTCCCTACCGCTACCAGGCCAGGGTGCTGGTCAGCGCGCCGGCCAGGGACGTGGCCAGGGAGTTCTCGCCCGGCTCGGGGGTCGTCAGCGACGCCGGCGACGGCCGCTGCCTGCTCGAACCGGGTCGAACTCGCTCGGCGCGCTCACGTTCCACCTGGCCGAACTGGGCGCGGAGTTCACCGTGCTCGACCCGCCAGAACTGATCGCGTTCCTGCGCGACACGGCCGGCCTGCTCGGCCGGGCCGCCCGGCCGGGGGCGCCGGCCGGCCGAGGCAGCGGCATGCTGACGCGGACAGCCGGCCGCCGGCCAGGTTCCGCTGACCGCCCAGATCGAGACGGCGGGGAGTTATGACTCGTGATCGGACACTAGGTCGGCCGTGATTCTCGCGACGGCCTCGGTGATCGCGCGGGCCAGCTGCTGCGGCGTCAGCCCGGCCTCGGCCAGCACCTCGCCGCGCTCGCCGTGCTCGAGGAAGCGCTGCGGCAGCCCGAACGTCCTGACCGGGGTGTCGATGCCGGCATCGCGCAGGTGCCGGGCAACCGCGTCGCCGAAGCCGCCCGCCCGGCCGTTGTCCTCGACCGTCGCGACCATGCGGTGGGCCAGCGCCGCCGCGTTCAGCTCCTGGTCCAGCGGCTTGACCCAGCGCGGGTCGACCACCGTGACCCCGATGCCCTGCTCGGCCAGGCGGCCGGCCGCGTCCACCGCGACCGCGCCCATCGGGCCTGCCGCCAGCAGCAGCACGTCCTTGGCCATGCCGTCGGCCGGGGTGGCCAGCAGGTCCATCGCGCCCAGGGTGCCGACCGCCGGCAGGTCCTCGGGCGCGGTGCCGCGCGGGAACCGCAGCGCCGTCGGGCCGTCGCTGATCCCGACCGCCTCCCGCAGTAGCTCGGTCAGCCTGGTGCCGTCCCGCGGCGCCGCGACCCTGATGCCCGGCACGATCTGCAGCAGCGAGCCGTCCCACATGCCGTGATGGCTGGCCCCGTCGGGTCCGGTGACCCCGGCCCGGTCCAGCACGAACGTCACCGGCAGCTTGTGCATCGAGACGTCCATCAGTACCTGGTCGAAGGCCCGGTTCAAGAAGGTGGCGTAGATCGCGACCACCGGGTGCATGCCGCCCATCGCCAGGCCAGCCGCGCTGGTCACCGCGTGCTGTTCGGCAATACCTACATCGAACACCCGGTTCGGGTACGCCTGGGCGAACTGTGCGAGGCCGGTCGGGTGCAGCATGGCCGCGGTGATCGCGACGACGTCAGGGCGGCGGGCGCCGATGTCGGCCAGTTCCTCGGCGAACACCTGCGTCCAGCCGCGCTTGGCCGTGGTGGCCGGGGCCTTGGCCCCGTTGGCCTGACCCCCGTGGGCCGGCCCGCGGGTTCCGTTGAGCTGAACCGGCGCGCCCGGCTGGACCTGGTGCAGGCAGTCCTCGTCGTTCTCCTCGGCCAGGGCGTAGCCACGGCCCTTCTGCGTGATCACGTGCACCAGCACCGGGCCGCCGAACTCCCTGGCCCGGTTCAGGGCGTGTTCCATCGCCTGCTCGTCGTGGCCGTCGATCGGGCCGAGGTACTTCAGGCCGAGGTCCTCGAACATCACCTGCGGCTGGAGGACGTCCTTCAGGCCCTTCTTGATCCCGTGCAGGGTCTCGAACATCGGCGGGCCGACCAGCGGGGTGTGCGAGAGCGTGGTCTTGACCAGGTCGAGGACCTGCTCATAGCGCTGGGACACCCGGACCGAGGCCAGGTGGTCGGCCAGGCCGCCGATGGTGCGCTGGTAGGACCGGCCGTTGTCGTTCACCACGATGACGACCGGGCGGTCCTTGGCCCCGGCGATGTTGTTGAGCGCCTCCCAGGCCATCCCGCCGGTCAGCGCCCCGTCGCCGATCACGGCGACGACCCGCCTCCTGGTCTCGCCCCGCAGGTGCAGCGCCTTGGCCAGGCCGTCGGCGTAGGACAGACTGGTCGATGCGTGACTGTTCTCGACGAAGTCGTGCTCGGACTCGGCCCGGTTCGGGTACCCGGAGACGCCGCCCTTCTGCCGCAGCGCCCCGAACCCGTCCATCCGGCCGGTCAGCAGCTTGTGCACGTAAGACTGATGCCCGGTGTCCCAGACGATCGGGTCGGCCGGGGAATCGAACACCCGGTGCAGGGCGATGGTCAGCTCGACCACGCCGAGGTTGGGGCCGAGG
>DASWAH010000307.1:0-12588 GCA_036391235.1 Streptosporangiaceae bacterium
CCGGCGCTGACGGCGCCCAGCCAGATCGCGCTGACCTTGCGGGCGGTCGGCGGCCTGTCGACCGCTCAGATCGCGGCGGCCTACTGCGTGCCCGAGGCGACGATGGCCCAGCGGATCAGCCGGGCCAAGGCGGCGATCAGGGCCAGCGGCCAGCCGGCCGCGGTGCCGGCCGGAAAGGACCGGGCGGAACGCCTGAACGCGGTACTGCACGTCTTGTACCTGATCTTCAACGAGGGGTACACCACGACATCCGGTAACCGCCTGACCGCGCCGTCGCTCTCCGGCGAGGCGATCAGGCTGACCAGGTGGCTCGGCCGGCTCGTCCCGGACGATGCCGAGGTGACCGGCCTGCTGGCCCTGATGCTGCTGACCGACGCCCGCCGCCCGGCCCGCACCGCGCCTGACGGGTCGCTGATCCCGCTGGGCGAGCAGGACCGCGGCCGCTGGGATGCCGGAAAGATCAAGGAAGGGGCGGAACTGCTGCGCGAGGTACTGCCGCAGGGACAAGTCGGCCCTTACCAGTTGCAGGCGGCGATCGCGGCGGTCCACGACGAGGCGCCCGACCTGGCCGCGACCGACTGGCCGCAGATCCTCGGCCTGTATGACCTGCTGGTTCAGCTCGCGCCGAACCCGGTGACCGCGCTGAACCGGGCCGTCGCGGTGGCCGAGGTGCACGGGCCGGAAGCCGGCCTCGCCGTGCTGGCGTCGCTGGCGTCCGATCCGCTGGTGCGCGGCAGCCACCGGCTGCATGCGGCCCGGGCCCACATGCTGGAGCAGGCCGGCGACCTGGCCGGCGCCGCGGCGGCCTACCGCGAGGCGGCCAGCCGAACCGCCAGCCGCCCCGAGCGCGTCTATTTGTCGGCCCGCGCCGCCCGCCTGGTAGGCTGAACCCGCAGTCGCGGTGAATGCCGCGGCGGACGCGGGCAGCTTGCCCGCACGGTCGCTCTTGTGAGCAATCTGTCTCTCGGCGAAGATCCGATCGCCGTTTCGCTGATGTCTCTGAGCACGATGCGGCCCACGAGACCTCAGACGGAGCTCATCCTTGTCCTCATACTCCGGCCGCTCACGCGCGGCCTCATCCGGTCGTGCCCGCACGGCCTCCTCCGGTTCCTCCGGATTCTCCGGCCGCGGACGTCCGGCGCGTCCGCCGCGCCGCGACGGTGGCTACGGTCAGTCTCCGCGCCGTCCCGGCCGCGGCGGACCGCGGCCCGTCTCGGCCGCTAGCGAGGCCCGGCGGGCCGCCGAGCAGGAGGCGCTGAGCCTGGACCGGGCCCTGACCGCGGCCATGGCCGTCCCCGCGCCCGCGCCGGCCACGTTCAGCGAACTCGGGCTGCCCGCTCCGCTCGTCGCCGAGCTGGCCCGGGGCGGTATCCGCGAGCCGTTCGCGATCCAGTCCCGCGCCCTGCCGGACGCGCTGGCCGGCCGGGACGTACTCGGCCGGGCTCAGACCGGCTCGGGAAAGACGCTGGCCTTCGGGCTGCCCATGCTGACCAGGCTGGCCGGGTCGGCCGCCGCTTCCGGCCGCCGCCGGGAGCGGGCGCCGCGCGGACTGGTCCTCGTCCCGACCAGGGAACTCGCGCTGCAGGTAGCCGACGTTCTCGTGCCGCTCGGGCAGAGCCTGCGGATCAGCGTGATGACCGTCTACGGCGGCGTCGCGCTCGGCCGCCAGATCGACCGGCTGCGCCGGGGCGTCGACATCGTGATCGCCACCCCGGGGCGGCTGATCGACCTGATGGAACGAGGTGCGTGCACGCTCGACGACATCGCCGTCACCGTCCTCGACGAGGCCGACCACATGGCCGACCTGGGTTTCCTGCCGTCGGTCACCCGGATCCTGGACGCGACTCCGGGCGGCCAGCGGATGCTGTTCTCGGCCACCCTGGACCGCGGGGTCGCCGGGCTGGTTACCCGCTACCTGACCGACCCGGCGTTGCACGCCGTCGCGCCGACCGCGACCGCGACCGACGTCCCGCATCAGGTGTTCGTGCTGCCGGCCGGGGAGAAGATGACCATCGCGGCCGAGATAGCCGGCCGGGAGGGGCGCACCCTGTTCTTCGTCAGGACCAAGCGCGGCGCCGACCGGCTGGCCAGGCAGCTCACCCAGGCCGGCGTGGCCGCGGCCGCCATCCACGGCAACCTGAGCCAGAGCCAGCGGCAGCGGGCGCTGGCCGGGTTCGCGGCGGGTTCGCCGCGAGTCCTGGTCGCGACCGACGTCGCGGCCCGCGGGATCCACGTCGACGACGTCGAGCTGGTCGTGCACTACGACCCGCCCAACGACCACAAGGACTACCTGCACCGGTCCGGCCGGACGGCCAGGGCCGGGGCCACGGGTGCGGTCGTCGCGCTGGTCGAGCCCGGGCAGGTCCGCGATGTGGGCAAGATGCACGACGCGGCCGGGGTGCTGTCGGTCAGCCACCGGGTCGAGCCGGGCCACGAGGCGGTCAGGGAACTGGCCGAGTCGGGCACGCCGATCCCGGTCACCTCGATCGCGCCGCGGACCGAACTGACCGGTCCGGCCTCCGGCCGGTCCGGGCGGCCAGGCGCGCGCTCCGGATCGGGCTCAGGTTCAGGCCGCCCGGGCCATGCGCGTTCCGGCCGGCCGCGTTCTGGCCGGCCGCAGCCGGGCCGGGACGCGCGCCCGCGCCGCGCCGCCAGCTAATCCCGCTGGTTTCATGAAGTACGCGGCTGGTCCTGCCGTCGGCTCTTGCGTTGATACATTGACAGGCAGACGTATACCGGGGCGAGACTCGACGAAGAGGGGTGCTCTGCATGGACCGGATGCTGGCCGCCGACGACCTGGAACTGCTGCGCAAGGACTTCTCCGCCAACCCGGCTTACCGGCTCGCGCAGAACGCGGTGACCAGGGTGAGCATCGACGATGTCGCGATCAACCGCGAGATCGTGAACAGCACCGACCACGCGCTGTCGGTGCACCTCGACGACTGGAAGGTGACCGACCAGCAGCGCAGCGGCCGGTGCTGGCTGTTCGCCGGGCTGAACCTGCTCCGGGTCGGCGCCGCGGCCAAAATGGGCCTCAAGGAGTTCGAATTCTCGCAGAACTACGCCATGTTCTGGGACAAGATCGAGCGGGCCAACTACTTCCTCGAGGCGGTCATCGAGACCGCCGACCGCGACATCGACGACCGCACCGTCGCCCACCTGCTCGAGGCCGCGGCCGAGGATGGCGGCCAGTGGAACATGTTCGTCGCGATCGTCCGCAAGCACGGCCTGGTGCCTAAGGCGTTCATGCCGGAGACGCAGAGCTCGTCGGACACCGGCCGGATGAACGGGGTGCTGCGCAGCCTGCTGCGCCAGGGCGCCAAGTCGGTCCGGGCGGCCCGCGAGACCGGGATCGAGGCGGCCAGGGAAGAAAAGGCCGAGATCCTGCGGGTCATCTACCGGGTGCTCTGCATCCACCTCGGCACCCCGCCCGAGCGGTTCGACTGGCAGTGGACCGACAAGGACAAGGAGTTCCACCGGGACGGCGAGCTCACGCCGGTCGAGTTCGCGGCCAAGTACGTCGACCTGCCGCTCGACGACTACGTCTGCCTGGTGCACGACCCCCGGCCGACCAGCCCGGAGGGCAAGACGTTCACGGTCGAGTACCTGGGCAACGTGCTCGGCGCGCCGCCGGTCACCTACCTGAATGTCAGCATGCCGACGATGAAGCAGATCGCGGCCAAGGTGCTCGAAGGCGGCGAGCCGGTCTGGTTCGGCTGCGATGTCGGCCAGATGATGAGCAACGAGTACGGCATCTGGGACGCCAACCTGTACGACCTGCCTGGCGTCTACGGGACCGACTTCGCGCTGGCCAAGGCCGACCGGCTGATCTTCCACGAGACCCTGATGACGCACGCGATGCTGTTCACCGGGGTGGACATCGCCGACGGCAAGACCCGCAAGTGGCGGGTCGAGAACAGCTGGGGCAGCGAGCGCGGCAAGGACGGCTTCTACACGATGAACGACTCGTGGTTCGACGAGTACGTCTTCGAGATCGCCGCCCGGCGTGACCTGCTCCCGGCTGAACTGCAGCAGGCGCTCGGAGGCGAGCCGATCGTCCTCCCGGCCTGGGACCCGATGGGTTCCCTGGCCGGTTAACCCGGCTAGCCGCGGCCGATGAAGGGCATCGCGGTGGCGGTGATGGTCAGGAACTGGACGTTCGCGTCCAGGGGGAGCGAGGCCATGTAGAGGACGGCGTCGGCGGCCAGTTGCGGGTCGAACACCGGCTCCGGCCTGACCGATCCGTCGGCCTGGCGGGCGCCGGAGGCGATTCCGGCGGTCAGCTCGGTGGCGGCGTTGCCGATGTCGATCTGGCCGCAGGCGATGCCGAACCGGCGGCCGTCCAGCGACAGCGACTTGGTCAGCCCGGTGATCGCGTGCTTGGTCGCGGTGTAGCCGACGCTGCCGGGCCGCGGGCTGTGAGCCGAGATCGAGCCGTTGTTGATGATCCGGCCGCCCGGCGGGTGCTGCGCCTTCATCTGCCGGACGGCCGCGCTCGCGCACAGGAAGGATCCGGTCAGGTTGACCGCGACGATGGCCTGCCAGCGCTCGGGCGACAACTCGTCGGCCGGGCCGTCCGGCCCGAACGTGCCGGCGTTGTTGACCAGCAGGTCGAGGCGGCCCCATCGCTCGGTGACCGCCGCGAAGAGCGCCCGCACCGATGCCGGTTCGGTCACGTCGGCCGGCACGACCAGCGCGGACCCGGCCGGGCCGCCGTCGGGGCCGGCCGTTTCGCGCAGCCGCTCTTCGCGGCGGCCGGCTAGCGCGACCCGCCAGCCCGAATCGAGCAGTGTGCGCGCGATCGCCCGGCCGAGGCCGGACCCGGCCCCGGTGACGACCGCCGTACCTGGTGACGACTCTGGTGACGACTCTGATGACGACTCAGGGCTCACACCGAACGATCAAAGCATGGGACACGACAGCACGATCGGCTGGGAGTGGTGATGCGGCGTGTATGAGGGTCCGGTTATTGACGGGCACACCCACCCGATGCTGGGACTCGGCGATCAGATGACGGCCGATCCGCACCCGCCGGAGCGGTACCGGGAACTGGTCGAAGGGTCGGCCATCAGCCGCGCCGCCGCCTTGGTCATGGCGCCGAAGGACGACCTGCCGCAGACCCGGGCGCGCAACGACGCGGTGCTGACGCTAGCCAAGGAATCCGGCGGGTTCTACTTCCCGGTGTGTTCCGTGCACCCGGCCGACGGCGCGGCGGCGCTGGATGAAATCGACCGGGTCACGGAGGCGGGCGCCGCCTGGCTGAAGCTGCACCCCAACACGCAGGAGTTCGACGTCGCCGATCCGGCCGTGACCGAGGTGGTCAGGCGGGCGGCCGAGCGAGGCCTGCCTGTCTTGTTCGACGCCTGGTCGCCCTGGGACGCGGACCAGCCGGGCAAGTTCGTCAAGCTGGCCATGGCCGTACCGGAGTCCCGGCTGATCCTCGCTCACGCCCACGGGCCAGGTTTTCCGCAGCTGCTCGTGTACGAGGTGCTGGCGCGCTACCCCTGGTGGTCCCGGCGGGTATGGATCGACATCTCGGCGACCGGCCTGATGCTGGCCGGCGGCCCGTTCGCCGAGCAGTTCGCCTGGGTGCTGCGCAAGGCCGGCACCGACCGGGTGGTGTTCGGCAGCGACTTCCCGCTCGACGACCCGCAGGACGCCGTCCGGGCGGTGAGCCGGCTCGGGTTCACCGACGACGAGCAGCGGGCCATCCTGCACGACAACGCGGCTGGCTTGCTGCGGCCGGATCCGGCCGGCTGGGCCAGCTAGGACGGCACGGCGGCCAGGCCTGCCTGGGCGACCTCCATGTCCTGGGAGTAATGCCCGCCGCTGACTCCGATCGCGCCGACCACGGCGTCGCCGACCGTGATCGGGAACCCGCCGCCGAACACGATCAGCCGGTCGATGCCGGGGGCAGCGCCCATCGCCAGCGGCGGGTCGTTCTTCACGAACTCGTGCCAGGCGTCGGTGGCCATGCCGAAGCCGGCCGCGGTGTAGGCCTTGTCCTGGGCGACCTGGACCGACAGCAGCGCGGCCCCGTCCATCCGGCTGAGCGCCTTGAGCACGCCGCTCTCGTCCACGATCGCGATCACGAACGGGTGCCCCATCTCGGCCGCCTTCCGCTCGGCCGCGCCGATCATGGCGTGAGCCAGCTCGGTCGAGATGCTGGCCCGGTTCACTGTCGCTGCCACCGCTACCTCCGATCAGGTCCCCTCGGCCGGGGACGCGTAACGCTGCTCCACGTCGCGGACCTGGGGCAGTCCGATGAACTCCGTGAACTCGCCGAAGCTGGGCAGGGCGCCCAGCATGGCCGCGGGGGTGCCGGCCGTGGCGATCTCTCGCAGTATGGCCCGCATCGCGCCGGTTGCGGCGAGCAAGGTGCCGATCGGGAATATGACGATCCGGTAACCGAGTTCGGTCAGCCGGTCCAGGCCGATCGGCGGGGTCTTGCCGCCCTCGGCCCAGTTGAACAACAGCGGCACATCGGGGAAGGCGGCGGCCGCCTGGGCGGCTTCCTGCTCGGTCACGACGGCCTCGATAAACAGCGCGTCCGCGCCCGCCTGCCGGTACAGCCGGGCCCGGTCCAGGGCGGCCGCCAGCCCTTCGACCGCGCGCGCGTCGGTCCTGGCGATGATGACGAAATCGGGATCGGACCTGGCCTCGACGGCCGCCCGGACCTTCTGCGCCATCTCATCAGGCGCGATGACGTGCTTGCCCGCCATGTGCCCGCACTTCTTCGGAGCGACCTGGTCCTCGATGTGCAGGCCGGCCACCCCGGCCGCCTCGTAGGCGCCGACGGTTCGGATCACGTTCAGCGGGTTGCCGTAGCCGGTGTCGGCGTCGGCGATCACCGGGATGTCCACGCAGCCGGCGATCCGCCCGGCGTTGTCGGCCATCTCGGTCATCGTCAGCAAGCCCACGTCCGGCCGCCCGAGCAGCGCGGCCGACGTGCCGAAGCCGGTCATGTAAACGGCCGGGAACCCGGCCTCCTCGACCAGCCGGGCGGCCAGCGGGTCGAACGCGCCAGGAGCAACGATGGTGCGGCCCGACTCCAGCAGCTCGCGCAGCCTGGCCGGCCCGCTGGGCGCCCCGCCAGGCAGCCCGGCGGGCCGCCTGCTCAGCCGCCCGGTCATGACGCGCTCACCGCTCCGGCGGTCGCGGCGGCCGGCGCGTGCCGCGGGCACGCGCACGGCCGCGGGGCGGTCGCTTGCAGGCCCGCCAGGACGAGGGTCAGGATCGCCTCGAAGATGGCGTCGTCGGTCACGCCGGACAGCTCGTCGCGGACCTGCCAGATGTTCGGGTGCTCGGCCTTGTCGACCGCGAGGTAGGCCCGGGTCCAGGCGGCCCGGTCCGACCGCTGCAGGGCCGGGTCGAGCGCGAGGAATGCTGCCTCCCCGCCCGCCCAGGCCAGCGCGAAGTCGCCGACCGCCCGGTAGGTGATCGCGGCCTGGGCGTCCTCGAAGCCGGCCTGCAGCATCGCCCCGATCAGCACGTCGACGATCCGCATCTCGGCCGGCCGCTGGGTCGTGCGCGACGCCGACAGCGCCGCGGCCGCCGGATGGGCCAGGTACGTGGCCCGCAGCCGCCTCGTCGTCTCGGCGATGGTCTCGACCCAGCACGCGTGCACAACCAGGCCGTCCATGGCTTCCTCGATCAGCCGGTCGGCGATCGCCAGCATCAGGTCATCCTTGCTCGCAAAGTGCCGGTAGACCGCGGTCGGGTCGGCGCCGAGGGCCTTGCCCAGCTTGGGCAGGCTGAACCCGACCGAGCCCCGCGCGTCCAGCAGCCGCAAGCTCGCCGCGACGATCATGTCGGGCGTCAGGCTGCCGCGCCGCAGCCGCCGCCCCGTCCGCTGTGTGGCCATCGCCCGCCCTCGCCGTGCCCTCGATACGCAGGAAGTTACCTGGCCGTCGCACTGCCGACAAGGCTTTGTCACAAGCATTGACTAAGCCCGCGGGCAAGTGATGTAATCACCGGCAATACCGGCCAGAACCGGGAGGTCTACGTGCGGTCCGGTCCCGACCTGGCGTTCTGCAACGGAACGATCTTCGACGGCACGCGTTTCCTGCCCGCGGGCACGGTCGTGCGGGTGAGCGGGGGCACGATCACGTCGGTCGGCCCGGACTCCGAGGCCGGGAGACTGGACGGCGCTGAGCTCGTCGACCTCGGCGGCGGCACGCTGCTGCCTGGCTTCATCGACGCGCACGTGCATCCGGTGTTCGCCGGTGACCGGCTGCGCCGCTGCAACCTGTCCGGCGTGGTGACGGCGGACGAGTACGCGCGGATCATTGCCGACTTTGCGGCCGCGCACCCCGGCGACGAGTGGATCCTGGGCGGCGGCTGGTCGATGGAAGCGTTCCCCGGCGGGGTGCCGACCAAGGACCTGCTCGATTCGCTGGTGCCCGACCGGCCCGTGTTCCTGCCCAACCGGGACGGTCACGGCGCCTGGGTGAACAGCCGCGCGCTGGAGCTGGCCGGCATCGACGCCTCGACCCCCGATCCAGCCGACGGCCGGATCGAGCGGGACGCCAGCGGCGCGCCGGTCGGCATGCTCCAGGAAGGGGCCCAGCAGCTCGTCGGGCGGCTGATCCCCGAATCGACCGTGGACGACTGGTACTCCGGGTTGCTGGCCGCCCAGGACTACCTGCTGTCGCTCGGCATCACCGGCTGGCAGGACGCGATCGTCGGCAGCCGGCCCGGGCTGCCCGACCCGGTCGACGCCTACCTGCGCGGATCGGCGGCCGGGACGCTGCTGGTGAACGTGGTCGGCGCGATGTGGTGGGAGCGCGACGGCGGGATCGAGCAGGTCGCCGAGATGGCCGAGCGGCGGCGCGAGGCCAGGGGCGACCGATTCAGGGCAACCAGCGTGAAGATGATGCTGGACGGAGTGGCCGAGAACCACACCGCTGCGATGCTCGAGCCCTACCTGGACGGTCACGGCTGCGCGACCGAGGTAACCGGTCTGGACTTCATCGACCCGGCCGAGCTGCCGCGGTTCGTCACCGCGCTGGACGCGCAGGGATTCCAGGTCCACTTCCACTCGCTCGGCGACCGGGCCGTCCGGAACGCGCTGGACGCGATCCAGGCCGCCCGCGAGGCCAACGGCGACAGCGGGCAGCGGCACCACCTGGCCCACATCCAGGTCGTGCACCCGGACGACGTGCCGCGGTTCGCCGCTCTGGGCGCGACCGCGAACATGCAGCCGCTCTGGGCCACGCACGAGCCGCAGATGGACGAGCTGACGATTCCGTTCCTGGGCGAGCGGCGCAGCACCTGGCAGTACCCGTTCGAGTCGCTGCGGGCGGCCGGGGCGGCCCTGGCCGGCGGCAGCGACTGGTCGGTGTCCAGCCCGGATCCGCTGCTCGGCGCGCACGTGGCCGTGAACCGGGCCCTGCCGGCCGGGCCAGGTCACAGCGCCGCCGAGCCGTTCCTGCCCGAGCAGGCCCTGGACCGCGAGGTGATCCTCGGCGCCTACACCTCGGGCAGTGCCCGGGTGAACGGCCTGGAGGATGTCACCGGCGCGATCCGGCCCGGCCTGGACGCCGACTTCGCGGTCACCGACGCCGACCTGGCGCACTGCGCGCCGCACGACATCGGCCGGGCCAGCGTCGCGACCACCTGGGTCCGCGGCGCGGTCGCCTACCAGCGCACGTAGTACCCCCGCACCCCAACCGCCGCGGGCCACGGACCCGGCACCGATCGAGGAGGACAGATGGCCAGGAGAACACGCCGGCGGATGGCCTTGTCCGCTCTCGCGGCGACGGCCGCGGCCGCCCTCGCGCTGGCCGCGTGCGGTCGCTCCGCGCCCGGCACCAGCAACAACAACGGCGGCGGTAACAACGGCGGGACGACGATCTCGCCGACCAAGGGCCTGGTCGTCTCGACCACGCCGGGCACCAAGCCGGTCTCCTCGGTGACCTGGGCGGTGTACCGGGACGTCAACTCGCTCGACCCGATCTTCGCGTTCGACTACCCGGAGAACACCGCGGACTCGCTGATGTGCGAGTCGCTGCTCAAGCAGTCGCCCGACGGGTCGATCGGCCCGGGCCTGGCGACCGTCTCGAACCCGTCGCCGACGACGTTCGTGTTCACGATCCAGCCCGGGGCCAAGTTCTGGGACGGCCATCCGGTCACCCCGGCCGACGTCGTGTACAGCCTGGACCGGGCGATGAGCCCGAAGCTCGGCGGGTTCTACACGCTGGTGTTCAGCCGGGTGAAGTCGATCGCCGCGACCGGCAGCAACCAGGTCACGATCTCGCTGAAGCAGCCGGACTACTGGCTGGAGGGCGAGCTGGCCTCAATGCCCGGCATCGTGATCGAGAAGGCGTTCGCCCAGAAGGAAGGCAAGAAGTACGGGACGCCGTCCGGCAGCATCATGTGCACCGGCGCCTACATGCTGAAGTCGTTCGTGCCGGGCGTCGGCGTCACCGCGGTGCCGAACCCGCACTACTGGCAGCCGTCGGTCAAGCCGCTGGTCAAGCAGATCATCATCAAGGGCGTCGCCTCGGACACGGAGCTGACCTCCGGCCTGTCCACCGGGGCGATCCAGGGCACCTTCACCTCGGGCGGCCTGTCCACGCT
The DNA here is from genome assembly GCA_036391235.1 of Streptosporangiaceae bacterium. GTDB lineage: Bacteria > Actinomycetota > Actinomycetes > Streptosporangiales > Streptosporangiaceae > Chersky-822. The sequence goes on from DASWAH010000307.1 coordinate 10,582, forward strand.
GCCGCAGCTCAAGGCGGGCAACGCGGTGAACATCTACAACGGCGACGGCTGGTCGACCGACGCGTTCATCGTCGACAACCTCAAGGGCGTGCTCGGTGACGTCCGGGTCCGCGAGGCGCTTTCGCTGGCACTGAACCGGCAGGCGATCGTGGCCAACGTCTACAAGGGCGCCGCGCTGATCCCGCACTGGCTGTCCAACCCTGGCGTGTTCGGCTACGGCAAGACGGTGTTCGACAAGGCCTACAACGCCTCGCCGGCCATGGCGTACAACCTGGCCAAGGCGAAGAAGCTGATCAAGGAGGCCGGCGCCACCGGCAAGACGTTCACGATCGGCACGTCCCAGCAGATCGCCAACATCGCCGCGGTCACCGGCGCCTACCAGGCCGCGGCCAACGCGATCGGGCTGAAGACGGTGCTGAAGAACGTGTCCGCGCAGAACTACATCAACTTCTTCATCGACCCCAAGGCCCGGGCCGGAACTGACGGGTTCCTGACCGTGAACTACGGCGACTACGCCGACCCGGCCGCGCTGCTGTCCACGCTGGTCGTGCCGGGCGGGTCGCAGAACTACGACAACTTCGACGACAAGCAGATCCTGAACTGGCTGGAGACCGCCCGCTCGACCGCCGACCCGAGCGCCAGGGCCGCCCTGGTCGCCAAGGCCGAGCAGCGTGCGGCCCAGATCCTGCCCTGGATCCCCAACGTCCAGCCGACCAACCTGCTGATCCTGTCCAAGAACCTGACCGGATCCACCGCCTCGTTCGCCTACATGTTCGCGCCCTGGGCGAACAGCCTGGGCGGGCGGTGAGCTCGTGCGCTGGCGGTTCCTGGCCCGCAGGCTGGCGATGCTGGTCGCCAGCCTGCTGGTCGCCAGCTTCGTGATCTTCGGCGCGCTGTTCCTGGCGCCGGGGAACCCGGTGGCGGCGCTGTCCGGCGGTCGTTCGCTGCCCGCCAGCAGCCTGAAGATCCTGGAAGCGCGTTATCACCTGAACCAGCCGTTCTTCGCCCAGTACTGGTACTGGCTGAACAACGCGCTGCACGGCAACCTGGGCATCTCGATCACGCTGCGGGAGAACGTCACGTCGCTGATCGCGTCCCGGATCTGGACGACGGCCGGGCTGGTGCTGTACGCGTCCGTGATCATCCTGATCATCGGAATCGGCCTGGGCGTCCTGGCCGGGCTGCGGCCCGGGATCACGGATACCTCGGTGCTCGTGAGCAGCGCGATCTCGGCGGCGATTCCGTCGTTCGTGGCCGCGATCGTCCTGATCGCGTTGTTCGCGGTGAAGCTGAGGTGGTTCCCCGCCTTGGGTAACGGCACAGACCTGATCAGCAACATCCAGCACCTGACACTGCCGGCTTTCGCGCTGGCGCTGTCATCGCTGGCCATCGTGGCCCGGGTGACGCGGTCGGCGATCCGCGAGGAGGCCAACCGTGAGCACGTGCAGACGGCGGTCAGCCGCGGCATCCCCGGCCGTCAGCTGATCAGGCGGCACATCCTGCGCAACGCGGCGATCCCGATCACCACGGTCTCCGGTATCACGATCGCCTCGCTGATCGCGGTGGCAGCGGTCGTGGAGACCGCGTTCAGCCTGAACGGGCTCGGCGCCTATCTGGTGACCTCGGCCCAGAACAAGGACCTGGCGGTCGTGCAGGGCATCTCGCTAGTGCTGGTCACCGCGTTCGTGGTGATCAACATGGTGGTCGACCTCGCCTACGCCGTGCTCGACCCGCGGGTCACGCTGGGGAGCCGGGCCCAGTGATGTGTCATGCCGGAGGCGTGCAATGAGCACCGCGGTTCCCCTCGTCACCGTCCAGGCGCCTGCCATGACCAGGCGCGGGCGGGCGGCCGGGCTGCTGCGCGGCACCGGGTTCGCGGGGATGCTCTCGGCCGCCGTGATCGCACTGGCCACGCTGGTCGCCGTGATCGGCGGCGCGATCGCCCCGTTCAACCCGAACGCGCCGAACCTGGCCCTGTCGTTCGTCGGCCCGACCGGGGCGCACCTG
>DASWAH010000308.1:0-15318 GCA_036391235.1 Streptosporangiaceae bacterium
ACGGCGATCAGGACCAGCGTCTTGGTCCTGATCGGATGCCGGCGGTGCCTGCTGGCCGTCGAGCGGGGAGTGCTCGGAACGGTCACAGTGTCCCTCAGTCGGAAATTCAGGGTCAGGAACTCCCTGCGCCGCTAATTGTACTGAATTGCGGCAGAGCGGGACGGGCAACCGCACGGCGCGGTGCTCGGGCCGGGCCAGGCCGGTCAGGACAGCGGAGCAAGCCGGCGTGCGAACGCCGCCCGCAGCCGCTGCTTGGCCGAGACCGGCGCACCGGCGGCGTCCAGGCCGAGCAGGGCCGCCCCGGCGACCGGCGGCTGACGCAGGACGCGGACCTCGGCGGCCGGGAAGTCGGCCCCGATCTGCCGGGTAATCGTGCCGATGAGCAGGTCGTTTCCCGACGCCAGGACGCCGCCGCCGAGCACCACGGGTACCGGCTGGCCGCCCAGCCCGAGCCGGGTGACCGAGCTCTTGACGAGCAGGTAGATCTCGTCGGCGAGCCGGAGCACCAGGTTCCTGGCGACCTGGTCGCCCGCGTCGGCCGCCTGCAGGACGAGCGGGGCCAGGCCGGCCACCTTGTCCCAGGGGATCTGCCCGACGTGCAGTCCCTCGGCCACCTGGAGCGGCTCGGACAGGCCGAAGTAGGCGGGCACGGTCTGCTGGAGAACGGTGCGCGGTCCCCGGCCGTCGGCCGCCCGCACGGCGTACCACTGGGCCTCCATCCCCAGGCCCATGCCGCCGCCCCAGTCGCCGGTGGTCATCCCCAGGGCCAGGAACCCGGCGGTGGACCCGTCGGGAGCCACCGCGATGCAGTTGATGCCGGCCCCGCAGGTGACCCCGACCCCCCAGAACCGGGCGGCCCCGGCCGCGGGCACGTCGTCCAGGCCGCCCCGCAGCACCGCGAAGGTGTCGTTGGCGACCTGGGTGCTGCCGGCGAACCTCCGCTCGGTCAGCATCCGCTCCAGCTCGTGTACCTCGGCCGGCAGGTCGACGTTGGCGACGCAGGCGACCAGACAGTCGGCCACCGGGCCGTCCGTGGCTGGCCGGCCGGCCAGATCGGCGGCCTCGCGGATCAGGCCGGCGATCACGCTGACGGTCGGCTCGCCCAGCCGGATCGGCATGCCGGGACCGCGGACCAGCGCGAGCACCGTGCCGTCGCCGCCGATCAGCGCGACATCGGTCTTGCTGTTCCCGCCGTCGACCGCCAGCGCGGCCGGGAGCGGCTCGGTCACTTCTGGTCCGCCCAGGGCAGGAACGCGGCGTTCTCGGCCAGCAGCAAGTCGGTGAGCTGCTCGGTCTGGTCATACTGGCCGATCAGCGGGTGCGCGAGCATCGCCCGCAGGACCCGGTCGCGGCCGCCCCGCCTGGCCGCCTCGACGGCCAGCTCCTCATAGGCCGACACGTGCGCGGTCAGGCCCCGCATCAGCGGGTCGAGCGGCGCGAACCCGACCGGCGTGGCGCCGTCACGGCCGATGACCGAGGGCACCTCGATCACCGCGTCGTCGGGCAGGAACGGCATCGTGCCGTTGTTCCGCACGTTCACGACCTGGGTGTCGCGGGTGTCGTTGACCAGCGAGGCCAGCAGTGCCACGGCCGCCTCTGAGTAGAACGCCCCGCCGCGCTGGCCGAGCAGGTCAGGCTTGCGGTCCAGGGCCGGGTCGGCGTACATCGCCAGCAGCTCGAGTTCGATCTGGGCCACCTGCTCGGCCCTGGTCGCGCTGGTCAGCTGCTCGGCCACGACCTGATCGTGGGCGTAGAAGTAGCGCAGGTAATACGACGGGATCGACTGGGTCAGCTCCAGCACCCACAGCGGCAGCTCGACTAGCGCAGCCAGGTCGGCCCCGCGGGTCGCGAGCAGCTCGGGCAGGACGTCGCGGCCATCCAGCAGCACGGACCGCTCCCAGGTCAGGTGGTTCAGCCCGACGTGGCCGAGGCTGATCCGGTCGGGTTCGACGCCGAACATCCCGGCGAAGATCCGCTGGAACCCGATCGCGACGTTGCACAGACCGATCGCCCGGTGGCCGGCGTCCAGCAGGGCCCTGGTGACGATGCCGACCGGGTTGGTGAAGTCGATCAGCCAGGCATCGGGGAGCGCCCTGGCCCTGGCCCTCTCGGCGATGTCCAGCACGACCGGCACGGTGCGCAGGGCCTTGGCGAACCCGCCGGCCCCGGTCGTCTCCTGGCCGACGCAGCCGCACTTGTGCGGCCAGGTCTCGTCCCGGTGCCGGGCCGCTTGGCCGCCGATCCGCAGCTGCAGCAGCACCGCGCCCGCCCCGTCGAGGCCGTCGTCGGGGTCGGCGGTCCAGCGGACCTGGGCCGGGTGGCCGTAGGCCCGCATGATCCGGGCCGAGAACGGCCCGACCACACCGAGCCGGCCGGCGTCCGGGTCGACCAGCACGATCTCGGTGATCTGGACCTGGTCGGCGAGCCTGGCGAATCCGTCGATGAGTTCCGGGGTGTACGTCGAGCCGCCGCCGATGACCGCTACCTTCATCAGAACGCCTTCACTTCCGCGCCGGACTGCGCGACATGGCACGCGACCTCGTGCCCGGCGGCGGCCGGCTTGAGTACCGGGGTGACGGTTTGGCAGGTGTCCATGGCCAGCGGGCAGCGCCAGCGGAACCGGCAGCCGGGCTCCGGGTCGATGACCTTGGGCGGCTCGCCGCGGTCGGTTTCCGCGCCGACGCCGAGCGGCGCCCGCGGGTCGGGCACGGCCGATAGCAGCAGCTGGGTGTACGGGTGCCGCGGCCTGGCCAGCACCTCCTCGATCGGCCCGGACTCGGCGATCTGGGCGGCGTACATGATGACGAGGCGATCGGCCACGTACCGGGCGCTGGCCAGGTCGTGCGTGATGTACAGGATCGAGACGCCCTCGCGGTCGCGCAGGTCGGCCATCAGGTTCAGCAGTCCGATCCTGATCGACACGTCCAGCATCGAGACGGGCTCGTCGGCCAGGATCAGCTTCGGACGCATGGCCAGGGCCTGGGCGAAGCCGACCCGCTGGCGCTGGCCGCCGGACAGCTCGTGCGGATAGCGCTGCAGCACGTCGGCCGCGGGGGACAGTCCGACGACGTCGAAGACGCGGACCGCCTCGTCGTGGCGCTGCTCCCTGGACAGCTCGGGCCGGTGCAGCTTCAGGCTCCGCAGCACTCCGTGCGAGACCCGGAAGACCGGGTTGATCGAGGCGAACGGATCCTGGAACACCATCGGAACCAGCCCGCTGTAGCGCAGCCGGTCGGCCCGCGACCTGATCGAGGAGAGCGGCTTGCCCTCGAAGTACACCTGGCCGCTGGTGGGCGAGTACACCTGGGCGAGCAAGCGGGCGATGGTGGACTTGCCGCTGCCGCTCTCCCCGGCCAGCGCGACGATCTCCCGTTCGCTGATGGCCAGGTTGACGTCGTCGACGGCGTGCAGGGTGTGCTGCGAGACCGCGCCGCCGATCTTGAAATGCCGGCTCAGGTTCTCGGTGCGGAGCAGCGGAGCGTCGTCCTGCAGCGCGGTCATGAGGCGCCTTCCCGCCGGTCGGCCGGAGTGGCCCGGGCCGGCAGTTCCGCCTCGTACAGGACGCAGCGGACCAGTGTGCCGTCGACCTGGTATAGCCCGGGCGGCTCCGCGCAGCGGTCGGTCACCTGAGGGCAGCGCGGCGCGAACCGGCAGCCCGACGGCGGCCTGGCCAGGTTGGGCGGGCTGCCGGGGATGCCTTTGAGCGGCCGGCGCGGCCCTCTGATCGACGGGAAGGCGTCCATCAGGCCGACCGTGTAGGGATGCCTAGGGGTGTCGAATAGCTGCCTGGTCGGACCGAGCTCGGCGACCTGGCCCGCGTACATCACCATCAGATGGTCGGAGAAGTGGCTGACTAGCGACATGTCGTGGGTCACGAAGATGACCGCGAAGCCGATCTTCTCCTGGAGCTCCTTGATCTGGACCATCAGTGAGCGCTGGGCGACCACGTCGAGGGCGGAGGTCGGCTCGTCCATGATCACCAGCTCAGGGGTGAACAGCAGGGCCATCGCGATCATCGACCGCTGCCGCATCCCGCCGGAGAGCTGGTGCGGATAGCTGCGCAGGTGCACCGGGTCGATCCCGACCATCTTCATGACCTCGGCCGACCGGGCGGCGATCTGCTCGCGATCGCTCATCCCGTGCGCCCGCATCGCGTCCTTGAACTGCGCGCCGATGGACTTGACCGGGTTGAGCGCATTCATCGCGCTCTGCATGACCACCGACAGGTCCTTCCAGCGGATCGCGGTGAGCGCGTCGTCGGTCAGGCCGACCATGTTCTGGCCGCGGAAGGTCACGCTGCCGCCGGTGATCTCGGCCGGCGGGCTGAGCAGCTGGGCGATCGCGAACAGCAGGGTCGACTTGCCGCAGCCCGACTCGCCGACGATGCCGATGAACTCGCCGGGGTCGAGAGCAAAGCTGACGTGGTCGACGGCTCCGACGACATCCGACTCGAGCAGGTATTCCACCGACAGGTCGCGCACGTCCAGGATGGCGCCGGGGTGGGCGGGCAGGGCCGAGCCCTCGGCCGGCCCGGCCTGCGGCGCCTGAGCGGCCAGATGCCGGCCGCGCAGGCGCTTTCTCAGCGGTACCCGCCGGGACCCAGGCGCGGGGGATGCCTGGCCGGGCTCAGCTCGGCTCGACACGGGTCCTCCTTAGCGACCGGCGACCCTGGCCCTGGCCGGCCGCGGCCGCGCGCTGGCGGGCCTTCTTGACCTGCCGCAGCGGTCGCAACGCCGGGTTGCCGATCTCGTCGAAGGCGTAGTTGAGCAGGGCGAACGCCGCTCCGAGGGCGACGATGCAGAGGCCGGGGGCGATGATCCACAGGGCCTGGCCGGTCTGGAACGCCTCGTTGTTCTGGGCCGCCCGCAGCATCGTGCCCCAGCTCACCTGGTTCGGGTCACCCAGGCCGATGAACTGCAGGCTGGTCGAGAACAGCACGGCGTACAGCGCATTGGTCAGGAAGCTGGCCACGATCAGCGAGGTCATGGTCGGGATGATCTCGACCACGATGATGTACACCGGCCGCTCGCCGCGGACCCTGGCCGCTTCCAGGAAGTCGCGCTTGCGCAGCGACAGCGCCTGAGCCCTGAGCTGCCTGGCCGTATAGGACCAGCCGGTAACCGTGATCACCATGATCATCACGAGCGTGCCGGCGCTGTGCAGGTACCCGGCGATGATGATCAGCAGCGGGAACAGCGGGATCACCAGCAATACGTCGGTTAGCAGGTTCAGCACCGCGTCCCAGAACCCGCCCAGGTAGGCCGCGGCCACGCCGATCAGCACAGCGATGCCGGTGGCCGCGATGCCCGCGCCGAACGCGATCAGCAACACCGGCCTGGCGCCCCAGACGATCTGGGCGAACATGTCCTGTCCGAGTCCGGTGGTACCGAGCAGGTGCCTGGCCGACGGGCCGAGCGCGGTCGGGTAGGCCATCGCGTTCGGCTGGTCGTGCGCGATGACCCCAGGAAACGCCGACACCAGGCAGAAGAACACCAGCAGTACGAAGCCCCAGGTCGCCTTGCGGTTGGACCGGATCGCGGTGGCAATCCTGTGCAAAGCTCGCAGGCCCGGCTTCCTTGGCGTGCTCGCCGTCGCGGCCGGCAGGGCAGGCCCTGGCCCGGCCGGCTCGGTGGGCAACCGCATCATCGCCATGGGTCAGCCAGCGTCCCTCGTGCGCGGGTCGAGTATCGCGGTCGCGATATCGGAGACCAGGATCGCGGCCAGCACGGCCACCGTGATCAGCAGGAACAGGGCCTGCATGAGCGGGTAGTCCTCGTTGTTGACCGCGGCCAGCAGCCAGTAGCCGACGCCCTGGTAGTTGAAGACGTACTCGATCAGGATCGCGCCGCCGAGCACGAAGCCCAGCGACATCGCGAAGCCGGTGAGGTTGGGCAGGATCGCGTTGCGGGCGGCGTAGTCGAGCATGATCCGGCGGCTGGACAGGCCCTTGGCCCTGGCCATCCGCACGTAGTCCTCGGCCAGCGTCGTGATCATGGTGTTCCGCATGGTCAGGATCCAGGTCCCGATGGTCGTGATCAGCAAGGTCGCCGCGGGCAGGATCGCGTGCCTGATCACGTTGGTGATGAAGGTCGCGCTGAACGACGGGGTGAGCGTGAAGTCGTAGCTGAAGAAGTAGGGCAGCCACTTCAGCTTCACGCCAAAGATCAGGATGAATACCAGGCCGAGCCAGAAGTACGGGATCACCGAGGTGATCACGAAGGTAGGCGGCATGATGCTGTCGAGCGCGCCGCCGCGCCGCCAGGCGCCCAGGATGCCGATCCCGGTGCCGAGGCAGAAGGCCAGGATCGTGGTGATCCCGACCAGGCCGAGGGTCCACGGGATCGCGTTCAGCACGATGTGCGAGACCGTGGCCGGGTACTGCGACAGCGAGATGCCGAACTTGCCGGTCGCCATGTTGGCCAGGTAGCTGCCGTACTGGCTGATCAGGCCCTTATGGGTCTGGACACCGAACTGGGCCTCGAGCGCTTTCAGCGCCTGCGGCGAGACGCCGCCCTTGAACTTGGCGATCATCGCCACGGCCGGATTGCCTGGCATCAGCCGCGGCAGCAGGAAGTTCAGGGTGAGGGCGGCCCACAGGGTCAGCGCGAAGAAGGCCAGGCGGCGCAGCGCGAACCTCATGTCCTGTCCTCCCGTGTGCTTGTCCCCATCGTCGGTCCCGGTGCGGCGTTCCGGCTAGCCCCGCGGACGCGCGGGCACAGCGCCCGTCGTCGGCTCGGGGCTAGCCGGAACCGCGGCGATCAGCCCTTCGGGGTCAGGTGCATCATCACCTGGGCCCAGTCCGGGTAGTTGTACGCGGCCGGCTGGGCGTACGGGTTGCCCGGGGTCGGCCAGCCGCTGAACTTGGCCGTGTCGTACTGGAACCAGTCGACCGCCTCGGTGACCGGGATCACCGGCACCTCCTGCAGCATGACCAGCTCGAGCTTGTTCACGATCTGCTGCTGCTGAGCCGGGTCGGTGGTCGCCGGGAACTGGTTGATCAGCGCGTCGGTGGCCTTGTTGCTGTAACGCTCGAAGTTCGAGCCCGCCGCCGTGCCGATCGGGGCCGAGTTCGCCGAGTACAGCCACTGCCGCAGCTCGAAGTACGGGCTCGGGCCGCCGGTCTCGGCGCCGTAGCCGAGCTCGTACTGCCCGGCGTACAGCTTGGCCTGGTAGGACGTGGATGACAGGTTCTGCGGGGTCACCTGGATGCCGACCGCCTTGAGATCGGCCACGACCACGTTGACGGCGTTGACCCAGTCAGAGAACCCGCCGTTGTTGATGATCGTGAACGACAGCTTCTTGCCGTTCTTGGCGAAGATCCCGTCCGAGCCCTTCTTGTACCCGGCCTTTTCCAGGATCGAGATCGCCTTCTGCGGGTTGTACGCGTAGTTGTTGCCGAAGGCGGCCGCCTGCGAGGAGTCCAGCCACTTGCTGAAGGTCGGGGTCACGATGCCGGTCTGGTTCGAGGGGGGCTCATAGCCGAACTCGCCGAGCTTGGAGGCCTTCGCCCGGTTGATCGCGTAGGCCATGGCCTGCCGCACGGCGACGTCCTTGAGAAGCGGGTTGGTCAGGTTGATGAACATGGACACGTTCGCGACCGGCGGGAACCACCACTTGATGGAAGGCTGGCCCTTCAGGAACGAGGCGATGCTCGGGATGAACTGGCTGCCCCACTGGGCCTGGCCGTTGGCCAGGAAGGTGTTCGCGGTGTCGTTGGACAGGAACGCCGGGTAGTTCACGGTCCCGACCTTCGGCGTGCCCTTGACCCAGTAGTGGGTGTTGGCCACGTACTTGATGTTCTGCGGCGTGCAGGTCTTGGCGCTGACCGTGTACGGGCCGGTCCCGATCGGGTTGGTGTCCGGGTACTTGACCGGGTTGGAGATCTTCGACCAGATCTTCTGGTCGACGATGCCGATCTGGTCGGCGATGTAGTAGAAGTACGTGACCGCGGGCGCCTTGAAGGTCATCACGACCTGGTTGGAGCCCTTCTGAGTGACGCTCGACAGCACCGACCAGACCGCGTTGATGTCGAGCACCTTGTTCTGCTTGAGCAGGTTGAAGGTGTAGACGACGTCGGCGGCGGTCATCGGGTCGCCGTTGGTGAACTTCACGCCGCCCCGGATCGTGAAGGTCAGCGTCTTGTTGCCGTTGGCCCAGGTGTAACCCGTGGCCAGCCAGGGCTTGGTCGCCCCGCTCTGCAGCGTGTTGACGAACATCAGGGGCTCGTAGACGGTCCCGAGCGAGAACGAGATGTACGACAGGTTGAACGGGTTGAAATCGCAGGTCCAGTTGCCGCCGCTCTCGTTGTCGATGGTCAGCGTGCCGCTCGGCCCGGCCGACCCGTTGTTGCCCGAGGACCCGCCAGAGCCGCTCGAGCTGCACCCTGCGGCGAGCAGGCTAGCTCCGACGACGACCCCGAGTCCGATTTTGGTAAGGCGTCTCATTGCATCGGCCCTTCGTGAATGCGATCCGCGTAGCGATCAGTCATCGTGTGTGTCCAGCGATGCGGATGTCTGCAGGCGTTCGTCCCTTTCGGAAGGGACCTTCGACGACCGTGCGCGCGGCAGACCGAGCTGGCGGCCGCTGGCCGCCCGGCCTGCGGCTATCGACCTCAACCCGAACACGACCCTGCCGATTCGTCAACGAAGCCGGACCCCTCTTGGACGGAGATTGTTAGGACAGTATCCTAACTATCCAAGACGTAACAGACTTCGTGGCCGAACCGTAACCTGTCCCGGGAATCCTCGCGGAACAGCCGGAAATCGGCGCCCGGACGCGACCTGGTCGTGGCCGGGAGGCGGCACGCAAGGGGGCACGGCCCGGTGGACATGATCTCGTTCGGGACGGTCTTCCTTGAGCTGGTATTCGGCCAGCTCGACCGGCTGCCAGGACCGGGCGAGGAAGTCTTCACCGACGAGTTCGCGGTCTCCTGCGGCGGGGCGGTCACCAGCGCCGCCGCGGCGGCCGCGGCCGGGGTGCGGGCCGGTGTCTGCACCAGGCTCGGCGATGACCTGGGCTCGCAGGTCGTGACCGAGCACTGTGCCGCGACCGGCGTCGACCTGTCGGCCTCGGTCCAGGTGACCGGGGCCGCCGCCGGGATCACGGTGGTGCTGAACTTCGACGGCGACCGCGGCTTCGTGACCCACCTGCCGGGCCGGGACGAGCACGAGCCCGAGGTGACCCGCTGGCTGGGGGTGCTCGCCGAGCACCAGCCGGCCTGGTGTTACCTGCACGCCGGCCGGGCCGTGCCGCCGCTGCTGCGGCAGGCCCGCGACCAGGGTTCCCGGGTCATGCTCGATATCTCGCTCGGCGACGAGCGGGACCGCGACGCCGTCGTCGAGTGCGTGCGCCTGGCCGACGTGTTCGTTCCCAACGCCGACGAGCTGCTCGCGCTGACCGGCACGGCCAGCCTGGACGAGGCGGTCGCGGCCGCCTCGGCCTGGGGCACGCCGCTGGTCGTGACCCAGGGTGCGGCCGGCGCCGTGGTCTGGCAGCCGGGCACCGGGGTGACCAGGGTGCTGGACGGGGTGGCTGACGTCACCGTGCGGGACCTGACCGGCGCGGGCGACAACTTCGCCGGCGCGATGGTCGGTGCCTTGATCGGCGGGGCCTCGCTGGCCGAGGCGGCCGTGTCCGGCAATGCCGCGGGCTCGCGCTCGGTCGGCTGGCTGGGCGCGGTCGGCGAGATAGGGCCGAACGGGGCGGGCGCCGGCTGGCCGTTGCGTTCGATCGCGGCTGGCCAGGCCGCGGCCGTGCTCGCCGCATCCGGCCGGCCAGGTTCCGCAGGGCAACCGTGATGATGAAGGGCTGGTGTTCCGGCACATGAAGTTGTCGATACTCGGCGGCGGCGGGGTACGGATGCCCGCGTTCGTGCGCGCCGTGCTGGCGGGCCGGCCAGGCGCGTTCAGTGAGATCTGCCTGTTCGAGCCGGATGCCACCCGGCGGGCGACCACGGCCAGGCTGGCCGCCGAGATCGCCGGCGTGCTCGGCCAGCCTGGGGTGGTCACCGTGACCGCCGACCCGGAGGAGGCCTTCACCGGCGCCGGTTACGTGTTCTCGGCGATCAGGGTCGGCGGCGACCGTGGCCGGGTGATCGACGAGCAGGTAGCCCTGCGGCGCGGCATCGTCGGCCAGGAGACCACTGGTCCCGGCGGCTGCGCGATGGCACTGCGGACGATCCCGGTCGTGCTCGGCTACTGCGAGCTGCTCAGCCGGTGCGCGCCCGAGGCCGTGCTGATCAACTTCACCAACCCGGCCGGGCTGATCACGCAGGCCATCAGCGCGCAAGGCAAGGTCAGGGCGGTCGGGGTCTGCGACACCCCGTCGGGGACCATCGCCGACCTCGCGCGATTCGCCGGCGCCGGCGGCGCGGGACGCCGCGATGGCCGGCCGCTCGACGGGATCAGTGCCCGCTACGCCGGGCTGAACCACCTGGGCTGGATCACGGCGTTCGAGGTCGACGGCGCCGACGTGCTGCCCGGGCTGCTCGACCGGTTCGAGGAGCTGCAGCACTCCGGCGCCGCGTACGCCGCGTTCGACGCCGACGAGGTCAGGCGGGTCGGCGCGGTCCCGACCGAGTATGTGTACTACTACTACGACCCGCGCCGGTACGTCGACGGCGTGGCCAGGAACGGCACGAGCCGCGGCCAGGACGTGGCCGGCCTGAACGCCGAGCTGATCGGCGCGATCGGGGCCGCCTTCGACAGCGGCGACGTGCACGCGGCCTGGGCTGCGTACTCGACCGTGCTCGGCGTGCGCCGGGACACCTACATGCGGGCCGACACCCAGGGCGACAGCGGGCAGGCCCAGGCCAGGGCGGCCAGGGCCGCGGCCGGGACGGTCCCGATCGAGGGCGGCGAGATCGGCGGCTACGAGGGCCTGGCCATGCGGGTCATCGACGGCCTGGCCGGGCGGCAGGCCAGCGATGTGATCGTGAACATGCCCAACAACGGCGCGCTGCCGTTCCTCGACCCCGACGACATCGTCGAGATCCCGGCGCGGGTCGACACCGGGGGGCTGACCCCGCGTCCGGCCGGCCAGCTGCCCAGGTCGGCCCGCGCGCTAGTGGAAGCGGTGAAGGAGTACGAGCGCGGCACGGTCGAAGCGGCCATGACCGGCGACGCGGACCTGGCCGCGGTCGCGCTGGCCCAGCATCCGCTGGTGCCGGGCATCAGCGCCGCCAGGGAGTTGCTAGCCGAATACATCGAGTCGCACGGCGAGCAGCTCGCCTACCTGAGCTAGCGGCATGACCGACGTCGCGGGTCCGGGGTTCACTCCGGCGCGCCCCCAGCTCATCCGGGCGATGAACGAGCAGCTCCTGCTCAACCAGATCCGCCAGCTCGGCGCGTGCTCGCGAGCCGACCTGGCCCGGCTGTCGGGGCTGTCCAAACCCACGGTGTCGCTGGCCCTGGCCAACGTGGAACGGTCTGGGCTGGTGCGAACGGCCGGCCAGCGGACCGGAGTGCCCGGCCGGTCAGCCGTCCTGTACGAGATCAGGCCGGACGCCGGCTACGTGCTCGGTCTCGACCTCGGGCACGAATACCTGCGCGGCGCGCTGGCCGACCTGACCGGGGAGGTGCTGGCCCAGTCGGAGGTGCGGTGCACGGCTACCAGCGTGCGCCAGCGGATCGGGGACCTGACCAGGCTGGCCGACGACATCTGCGGGGCGGCCGGGATCGCCGTGGCCGAAGTAACGCAGACGGTGCTCGGCGGACCCGGCTTCTACGATCAGCGGCGGAATGCGATCACGCTGGCCGGCGGCCTGGCCGGCTGGGACCGCCCGGCCGTGCTGGCCGCCCTGCGGGCCGCCTTCGGCGACAACCTGGCGGTGGAGAACGACATCGACGCGGCTGCCCTGGCCGAGCGCGAGCACGGCCACGGCCGCGATTTCGCGTCGTTCGTGTTCGTGTCGATCGGGTCGGGCATCGGGATGGGCCTGGTCCTCGGCGGGCAGCTGCACCGAGGCGAGCACGGAGCGGCCGGCGAGATCGCGTTCTTGCCGATTGCCCTGGGTACTGGCCCAGGGTCGGCTGCCGCCCTGGCCGACAGCGAGGTTCGCAAGCGCGGCATGCTCGAGGCGGGCGGGTCGGCCGCGGCCATCGTCAGGGCCGCGCGGCAAGCCGGCCTGCGCGCCCGCTCGGCCCGGGCGGTTTTCGCGGCCGCCGCGGCCGGCGACCAGCGGGCTGGCGCCGTGGTCGCCGCCGAGGCGCGGCTGGTCGCCCAGGCGATCTGCGCGATCATCACGGTCGTCGACCCCGGCCTGGTCGTGCTGGGCGGCGGCATCGGACAGGCGCCCGGTTTCGCCGACGCGGTGACGCGCGAGCTGGCGACGATCGCGCCGGTGCTGCCGGAACTTCGGGTCAGCGCGCTCGGCACGGGCGCGGTGGTGGACGGGTGCCTGGCCTCGGGTGCCGAACTGGCCTGGCGCCGCCTGACCGCCCAGCTCGGCGCGGCCGGCGAGCCGGCCCAAGGGGAGCCGGCCGGTGCGCTCGCCGACGGCCGCCCCGTGACCACCCTGCCCGCCGCCGACTAACGGCCGAAGCCGCCCGAACGTCCTCCGGTGTCCCGGCCGCCGGGTCGGTCCGGCCGTCCTCATGATCAGGTGGAGAAACCACGGGGATAGACCAGAAACTCCACTGGATCATGAAATCGCGTTGGCGCGACCCGGCACCCGAATCGCTGGGTGGATTTGCCCGGTCCATAGCCGGATAACCCCGCCCAGCGATTCCGGTTGGAGTGACGCGGGGGTTAGCGGGGGCGGACGGGGGCGGCCGGGCCGCCGGTGAAGTAGTCGCTGGACTGGCGCAGCCAGAGGAAGACGACCGCGGCCAGTCCGGCCAGCCAGATCAGCACCGAGTAGATCGTGTTCCCGATCGTGGCGCCGCCGCGCAGGTGGCCGGCGAAGTTGACCGTGTTCAGCGCGAACAGGACCGTCGCCACGATGCGGGCCCACTTCAGGCCACTGCGGCTGGCCCTGGCCAGCAGCAGCCAGGCCGCGATCTCGATGACGCCGGAGGCGATCGCGACGACGATCAGGACGTTCTGGGTGGCGTGCAGCTGAGCGGCGGTCGCGTGCGGATGACTGGCTCGCAGCGCATTCTCGCCGGTCGCGACCGCGATCACGCTCAGCGCCAGGCCGATCGCGGTTACCGCGGCGCCGGCGTACATCAGCAGGACGGCAATCCTGACCGTGCGGGGCGGTTCGGGCCGCCCCGCCGGGACCGGCTGGGCGCGGCTCGCCGCTGGCGCCTTCGGCAGCTTCCCCGGCTGGCCAGAGTCGTTCTTGGTCGTCACGGTGGGAGCCTATCCGTTCGGCGGCGAACTGCCCGGCTCGTACCTGAACAGCCAGACTCGCTGGCCGCTCGGGCACTGGCCGCCGGCCGGCGTCCGCACGACGCAATAATTGCCGCCCTTGCGCACGAACCCGACGCGCAGCAGGTAGTTCGTCAGCCGCCGGTACCGCTGCCATTGCTTGTGATCCGTCCATACGTTCCGCCACTCGACGACCCAGCCGACGCCCAGGGTCCGCAGGTCGGCCCGGGCCCTGGCCAGCCTGACCGGATTCAGCGAGCCGCTCTTCTCGGCGACGTACAGGTAGCGGTAGAAGGCGTGCTTGGCGATGCCCTTGTTGGCCAGTTTGGACACCCAGGCGGTGTAGGCGATCGCGCGCGGGTGCATGTCGTGGGTGGCGATCAGCATGGCGCTCGGCGCGATCGCCTGGCCGGTGATGCCGACGCCGCCGCGCAGGCCGTACGGCACGTCGACCACGATCGACTTGGTGTGATCCCTGGTCAGCGCCCGGTCTAGTTCGGGCAGGGCCGATCGCATCCAGCCCTTGTAGCCGTAGTTGGCCGGATAGCCAGGCGAGGTCGCCGGAGCGCCCGACCAGCCTGCCTCGAACACCCCGAGCGCGAGCACCAGCGCGATCAGCGGCATCGTGACCTTGCGCTTGCTCAGCCACTGCACGGCCAGGCCCGCCAGCATGGCCGCGCCGATCAGGCCGACGATCGCGAACCGGTCGGCCTCGCGCAGCCCGGACAGGCCAGGGATACGGGTCAGCCAGGTGTACGGCATCAGGTTGGAGGCGACGACCGGCTTCCAGATCCCGTTCGGCGGGCCGCCCTTGAACACCACCTTGGTCGCGGGCAGGTGCGTCATCAGCGGGAGGTACTGGGTGCAGTACTTGCCGTAGATCTTGCCCGGCCGGTGGTAGATGCCCGCGCTGATCACGCAGTTATGGCCGATCGTGATGCTGGTGCCGAGGGCCAGTACGGCGCTGACCAGCCACAGCCCGGTAAACGCCCAGGTGCTGCGCTTGCGCCAGCCGGCCACCAGCCCGAGCAGGGCCAGGACGGTCAGCACCGCGCCGAAGGTCGGCAACCCCTCCATCAGCTGCTCGGAGTTGTAGTAGCTGTAGGCAGTGGCCAGGTGCCCGAGGCCGAAGTTGGCCAGCCGCGGCGAGGGGGCGAACAGCGTGGGCAGGGACACCCCGAACTGGGCGTAGTTCAGCGCCAGCTGCCCGGGCGGCACGCCGGCGGCGCCCGCCTGCACCTGCTGGAGCATGCCGATGATCTGCGGCGTCGCGATGATCAGGGCCACCAGCGCCCCGAAGCCCAGTGGCTTGAGTGCCCGCCTGGCCAGCGCGCGGTCGCGGAAGGCGGCCGTGACCAGCCACGGCACCAGGATGAAGATGGCCAGCAGCAGGGCTACGACCGTGCTCTCCTGGTTGATCAGGATCGAGGCGCCCAGCGCGACGCCGAGCACGATCGCCGGGGCCACGCGCGGATCGCGCCGCAAGCGGACCGCGGCCTCGATCGTGACCGGCAGGAAGATCGTCCCGATCGCGATGTTGACGTGGTACCAGTCCTGCCACATCAGCATCGACGACAAGCCGAAGAACGCGCCGGCCACCAGTGCGCCCGGCTCGTTCAGCCACAGCCTCGCCGCCCGGTACATCGCGTAGCACAGCAGGCCGGGAGTGACCAGCGTCAGCAGCGTGAACGAGGCCGACGGCCCGTACAGCACGGTGATCGGCGCGGTGATCCAGCCCGCTAGCGGCATCAGCGTGCTGAAGGCCAGGTGCGTGCCGACCGGGGCGGCCATGTAGGTGGTGAAGAACGGGTTGCCCGCGTGCAGTAGCTGGTGGCTGGTCCACCACAGGTTCCACACGAAGCTCGACACGTCCGAGGTGGCAGGGAGCTTGCCGTCGGCCAGCCAGGTGAACCGCGGCCAGGTCACCGCGACGCCGGCGCCCTCGTAGACCAGCAAGATGATCAGGTGGCGCAGCCAGGTGTGCCCGAGCGCGCGGCGGAACGCGCG
>DASWAH010000309.1:0-7382 GCA_036391235.1 Streptosporangiaceae bacterium
CATGGTCGAGACGATCAACAAGATGGCCAGGGTTCAGCGGCAGCTGCATCAGGACCTGGGCCGCGAGCCGAGCGCGCGCGAGGTCGCGGACGAAATGGGGATCCCGGCCGACCGGGTCGCCGAGATCCAGCGGATCGCTCAGGAGCCCGTCTCCTTGCAGGCACCGATCGGCGAGGAGGATTCCGACCTCGGTGACTTCATCGAGGACGCGGACGCGGTCGTGCCGATGGAGGCGGCCGCCTTCATGATGCTGCAGGACCAGCTCGACCAGGTGCTCGATACCCTGTCGCCGCGCGAGCAGCGGATCATCCAGCTCAGGTTCGGCCTGATCGACGGTCACCCGAGGACGCTCGAGGAAGTCGGCCGGGATTTCGGGGTGACCAGAGAACGGATCCGCCAGATCGAGTCGAAGACCCTGATCAAGCTCCGTCATCCGGGCCGGGCCCAGATGCTCAGGGAGTACCTGGCCTAGCCGCCCCGGCCCGGCCGCGCCCCGCCGCGGCCCCGCCTCATGGCTTTCATGATCACCGAGGATTGTGGGGGCTACAGGCCCCAGAACTTACGGTGATCATGAAAGTCGGCCGGGACGGCTGAGAATGCCGGGAGGAATGGCGGGGTGCACGCAGGGCCGATTCTTTCCCGCTAGCATCGCTCAGTCACATTGGCCGCCGCGGGGGTGGTGGCTGCGCGGGGGCGCGGTGACCGCATCGGGGGCGGAGGCGGAGGGTGTTCTACGGGCTGATCGCGGCCTTCGGGTGGGGAATGTCGGCGGTGGCGGCGACCAACGCGGCCAGGCGAGCAGGAACGTACCTGGCGTTGCTGTGCGCCCAGGGTCTGGGCGTAGCCGTCCTGGTCGTGCTGGCCGGGCTGGTCCGGCCGTCGCTGGGGGCCACGAGCGGCTCGACCGTGCTGGTCCTGATCGGCGCCGGGCTGCTCGGCATGGTCGGTTACCTGACGTACTACCGGGCGCTGGCCATCAGCGGCACGGCCGGGCTGGTCAGCGCGGTCAGCGCGACCTACGGCGGGGTAACGACCGTGCTGGCGGCGGTCTTCCTGCGGGAGCGAATGGGCTGGGCCGGCGACCTGGGCGTGGTCCTGGCCGTGGCTGGAACGGCCATCGCCGCCGCCCAGTCGGGCTCCGGACGGCCGGCCGCCGTCACCGGCACCGGACCGGTCGCGGTCAGGGAGCGCGTGGCCGAGCGGGTCAGGGCGCTGACCCGCGGCGGCGTCCCGCTGGCCGTGGCCAGCGCGGTCACCTACGGCATGAGCGGGTTCCTGCTCGGCAGCTACTCACCCCAGACCGGCGCGCTGGTCGCGGCCCTGGTCGTGCACGGCGCGTCGGTCACCGCCCTGCTGCTGGCCCTGCCGCTGTTCGGCCGGCGCCTGGCCGGGCGCGGCGGGTCGTCGGGGTTCGCCTGGGCGGCCGCGGCCGGTCTGACCGACATCGTCGGCCTGCTGGGGTTCGCCCGCGGCGGTCAGGTCGGCCAGGTCGCCATCACCGCCGCTGTATCCAGCGTGTACCCCGTCATCCCGCTGGTCGCAGGCACTGTGTTCTTCGGCGAGGAACTGACCGCGCGTCAGGTCACCGGGATCGCCGCGATCATCGGCGGCCTTCTGCTGATCGGCCTAGGCTCCTGACCGCACGATTGTGGGCTTGTCGATCAACAGCGCTGTGACAGCGCTGTTGCCCCAGCAACAGCAGCGCCAGAGCGCTGTTGATCATCTAGGGGTGTGCCCGCGTGATCATCTAGGGGTGTGTGC
Source organism: Streptosporangiaceae bacterium (assembly GCA_036391235.1). Taxonomy (GTDB): domain Bacteria; phylum Actinomycetota; class Actinomycetes; order Streptosporangiales; family Streptosporangiaceae; genus Chersky-822. The sequence continues at coordinate 1,762 of DASWAH010000309.1, forward strand.
GCGGCGAAGCGACGTAGGTACCGAGCGGCTGGCTCGGCCGGAGGGCTGGTGGCTCAGGTCAGGCCGTGCTGGCCGAAGTCGCCGTTAACTGGCACGAAAGGGCGGTGGTCACCACTGCCCGACGCCTTCGGCGCCTTGCCATTGCCCGAGACGGCCGACGCCGACGAGCGTGCCCGGCTCGAACCGGGACTCCGCTTGGTGACCCGCGACGCGCCCTTGCGCACGCCGTCCGTGGCCTTGCCGGCCGCCGTCTTGGCGGTCGCCTGCGCCTGAGCCTGCAGGGCGCCCGCGGTCTGCTGCATGGCCGGGCTCTCGGCGGCCTTGCGCGCGAGCTGCTTCAGCTGCTCATACCGCTCGCGTCCGGCCTGAGCGCCGAGCACGTACCCGACGGCGAGCCCGCCCAGGAAACTGATTCGATTCAAGCGCATCTGACGTTCTCCCCGAAGGTCGGGCCGCGTCCGGCAGGCCCCGATGGCCTGCCCGCAGTACGCGAACCGCTGACGGGGATGTGATGCCCGGTAGCGGGCCGGTTAAAGCGCCAGCGGGTACGGCCCGGCCCGGCCCCGACCGGGCCCGGCTGCCCGCGCGGGCGCAGTCAGGTCGCCCGCATCGGCGCAGGTGCGCTAATCTTGTCCCCGCGGCGCGAACGACCCCGGCTCGCCAGCCGGGCCAGTCCGCGACGTCCAATCCCGCGTAGCTCAATCGGCAGAGCGTCCGGCTGTTAACCGGCAGGTTATAGGTTCGAGTCCTATCGCGGGAGCTATGTGACTTCTCGTGACATCGTGACATCGTGACATCGAGGACACCCCGAACCCGCGCAAGTGGGTCGGGGTGTTTCGTTGCGGGGCGGGGTTGCGGAGACGCGCCGATCCGCTTAGGTGGGCACAACCGGCTTGGCCATCATGACGTCGTCCACGAAGCGGCCGTGGATGATGAACTCGTCGCGGAGCACGCCTTCCCGCACGTAGCCGAGGCCCTCGTACAGGGCGATGGCCGGGGCGTTGGAGCCGAGCACGCGCAGGGTGATCTTGCTGGCGCCGCAGGTCCTGGCGAACGACTCGGCCGCGGTCAGCAGCGCGGCGGCCACCCCGCGCCGCCTGGCCTGGGGGAGAACGGCGATCCCGGCCACATGCAGGACATGGGCGTTCTCGGGCAGCGAGGTCGGGGGCTTGAGCCGGATGTAGCCGACCAGGGTGCCGTCCAGTTCGGCCACCAGGTGGATCTGCGGCGGGTTGCTTTCGCTGAAGAAGCCGGCTCCGGGCAGCGACGAGGCCTGAATCACCGAGGGGAAGCCGGACTGCGGCGTCCAGGCGGCGCGCTCGACGGCGATCAGGGCGGCCTGGTCGCCGGACCGGGCCGTCCGCACCCGCACACCTTCGCCGTGTCCATCCTGGCGCCGGTGACGCAAAGACCTCATCACGCCATCCTGGCAGTCAGCCGGGCCAAGCCGGCGACTACGCCGCCACCTGCCCCGGTCCGGCCGGCCTTCGCCGCCAGATTTGTCCGGGCACGAGCGAATCCGGCGCGGCCAAACCGGGGGAAGCCGGCGCGGCGCAGAGCGGAGGCCTGAGGCCGGGAGGCGAGGGCCGGAACCGCGGGGGCCGGGGCGGGTAAGGTCGGCGGGGTGGCGGACGGGCAGCGGCGGGTGCGGGCCGGGGACATCGACCTGGCCTATCACGTCAGCGGGGACGAGCAGGCACCGCCGATGGTGTTGCTGCACGCGCTGGGGGAGCGCGGCGCGGACTGGGACGGCGTCGGCCGCCGGCTCGCCGAGCGGTACCGGGTCTACGCCCCCGACCTGCGCGGGCACGGTGACAGCGACTGGCCGGGGGATTACTCGTTCTGGCTGATGCGCGACGACGTGCTCGGGTTCCTCGATGCGCTCGGGCAGGAACGGATCGCGGAGGCCGGCCGGCTGATGCCGGACTGCACGGTGGTCACGATCCCGGCCGGGCATCTCGTGCACGCGGCCGAGCCCGGCTTGTTCGCCGGCGCGGTCCTGAACTGGCTTTCTCGCTCAGGCTCTCAGACGAGGCGCTCGCCCGGCACCGGCTCCGGTTCCGGCAGCCGCCGGCGGTGCAACCATACGTACAGCAGCACCAGCGGCACGACCAGGCCGCCGAGGCCGTAGACGACGAACGCCGCGGCGGAGTCGATGTGGCCGACCAGCCAGCCGAAGTTCTGGCCGAAGAACCCGGTCACGAAGGTCAGCGGCAAGAACACCGTGGCCAGGATCGTGAGCTGCTCGATGGTGGCGTTCTGGCGCATGCTGACCCTGGTCTGCTCGACCGAGATCACCGCCATGTTGGCTTCCAGGACGGTGCCGAGCAGGTCCCGCTGCGCTCCGACCTCCTCGTCGACCAGGAGCACGTGGTCCCGCACGTCGCGCAGGTACGGCTGGAGTTCAGGCGCGGCGGAACGCTCGATGGCGGACAGCACGCCGAGCAGCGGGTGGACCGCGCGGCGGAAGTCGGTGGCCTCCCGGCGCAGCGAGTAGATCCGCTCGGTCGGCGCCACCGAGCCGGAGAACACCGTCGCCTCGATCTGGTCGATGTCGTTCTCCAGCCCGGTCACGACCGGGGCGTAACCGTCGACGACCTGGTCGAGGATCGCCCATAGGGCCGACGAGCTGCCGGCCGCGAGCAGCTCCGGCCGGTGTTCGAGCCGCTGCCGGGCGTCCCGGAGCTCGCTGGCCACGCCGTGCCGGACCGTGATGACGAAAGCCGGAGCCTCGAAGACGCTGATGAAGCCGAACTCGACCTCCTCGGCATCGTCGTCGTACCGGGCGGTGCGCAAGATGACCAGGCGGACGCCGCCCTCGTAGAGCTCGATCTTCGGCCGGATATGCCGGGTTAGCGCGTCCTCGATGGCCAGCTCGTGCAGCCCGAAGGCGGCGCGCACCTGCTCCAGCTCGTGGGGACCTGGCTCGTACAGGCCGAGCCAGACGAACCCGCCTTGCCTGGTCCTGGCGGCCGCCTCCTCCAGCGAGACCGGGCCCTCCTCCTGGCGGCGGCCGTCTTGGTAGTGGGCGCAGTCGATGATCATCAAGAACCCCCTTGTGCGGAACAATGGCCGGCTGGCTGAGCCGTCAAGCGGACGGTTGCGTCTCGAAATACCGGGGATTGGCGACGGCGAGCCTGGCCGCCACCTCGTCGGCCAGGGTGCCGCCGGGCGGCGGCGAGCCCGGCGGCGGGCCGAGCTCGATCTCGCGGGCCACCGTGCCGAGCACGTTGGCGGCGACCCGCGCGTGGAATCCGAGCGGGCCCCCGGTCGCCGGCATTACCTGCCCGGTGAGGAACTCCCTGACCGCCTCGAGCAGCTCGCTCGCGGTCGGCCGGCCGTACGGCGCGGGCGCCGGGCGGGCCTGCCCGGACGGCCGCGGGCGGCGCGCCGCCGCCTGCGCCGCGGCGTCCGGGTCGAGCAGCAGCAGGAGGTCCCATTCCTGCTCGCAGACCCGCCGGCCGATGGCGGCCAGCTCGACCGAGCGGTGCGCACCGGTCAGGTGGGCCTGGGCCTGGGTCATGCAGATGACCCCCCAGCGCAGCGTGCCGAGCAGTTCCCACCAGCCCAGCTCGTCCAGGCCGATATCGGCGCCGCCCGCGGCCCGGTAAGCGGCCAGCAGTTCCTCCCGGCTGCCCAGGCCCGCGACCGGCGGCGCCGCGCCGAACCGCCAGGCCTTGACGCACATCCAGCCCAGGTCCTCGGCCGGGTTGCCGGCGTGGGTGAGCTCCCAGTCCAGCACGGCCCGCAGCCCGTCCGGTCCGACGATGATGTTGCCCAGCCGCAGGTCGCCGTGAACCAGTACCGGGCCCCGCGGCGGCGGCGGCTGCGCCGCCAGGTGCTCGATGGCCAGCTCGAAGACCGGGCTGGACTGGCCGAGCTGCCCCAGCTCGTCCAGCGTGACCCGCAGGTCGGCGAGCGGACCGGGCCGCGGGAAGTCAGCCGGCGGCTCGATCGCATGCAGGCGGGCCGCGAACTCGCCGAGCTGGCCGGCCAGCACCCGGCGGGCGCCGCTGTACTCCTCGTCCCGCAGGATGCGCCGGGCGATCGTCTCGCCCGCCACCCGCCGCATGACCATCCCGGCCGTGCCCAGGCCCGGGCCCTCGGAGACGAACAGGACCTCGGGGACGGCGAGTCCCTCGGCGGCCGCGAGCGTCAGTGCCCTGGCCTCGCGATGGACGGCGGCCGGATCGCTGGGCCGGCCCGGCGGGTCGCGGCGCAGCACGAGCTCGGTGCGCGTTCCGTCCCGCCCGACCGCGTCGAACGCCCAGATCTCCCGGGATGCGCCCCCGGACATCCGGCGAAGCCCATCGATCGAGGCACCTTGCCCGGTCCAGGGCGTCAGGGCGCCAGAAAGCTCGGCGGCGGGTACGTCCGGCGCGGTCATCCGTTCTCGCTGACGCCCTTGGGCGCACGCTGGCGCATGTAGCCGAACATGTACCCGGCCACCCGGCGCATCTGGATCTCCTCGGCCCCCTCGGTGATCCGGTACCGCCGGTGATGCCGGTAGATGTGCTCGAACGGCTTGTGCCGGGAGTAGCCGAGGCCGCCGTGTACCTGCATCGCCCGGTCGGCCGCCTCGCAGCACAGCCGGTTGCTCCAGTAGTTGCACATGGACACCTTGTCCGAGGCCGAGAACGGCCCGCCGGTGTCCATCAGCCACGCGGTCTTGTGAATCAGGGCGCGCAGCATCTCGGCCTGGGTCTGCAGCTCGACCAGCGGGAACTGGATCGCCTGGTTGGCCGCGAGCGGCTTGCCGAACGGCTTGCGCTCCCTGGCGTAGGCGACCGACTGGTCAATGCAGTACTGGGCCGCGCCGAGGCTGGAGGCGGCCTGCCTGATCCGGTTCTCGTTGAAGAAGTGCTGGACCACCTGCAGGCCGCGGCCGAGCCCGCCGAAGATCGCCGACTCGGGTACCCGGACGTCACTGAAGGTCACGTGGGCGTGGTCGGTCGGCATGTTAAAAGTCCAGAGGAACTCCCGTACGTCGAACCCTGGTGAGGTGACCGGGGTGAGGAACGCGGTGATGCCGTCGGCGTCCCCCGGCTGCCCGCTGGTCCGGGCGAAGATGAGGTCATGCGAGGCGGCGTGCACCCCGGTGTTCCAGGTCTTCTCGCCGTTGATCACGAAGTCCGAGCCGTCGCGCACAGCCGTCGTCTCCATGAACGTGGCGTCCGAGCCGTGGGCCGGCTCGGTGATGCCGAACGCGAATCCCCGCCGCCCGGCCGCGAGGCCGTCGACCCACTCGGCCTGCTGCTGCGGTGACCCGTATTCGAGCATCAGCAGCAGGCCGACGTTGTTGCCGACGATCATGTGCTCGTTCTGCAGGTCGCAGTGCAGTCCGAGACCCTTGCTGGCCAGGTGCTCGCGGATGATGGCCATGCCGAGGTTGGTCCCGTCCCGGCCGCCGTACCGGGCCGGGAACGCGTAGCGGTAGTGCCCGGCCGCGTCGGCCCGGCGCACGGCCTCGCGCAGCAGTGCCTCCCAGTCCGCGGCGGGCAGCCCGCCGCGATCCCAGTCGGTGCGCGCGTCCTCTCGGCGGTGGTCGAAGAAGCGGATGTTGTCGTTATCGCGTTCGAGCGGCACGATCTCACGGTCGATGAAGGCATCCAGTTCGGCCA
>DASWAH010000310.1:0-15434 GCA_036391235.1 Streptosporangiaceae bacterium
GCCCGTTATGCGGTCGTTATGTGTAGCTTGTTGGCGATGTCCCCCCTGACATTTTCCGTCGTAAGAGCTAGCGTTCATGCATGGCACTCGCCCGGGTCCGTGGTTGCGCCGGGCTGGTCCTGCCGATCGCGGTGGGGTCCAGCTGGCAAGCCGATGCCAGCCGCAGGCGAAACGGCCCACGTAAGGCGACTTATCGTCGACCGATCACGGTGCGGTTTAGGAGTAAGCCCTGCCTCGCCCCGGGAACCGGATGTTTCCGGACGCGGGAGAAGGCCAGTAGTGGCACAAGCTCGCTGCGACAGCCTCAGCAGGCGAATGTGGGGTCGAAGACCAGGTCGGCCGGACGGGTGCTGCCTCCACACACCGGATGTAAGGGGGTTCGGGCATGGAAATCACTTTCAAGGGCCGGCAGACGGACGTGCCAGCTCGTTTCCGGGAGTACGCCACCACCAAGCTCAACCGGCTGGTGCGCCTGGAGAAGAAGGCGATCTCGGTGGACGTGGAGGTATCGGTCGAGCGCAACCCCCGGCTGGCTAGCCAGAAGGACCGGGTCGAGCTGACGATCTGGTCGGGCGGCCCGGCGATCAGGGCCGAGGCCGCGGCCGAGGACCGGATGGCCGCGCTGGACCTCGCGCTGGCCAAGCTAGACTCCCGGCTGCGCCGGGCTCTTGACCGGCGCAAGAACCATTACGGCACCGGGTCCAGTTCGATCGCGGCGGCCGCTGTGACCACGGCCGGCCCGCCGGGCCCGGACGTGGCCGGCCCGCCCGGCGTGCCCGTTCCGGCCGCCCGCCTGGCCTCGTCGGACGGGGCGATGCCGGACGGCGCCGCGGTCAGGGCGAGCGCCGCAGCCGGGGAGGACGTCGTCCCGATCCCGATGGAGGGCGACGGCCCCCTCGTGGTCCGGCAGAAGTTCCATCACGCCAAGCCCATCCCGATCGACCAGGCGCTGCTGGAGATGGAGCTCGTCGGCCACGACTTCTACTTGTTCCACGACATCGACGCGGACATGCCGAGCGTCGTCTACCGGCGGCACGGTTACCAGTACGGCGTGATCCGGCTCGTCGAGAACGCGAACGTCCATGGCGCCACCGCGGACGGATCCCAGGCCGCGATGACCCCGTGACCGGGGGAAGCTAGCGGACGTGGTGCTGGCCGGGGGCGCCCGGTCCTGAGGGCGCCCCCGGCCAGCCGCCCCGGGTACGCCGTTCCGGCCGAGCCGCGCCGTGTTCGCTCGCGGCCCGGGATACGGTCAGCCAGAATGTGACGATGCGAGAGGCAGGGCATGACAGCGACCGCCGACGGTGACGCGGCAGCCGAGGACGGGCGAGACGTCGAGCCGATCCGCACGCTGATCGTCGATGACCACGCGCTGTTCCGCCGCGGTCTTGAGATCGTCCTGGTCACCGAGCCCGACATCGCCGTCGTCGGGGAGGCCGGCAACGGCACCGAGGCGGTCGAGAAGGCCGGCGAGGCGCTCCCCGACGTGGTGCTGATGGACATCAGGATGCCGCGGAGCAACGGCATCGAGGCCTGCCGGGCGATCAAGGACGTCGCGCCGAGCGCCCGCATCATCATCTTGACGATGAGCGATGAGGAAGAGGACCTGTTCGACGCGATCAAAGCGGGGGCCAGCGGTTACCTGCTCAAGGACATCCCGCTCGACCAGGTCGCCGAGGCGGTCAGGTCGGTGCACGGCGGCCAGTCGCTGATCAGCCCGTCGATGGCCGGCAAGCTGCTGACCGAGTTCGCCTCGCTGGCCCGGCGGGACGTGGAGGAACCGCCGCAGCAGGTCCCGGCGCCGAAGCTGACCGACCGCGAGATGCAGGTGCTGAAGCTGGTCGCGCGCGGCATGAACAATCGCGACATCGCCAAGGAGCTGTTCATCTCTGACAACACGGTCAAGAACCACGTGCGGAACATCCTGGAGAAACTGCAGATCCACTCCCGGATGGAGGCGGTCATGGTCGCGGTCCGGGACAAGCTGATCGAGCTGGGCTAGACCGACTTGGGCCAGACCGAGCCGGCGGTCAGCGGCCCGGCGTCGCGCCCTCCGCGTCCGTGAGGGCAGCGGTCAGCCGGGACCGCAGGCCGGGCGGGCTGACCCGCTCCAGGCGGACCGCGGTACAGCCGACCCACTTCGCGGCCTCGGTCAGGGCGCGGGCCATGGGCTCGGTGGCCCGGGCCGTGTCCAGCGTGAGCTGCCGGGCGACCAGGGTCTGGCCGTCGCGGGCCGGGTCGACCCGGCCGAGCAGCTTGCCGCCGGCCAGGAGCGGCATCGTGTAGTAGCCGTGCACCCGCTTGGGTGCCGGGACGTAGGCCTCCAGGCTGTGATCGAAGCCGAACATCCGCCTGGTCCGCTTGCGATCCCACACCAGCGAGTCGAACGGGGACAGCAGGGTGACGCGGTGCCGCCCGGCCAGAGCCGGGCGGCCCTGGCCGGCCGACAAGGCCGCCACGGCCGCGGGATCGGCCCAGGCCGGGACGGCCGGCCCGGTCCTGCTCTCGATCGCGACCGGGATCAGGCCGGCCGCGACGGCAGCGTCGTCGGCCTTCAGGCCAGCCGGGTTGCGCCCCGAGCCGAAGTTGGCCAGCCGCTGGTAGTCGGTCAGGTCGGCCCTGGTCGCCACGCCCAGCGCCCGGCCGGTGACGCCGGCCAGGTGGACGAGGCACTCGGCGTCGGACGGATCGGCGTTCAGCAGGTGCGGCGGGAGCACCCGTTCCGGCAGGTCGTAGACCCGGCGCCAGCCGATCCGCCGGGCGCAGATCACCTCGCCGGTATCGAGCAGCCACTCCACCGCGATCTTCGTCTCTGACCAGTCCCACCAGGGACCGCCGTTCTTCGCCCCGCCGAGGTCGGTCGTGGTCAGCGGTCCCTCGGCCCTGATCCTGGCCAGCACCTCGGCGCAGACGGCCGGATGGCTCTGGTGCCACCGGCTGCCCCTGGCGATGAACGCCCGGCGCCGGAACGCGTAGAACGGCCACTCCTCGACCGGGATCACGCAGGCCGCGTGCGACCAGTACTCGAACGCGGTCGCGGTCGCGGACGCGGACGGCCAGTACGCCCGCTCAACCGCTGCCCGGGAGACCGCGCCCAGCCTGGCGTAGGCGACCAGCTCGTGCGAGCGGGCCAGCACGCTGATCGTGTCGAGCTGGACGGCACCGAGCCGGCGCAGCATGGCCGGTACCCCTCCGGTCCTGGCCCGGGCCCCGATCAGCCCCTGGGCCTGCAGCGTGATCAGCCGGACGTCGTCCGGCGTGAGCTTCAGCTCAGGCGGGGGAGTTGCGGCCACGCCAGCGAGCGTAGCCGCAGGTACCGACAGTACGGCGCAGGGGAGTTCTGGCTAAAGGTTGTTCGGTTTAATACCAGTCCTCGAACGTGTTGGTGGCCAGCGAGACCAGCAGGCCCAGGACGGCGATGCCGCCGCCGGCCCAGAACATCCACCAGACCGGGCCGCCGTGACCGCCGATGACCAGCCCGAGACCGCCCACGACGAAGCCGATCACCATGATCGTGACGGCGGCCCACGACACGGCCCGCCCGTGGTAGGACGGGTACGGCACGGGGGTCGCAGCGGCCTGCGCCGAGGCGGGCAGGTCGCCAGGGCCGGTCGACTCGCCGGGAACCACGGTTGTGTCCTGCATTGCTTGCCTCGTTCTGCGATGTCGCGTTTGCCAGTGTGCCGCGCCACCCATGGTGCCGGGACCGCAAGCCCGTCAGCAAGGAGCGTGACTGCAGATCATGGTATGCGGCCCGGCCGCCGGTGTTCAGGCGGGTTCGCGCATCGCCGCGCTCGACTCGGCAATGCCCGCCATCTCGCCTACCATGGCATCCAAGAAGTGAGAACTGGCCGGGCCGTGCCGCAGGCCGATTCGGCGCCGGGCTGCCTGCGGGGCATCCGGCGCTCTCCGTCCAGTCAGACGATCCGCGAGGAGCGCGACGAGAAGTGCCGGCAATCATCGATAGGGTCCTGCGCGCGGGCGAAGGCAAAATCCTGCGGAAGCTGCAGCGCATCGTCGGTCAGGTCAACTCGATCGAAGAGGACTATGAGGCGCTCTCCGATACCGAGCTGCGGGCCCTGACGGCCGAGTTCAAGGAGCGGTACGCCGACGGCGAGTCCCTGGACGATCTGCTGCCCGAGGCGTTCGCCGCGGTCCGCGAGGCGGCCAAGCGCACGCTGGGCCAGCGTCCCTTCGACGTGCAGGTCATGGGCGGCGCCGCGTTGCACTTCGGCAACATCGCCGAGATGAAGACCGGTGAGGGCAAGACGATCACCGGCGTGCTCGCGGCCTACCTGAACGCGCTCACCGGCGACGGCGTGCACGTCGTCACCGTCAACGATTACCTGGCCAAGCGCGACGCGGAGTGGATGGGCCGGATTCACCGGTTCCTCGGCCTGGATGTCGGCGTGATCCTGGCCGAGATGGAGCCGGAGACCAGGCGCCAGCAGTACGCCGCCGACATCACCTACGGGACCAACAACGAGTTCGGCTTCGACTACCTGCGCGACAACATGGCCTGGGGCCTGGAGGAGTGCGTCCAGCGCGGGCACAACTTCGCGCTGGTCGACGAGGTCGACTCCATCCTGATCGACGAAGCGCGGACCCCGCTGATCATCAGCGGCCCGGCCGACCAGAACAGCGTCTGGTACGCCGAGTTCGCCAAGATCGTGCCCCGGCTGCGCCGCGGCGAGGAGGGCGAGGGCGACTACGAGGTCGACGAGAAGAAGCGCACCGTCGGCATCCTGGAGAGCGGTGTCGCCAAGGTCGAGGACTGGCTCGGCATCGACAACCTCTACGACCACTCCAACGCCCACCTGGTCGGGTTCCTCAACAACGCGATCAAGGCGAAGGAGCTGTTCAAGAAGGACAAGGACTACGTCGTCTCCGGCGGCGAGGTCCTGATCGTGGACGACTTCACCGGCCGCATCCTGCACGGCCGCCGGTACAGCGAGGGCATGCACCAGGCCATCGAGGCCAAAGAGGGCGTCAAGATCATGGACGAGAACCAGACTCTCGCCACGATCACGCTGCAGAACTACTTCCGGCTGTACGCCAAGCTCGCGGGAATGACCGGCACGGCCATGACCGAGGCCAACGAGTTCCACCAGACCTACAAGCTCGGCGTGGTGCCGATCCCGACGAACAAGCCGATGATCAGGGCCGACCAGCCCGACGTGGTCTACCAGACCGAGCAGGCCAAGTTCGACGCCCTGGTCACCGACATCGCCGAGCGGCACGAGGCCGGCCAGCCGGTGCTGGTCGGCACGGTCAGCGTGGAGAAGTCCGAGGTCGTGTCCCGGATGCTGAAGCGCCAGGGCGTGCCCCACGAGGTGCTGAACGCCAAGTACCACGAGCGTGAGGCCGCGATCGTGGCTCAGGCCGGGCGCAAGGGCGCGGTCACCGTCGCGACCAACATGGCCGGCCGCGGCACCGACATCATGCTCGGCGGCAACCCCGAGTTCCTGGCCGACCTGGAGCTGCACGCCCGCGGGCTGTCGCCGCTGGAAACCCCAGAGGACTTCGAGGCGGCCTGGCCCGAGGCGGTCGACAAGGCCCGCAAGGCGGTGGCCGAGGAGCACGAGGAAGTCGTCAAGCTCGGCGGACTGTACGTGCTCGGCACCGAGCGGCACGAGTCACGCCGGATTGACAACCAGCTTCGAGGCCGGTCGGGCCGCCAGGGCGACCCCGGCGAGTCCCGGTTCTACCTCTCGTTCGAGGACGACCTGATGCGCCGGTTCAACGGCGACCGGGTGGCCCAGTTCCTGGAGTGGGCCAAGACCGCGCCCGACGTGCCGATCGAGTCCAAGACCGTCAGCCGGTCGATCAGGTCGGCCCAGACCCAGGTCGAGCAGCTCAACTTCGAGATGCGCAAGGACCTGCTCAAGTACGACGACGTGATGAACCGCCAGCGCGTCGTCGTGTACGCGGAGCGGCACCGGGTGCTTGAGGGCGAGGACCTGCACGAGCAGATCCGGCACATGATCGACGAGATCATCGCCGACTACGTGGCCAAGGCGACCGCCGACGGCTTCGCCGAGGAATGGGACCTGGACCAGCTGTGGACGGCGTTCCGGCGCCTGTACCCGGTCGGGCTCACGGTCGACCAGCTGGTGGAATCCGAAGGCGGCGAGCGGTCCGCGCTCGACGCCGAGATCATCACCGAGCGGATGCAGGCCGACGCCCAGGCCGCCTACGACCGACGCGAGGAGGAGCTCACCCCCGAGGTCATGCGCGAGCTGGAGCGGCGGGTCGTGCTGTCGGTGCTGGACGCCAAGTGGCGCGAGCACCTGTACGAGATGGACTACCTGCAGTCCGGCATCCACATGCGCGGCCACGCTCAGCGCGACCCGCTGATCGAGTACCAGCGTGAGGGTTACGACCTGTTCACCGCGATGATGGACGCGATCAAGGAAGAGTCGGTCGGCAACCTGTTCAACCTGACCGTGGAGGTTCAGGAGAACCCGGTCAGCGGCGAAGCCGGCCCCGACGGCGAGTGGGCCGGCCAGCCGGTCGACGCGCTCGGGAGTGGTGGCTTCGGGGCGGTGCCGCTGCCGAGCCTCGGCGGTCCTGAGCCGGGTCAGGCCGCGGCCGGCCCGGTCGGCGCCGGCCAGGCCGGCGCTGGCCAGGCCAACGGGTCCTCGCAAGCCGGTGGCGGACGCCACGCCAGGGGCGGCGGCGGTGGCCGGGCGGCGGCCGGCTCGGCGGCGCCCGCGGCTGGCTCGCGGCCGGCCGAGGACAGCGGTGAGCCGGGCGTTCCCGCCGCGTTCGCCGCTCGCGGGCTGGCCCAGCCCAAGCGCCCGGGTCGGCTCAGCTACAGCGCGCCGAGCGAGGATGGCTCGGGCCAGGCCGTGCAGAGCGCGGGAACGGCGGCCGGCTCGGCCGACTTCTCCAAGGTCGGCCGGAACGAGCCGTGTCCGTGCGGCTCGGGCAAGAAGTTCAAGCTCTGCCACGGCGACCCCCGCAAGCGCTAGCCGGCTACCGCTGACCGGCCACGGCTGACCGGCCACGGCTGACCGGCCACGGCTACCCCGCGGCCGCTGACCTGGCGTCGCTGACCTGGCGCCGCTAACCCGGCACCGGTCAGGCCACTTCGACGGCGGTGCAGAGCCAGGTGGCGTTCGCCCGCAGCTGGGCCGCCCGCAAGCTGGCCGGCGCGGCGGTCAGAGCCCGCGGCGCGGCGCGGTCAGCCGGTGAGGCGGCGTCCGGCGGGCGGGCAGGTCCGGTGCTGCGGCCGGCCGCCGGGGTCGGAACGAGAGGCCGTTCGAGGCGGATGGCGACCGCGCGCACACCACCACCGACCGCGACGATCGCGGTCATCTCCAGGACTCCTGGCACCGGCGAGCTGGCGATAATCCTGCGGACTCTTGGCTGTGAGCCGCCGGCCAGCATCGGACCGAGCTCGCTGATCCGGCGTCGTGCCTGCTGGGTGGTCCACGGGGCCAGTTGCTTGGCCGGCCGGGCCCCGGCCAGCGTCTCGGCCAGGATCTGGGCGAACTGGCTTGGCCAGGTACCAGCTCCGGGCAGCCGCTCCTGGCTGAGAACCTCGGTCCTCGCCGGAGCAAGGGCGGCCGGCTCAGCGGTGGGTCCGGCGCCGGTATCCAGGCCGACCAGGCGAAGACGACGGGAGCGCCGGGGGCGGATGTCGCGCGGGACAACGTCGTCGTAGGGCGGTGCGAGGTCCGGAATGTCGACCTGCGCGATCGCCTGGGCGTCGGGCAGCGGACGCCGGCGCCGCGCCGGGTTCCCTGCCTGGCCAGGGACCAGCGGGATGGGGGTGTCCGGCTCGGACGGGCCTTGTTCTAAGCCGGCGGGCGGCAGTTTCGCGTCTGACATGGTTGATTTGTACCTCGTCCCACCGACAGCGCACGCAGCCCGAAATCTAACTGGAGACTTTTCTCCGAGCCGCCACCGAAGCCGGCGGGGCCGGTGGGAGCGGTGGTTGGAGGGGCGTGCGGGACGCGGGCTGGGGTGGCTGGCGGGCTGAGTCGGCGGTGGGTTTGCGGGCCGGCTGCAGCGGCGTGGTTTGACGGGCCCTGCGGGACGCGGGCGTGGGGCTGCGGGGCCAGCCGTCGCGGGGTTGGGGCGGCCGGCGGGAGCTGGGGTCATTTGAGGGGCGCGGCGGGGATCGCAGGGATGGAATGCCTGGAGGCGGCGGCTGGTTCAAGGTAGGTGGTTGACCCAGCCCATATTCACAGGAGATCACCCGTGCCTCTGCCGCCGCTCGTCGAGCCAGCCGCTGAGCTCACCGTCAACGAGGTCAAGCGTTACTCCCGGCATCTGATCATTCCCGATGTCGGCATGACCGGCCAGAAGCGGCTGAAGAACGCCAAGGTGCTGTGCGTCGGGGCCGGCGGGCTCGGCTCGCCCGCGCTGCTGTACCTGGCCGCGGCCGGGGTCGGCACGCTGGGCGTGATCGACTTCGACACCGTCGACGAATCCAACCTGCAGCGCCAGATCATCCACGGCCAGTCGGACATCGGCCGGCCGAAGGCCGTCTCGGCCCGCGACAGCATCAAGGAAACGAATCCTTACGTCAACGTGGTCGTGCACGAGGAAGCACTGACCAACGACAACGTGATGGAGATCTTCTCCGGCTACGACCTGATCGTCGACGGCACCGACAACTTCGCGACCAGGTACATGGTCAACGACGCCTGCGTGCTGCTGCACAAGCCGTACGTCTGGGGCTCGATCTACCGGTTCGACGGTCAGGCCAGCGTGTTCTGGGCCGATTACGGGCCGTGCTACCGCTGCCTGTACCCGGAACCGCCGCCACCCGGCATGGTCCCGTCCTGTGCCGAGGGCGGCGTGCTCGGCGTGCTGTGCGCGTCGATCGGGTCGATCCAGGTGACTGAGGCGATCAAGCTGCTGACCGGCATCGGCGAGCCGATGGTCGGGCGCCTGATGGTCTACGACGCCCTGGAGATGAGCTACCGGTCGCTGAACGTCAAGAAGGATCCGGACTGCCCGATCTGCGGCGAGAACGCGACGATCACCGAGCTGATCGACTACGACGCGTTCTGCGGCGCGATCTCGGCCGATGCCCAGGAGGCGGCCACCGGCTCGACGATCACGGCGGCCGAGCTGAAGTCCATGCTCGACCGGGACGACAGCATTTACCTGATCGACGTCAGGGAGCCGAACGAGTACGAGATCGTCAGCATCCCCGGGGCCGTGCTGATCCCCAAGGACCAGTTCCTGAACGGGTCGGCGCTCGAGAAGCTGCCGCAGGACCGCCGGATCGTGCTGCACTGCAAGTCAGGGGTGCGCAGTGCCGAAGTCCTGGCCGTGGTCAAGAACGCCGGGTTCTCCGACGCGGTGCACGTCGGCGGAGGCGTGCTCTCCTGGGTGAGCACGGTCGACCCATCGCTGCCGGTTTACTAGCCGGGTGTCCGGTTCGGGCCGGACGGGACGAGCAGTTGCGGTGGGCGCGCGCGTTTCGTGGCCTTAACATCGTCAGGTGGCGTTTCAGCCGGGACCCCCAGACCAGCAGCGCGGCGGCGGAGCATTCAGCGATACCGCCGAGCTGAGGTTGCGCAGTACCCGCCGTCGGCCGGTGGTGCCGCTCCTGCTGGCCTTGCTCGCTGTTGGCGGGCTGGCTGTCGCGGTGATCGGCGTCCGCGGCCAACTCAAGCCGCGGACGTTCTCGCCCGCCCAGCAGCGCAGGATCGAGGCCTGGGAGGTCGCCAAGCGCTGGCGCACCACGCCGAAAGGGAGCTTGTTTCCCGCGGCCGTCAGTTACCGGCTGGGCGGCAGCACGCCAGCCGGGAGTTCTGGCAAAGGACTTGACCTGACCGCGTCGCGGCTGGCCATCGCGCCCCAGGCCAGTTGCGCGACCGCGGCCGGGGGCAGCGCGGCGCTGCGCGGGCGGCTGGCCGGGGAGGGCTGCCAGGCCCTGCTGCGGTCGACCTACGTCGACTCGACCGGCAGCCTGGTACTGACCGCGGGCATCGCGGTGCTGAATACCAAGGCCAGCGCGATCGCGACGGCCAAGTTCCTGACCGGCGGACCTGCGACCGGCCTGGGCGGGGCGGCCAAGCTGGTGCTCAAGCCGTTCGCCGTGAGCGGCAGCCAGGCCGCGAGTTTCGGGTTCCCGCAGCGGCAGTTGTCGTGGGTTGTCGCGGCCGGCCCTTATCTGGTCATGGCGACCGTGGCCTACGCTGATGGCCGGCCGCGGGTGCAAGTCAGCACCGACGAGTACCTGGTCCAGGAGATGACCAGCTTCGCCCGTGCCGTCGCCGTCCGAGTCGCTACCCCGCTCGGGGCGAAACCGCCCGTTCCCCGCTGCCCGGGAGTTCCCTCATGCTGACCGGAGGTACGCGCCGCCTGGCCCGGCGCCTGGCTGCGGCCGCCGCGGTGGCCAGCGCGATCGCGGCACCGCTGGCCCTGGCCGGCCCGGCCAGTGCCGACCAGGCCAGGCAGCGGCAGCAGTGGGTGCTGAATGCCCTCGACGTGCCCGCGGCGTGGAACACCACCCAGGGCCGCGGGGTCACCGTCGCGGTGATCGACAGCGGCGTCGACCCGAACGTGTCCGACCTCACGGGGCAGGTCACGACGGGTCCCGACTACACCGGCGTGCACACGCTGCCGTCCAACCCGAACTGGGGCGCGCACGGCACGTGGATGGCCTCGCTGATCGCCGGGCACGGGCACGGTCCAGGGCACAAGAACGGGATTCTCGGGGTCGCGCCGCAGTCCCGCATCTTGTCGGTCCGGGTGATCACAGATTCGAGCGATCCCGGCCACGGGGCCTACCTGAACGAGCCGGCCTGGAAGGGCCAGCGGGAGCTGGCCGACGCGATCCGGTACGCGGTGAAGCGGCGCGCCGGGGTGATCAGCATGTCGCTCGGCTACCAGTCGCCCAGCCTGGCGGTCAGGGCGGCGCTGCAGTACGCGCTGGGTCACAACGTGGTCGTGGTCGCCTCGTCGGGCAATTCGGGGGCCACGCACGCGCCGCAGCAGCATGGCGCGGCGCCGTATTCGTTCCCGGCCGATTACCCCGGCGTGATCGGGGTCGCGGCGGTGAACCAGGCCGGCCAGCCTGCCTACTTCTCCAGCGAGAACCTGTCCGTCGAGGTGGCGGCGCCTGGGGTCAACGTGCCGGCCCAGGGCCGGGGCAGCAAGTACTGGGTGGTCAGCGGGACCAGCCCGGCCTGCGCGCTGACCGCCGGGGTCGCTGCACTGGTCAGGTCGAAGTACCCGAAGCTCACCGCGGCGCAGGTCAGGGACGCGATCATCGGCTCCAGCACACACCGGCCGAAGGGCGGATACGACGATCACGTCGGGTTCGGTACGGTCGACGCGGCGGCCGCGCTGCGGGCGGCCGCCCGACTCGGCGGCCAGGTTCCGGGCGGGCAGACCCAGGCCGGCCGACGGGCCGCGGCCGGGTACTTCGGCGGCGGCGAGCCGGCGGTGCCCGCGTTCCCGGTCGCGGCGCAGGGCAAGAAACGGCTCTACGAGCTGCTCGGCCTGGGCGCGGTCAGCCTGCTCGTCCTGATCGTCGCGCTCTGGTGGCTGGTGCGCCGGCGCCGCCGCCGCGTCCTGCGGCCGCGACCAGCGTTCGTGCCGGGTCCGACCGGGCCGCTGCCCGGGCCTGGGCCGAGCGCGGACCCCGGCCCGATCGGCCCGGACGTGCGGTATCCGACCCAGATCTTCCCGGCCAGGCCGTTCCGGCAAGGTCGCCCCGCCCCGGGCACGGTTCCCGGGTATCCAGGAGAGCCTGGTTCCGGGTATCCGGCGGCCGGATTCCCGGGCGACGGCGCTCCGGCCGGCTACGAAAATTCTGGCGGAACTCCCGTAGGTGGCTGGCCTGGCGGGTGGCCGGGGGCCCACGGGCCTGGTGCCGGATATCCGCAGCCGGGTCCGGTCCCGGCCGGGGCCGCTCCGCAGCCCGGTCCCTGGGGTCCGCCCGAACCAGGGTTCGCGCCGCAACTGCCGCCCGGCCAGGTCCATCCTGGGCTGGCCGGCCCCCCCACGGCGCCGCCCGGCGTACTTCGGGCAGGCCCGGGGCTGGCCGGCGCCGGGCTGGCCGGTGCGGGGCCGGCTGGTGCGGGGCCGTCTGACGCAGGGCCGGCTGGCGCGGCCGATTTCGGTCTCGTCGGGCCGCCCGTGATGGGTCCTCCCGGGGCCGCGCGAGTGCACGCGGACGATTCCGATGACTGGGCGTTCGACCAGGACGAGCCGGCTGAACCTCAGGTCACGGCGGCCGCGCCGTCGCCCTCAGGATCCTGGCCCGCGCCTTCCGTGCCTGCGGCTTCCGCGCCTGCGCCTTCCGTGCCTGCGCCTTCCGTGCCTGCGCCTTCCGCGTCTGCGGGCCCCGCGCCCGCGGCCCCCGCGCCCGCGAGCGCTCCGGCAGCACCGTCGTCGTCCGGCCCCGAGGCGCCGCAGTCGGACATGGATCGCTGGCTGGCTGACCCGCTGACGAGTCCCCGCATCCCCGACTCGGTGCTGGGCCGGCACGACACCTGGCGGTCGAACCGATTCGGCGAGCGCTACGGCGGGACCGATGTGACCAGGCCGTTCAGGGCGCCTGAGGCCCAGCCCGCCCCGCCGGCGGAGCCCGGCGATGCTGGTTCGGCCGGCCAGGACGCGGCGGCCGCGGCCGGTCAGCCACGGCCAGGAACGGCAGACGCAGGCGCCGGGACCCCGGCAGCCGCGGCGACGGCCGGGCCGCTCGCCGGCCCGGCAGCCGACACGGCTCTCCGGCCGGGACCAGCCGGGCTGCCGCGCCGCAGTCCGGGCGCGCAGAACATCGGCTCACCGGGCCGGGACACGGCCGACGAGCTGGGTTCCGGCGTTCCCGACCAGGAAAAGGACCAGGTGCCGGCGGCCCAGGCGGCCGTTCAGGCTGCAGCGGCCTGGCCCGGTGCGGGCCCGGCGGCCGAACCGGCCACTCCGGCGCCGCCACAGCCGGTGCGCTCGGTCTGGGAGCCGGCCCGCCGCCCGGCGGACGGCCAGGCCGGCCGGCCTGCCGACACCCCGGTCTGGGGTCGCCGCACCGGCAATGGCGGCTCGCAGGCTCCGGCGACCTCCGGCGGCGCGCAGCCTGGACCAGCCGACGGCGGGTTCGCCGGCCGTCCGCCGGCGGCAGGCGATCCGGCCGCGGCCAGCGCCGACGGCTCTGCGGCAGCGGGGTCTGTCGCACCGGGCTCTACTGCAGCCGGCGCTGCAACCGGCGCTGCCGCCACCGGCTCTGTGGCGGATGCCTCCGCCGCACCTGAACCGGACGCAGCAGGCCAGCCTGCAACCGGCTCGGCCGCGGCGAGCGAGGCCGGCGGCGACCTTCCGCCTGGTCCGTCCGCGGGTCCGGGAACCGGTGCGCTGCCCCGCCGGGCGCCACTGGCCGAACGCGGGCCGCTGCCGCGACGCCAGCCGTTCTCCAGCGGTCAGCCTGCCGGTGACCAGCCGGCCGGGGCCACCGGCCAGTCTTTGTGGGAACGGCCGCCCTCGTCGGCCAGGTCGTCGCTGTGGGAACAGCCGGCCCCGGCTGGACTGGTACCGCCCGGGCGGCCGGGTACCGCCAGCCGCCCATCTCGTCTGGACCGGGTCGCTCTCGCGAGCGAAGGCTCGCCCGCGGCTGCCCGCTCTTCGCTATGGGACCGGGCGACACCGCACCCGGCGGGCGGGCCACCAGGCGGGCTGCCGGGTGATCCGACGGCACCGGCCGACCCGGTGCCCGCGACGGGGCCCGACTCGTCAGGGCCACGCTCGTCCGGGCCAGCCACCACGGGGCCAGCCACCGCGGGGCCAGCCACCGCGGGGCCAGCCACCACGGGGCCAGCCACCACGGGGCCGGCCAGTACGGGGCCGCAGTCGCTGCCGCGGCGGCAGCCGCAGACTCACCTGGCCGCGCCGCTGCGGCGGCGACCCGGCGGCGCGCGCGTTCAGTCCGAGCCCGCCAGTACGCTGCCCAGCGTGTGGGATGTGCGCCGGCCGGCCAGGAGTGCCGGAACCGACGGCGCGGCCGGAGCAGATGGCCCCGATGGGCGAGACCCGGGAGCCTGACGGCCGCGCGAGCGGACCGCGGATCGGTGACTACGCCAGCCGGGTGCTGGACGTTGCCGAGTCGATACCGGCCGGGCGGGTGATGTCCTACGGCGACATCGCCGAGTATCTCGGCGAGGGCGGCCCCCGCCAGGTCGGACGGGTGATGGCCCTGTGGGGCGGCGGGGTGCCGTGGTGGCGGGTGGTGCACGCCGACGGCAGCCTGCTGGCCGGGCACGAACGCGAGGCCCTTCGCCACTACGCCAGGGAGCGGACGCCGCTGCGCCGCGGCCAGGACGGCCTGCCTGGCCGGCTCGACATGCCGAAGGCCCGCTGGGCCGGGAACGCGGGCTGGCCCGCGGCGACACCCCCTCCGGGCAAACCTGACTAAGCAGCCACGCAGGCCGTAACCGGGCCGGACACGCCGGCATCGTCAAGTCCCCGGCTTCTGTCGGTGTCCTCTGCTGGAATCGATAGGACATGGATAGGCAACCGCCCGCATACCGGCTGGTTCGCCGGCCGGTCGCGGCCGCCGCACCGCCCGCGCTCGACCCTGCCCAGGCCCGGGTTGTCGGGCACTCCGGCGGGCCGCTGCTGGTACTGGCCGGACCGGGCACCGGCAAGACCACCGCGATCGTGGAAAGCGTGGTCGAGCGGGTCGCGGGCCGCGGACTTGACCCGGCCCGGGTGCTCGTGCTCACCTTCAGCCGCAAGGCCGCCCAGGAACTACGGGCGCGGATCACGCTCCGGCTCGACCGCACCACCTCCGAACCGCTCGCGCTCACGTTCCACAGCTACGCGTACGCGCTGATCCGGCGGGAGGCCGTACTCGCCGGAGCCGAACCGCCGGTCCTGCTGACCGGGCCCGAGCAACTCGCCGAGGTCAGGCGGATGCTGATCGGCGAGGCCATGGACGGCGCCGGGCACTGGCCTGAACGGCTCAGGCCCTTGCTCGGGACCAGGGGTTTCGCCGCCGAGTTGCGCGACTTCCTACTCCGGGCGGCCGAACGCGGCCTGGACGGCCCCGGGCTGGCCGGGCTCGGCCGGCGGGCCGGGCGCGACGACTGGGTCGCCGCCGGGCGCTTCCTGTCCAGGTACGCGGCCCGCTTCGACCTGGCCCCGGTGCCCGCCTACGACTACGCCGAGATCATCAGGATCGCCGGCCAGCTGCTGAGCAGGCCCGACGTCCGCCAGCGGGAGCGCCTCGCCTACGACGTGGTGCTGGTCGACGAATACCAGGACACCGACCCGGCCCAGGAAGAACTCCTGCACGCGCTAGCCGGAGACGGCCGTGAGCTGATCGTCGTCGGTGATCCCGACCAGTCGATCTACGCTTTCCGCGGTGCCGACGCGGACGCGGTCTCCCGGTTTCCCGGCCGGTTCCGCTCCCCGGACGGGCGTCCGGCCGAGGTGATCGCGCTGCGGACCGGCCGCCGGAGCGGCCCTGA
>DASWAH010000311.1:0-3434 GCA_036391235.1 Streptosporangiaceae bacterium
TCACCGGACGGCCAGCCGTTCACCGACGCGATGCAGATCTGGGAGACCGACGCGTTCTGCCGGCTCGGCGACGGGCACGGGCAGGTCGACGAGGTGCTGGCCGCGCTGCGTACGGGCGGGTACGAAGGCTGGATCGTGGTCGAGCAGGACGTGCTGCCGCGCGATCCCGCGGCCTACCGGCAGGCCAGCGCCGACCAGCAGCGCAATCGCGAATTCCTGCGCGAGCGCGGCTGGTAGGCCGCTCATGACGCCGGCCGCCGGACAGCCCTACGACGTGCTCACGATCGGGCGGGTCGGGGTCGACCTGTACCCGCTGCAGGCGCGGGTGCCGCTGGACGAGGTGACCACGTTCGGCAAGTTCCTCGGGGGCAGCGCGACCAACGTCGCGGTGGCCGCCGCCCGGCACGGGCGGCGCACCGCCGTGATCACCAGGACCGGCGCCGACCCGTTCGGGCGGTTCGTGCACGCGGCCCTGCGCGACCTCGGCGTCGACGACGTGTTCGTGCGCCCGGTGGCCGGCCTGCCGACACCGGTCACCTTCTGCGAGATCTTCCCGCCCGACCATTTCCCGCTGTACTTCTACCGCTACCCGAAGGCTCCCGACCTGGAGATCAGGGCGGCCGAGCTGGACCTGGCGGCGTGCCGGGGCGCGCGGATCTTCTGGTCCACCGTGACCGGGCTCTCGGCCCAGCCGAGCCGGGACGCGCACTACGCCGCCTGGGCCGCCCGCGGCCGCCGGCCGCTCACCGTGCTCGACCTGGACTACCGGCCGATGTTCTGGCCGGACCGGGATGCGGCCAGGGAACAGGTCGCGGCGGCTCTGCCGCATGTCACGATCGCGGTCGGCAATGCCGACGAGGTACTGACCGGCACCGGCGAGGCCGACCCCGAGCGGGCCGGGCGGCTGCTGCTGGCGGCCGGGATCGAGCTGGCCGTGATCAAGCTGGGCCCGGACGGCGTGCTCGGCCTGACCGCGACCGAGACGGTGCGGGTCCCGCCGTTCCCGGTCGACGTGCTGAACGGGATCGGGGCCGGGGACGGCTTCGGCGGCGCGCTCTGCCACGGGCTGCTCGCGGGCTGGCCGCTGGACCGGACGCTGCGGTTCGCCAACGTGGCCGGCGCGATCGTCGCGTCCCGGCTGGAATGCTCGACCGCGATGCCGACGACGGCCGAGGTCGAGCAGATGATGGAGTGAGCCTCATGAGCGATACGCAGCTGCACCGCCCGGCGGGCTCTCTCGCGGCCGGGCGGTTCGCCGTGGACCTGGACCCGGAACGGGCCGGCTGGACCTGGACCAGCCTGCGCGTGCTGACGCTGGGGGCGGGGGAGGCGGAGGCGATCGAGACCGGGCCGGCCGAGGTGCTGGTGCTGCCGCTGGCCGGGTCGTGCTCGGTGACCTGCGGTGGCGAGCGGCTGGAGCTGGCCGGCCGGACCGGCGTGTTCGACGGGGTGAGCGACTTCGCCTACCTGCCCAGGAACGCCAGGGCGGTGATCGTCAGCGAGGCCGGCGGCCGGTTCGCGCTGCCCGGCGCGGTCGCGGACAGCGACCTGCCGTTCCGGTACGGCCCGGCGGCCGGCGTGGGCATCGAGCTGCGCGGGGCCGGCGCCTGCTCCCGGCAGGTGAACAACTTCTGCACCGCCGGAGCGTTCGCGGCCGGCCGGCTGCTTGCCTGCGAGGTGATCACCCCGGCCGGGAACTGGTCGTCGTACCCGCCGCACAAGCACGACGAGGACCGGCCGGGGGAGTCGGTCCTGGAAGAGATCTACTACTTCGAGCTGCGCGGGCCCGGCGGGATGGACGGGCCGGACGGCGCGATCGGCTATCACCGGGTCTACGGCACCCCGGACCGCCCGGTCGACCTGCTGGCCGAGGTCCGCGACGGTGACGTGGTGCTGGTACCGCACGGCTGGCACGGCCCGTCGATGGCGGTGCCCGGCTACGACATGTACTACCTGAACGTGATGGCCGGGCCGGGCGAGCGCCGCTGGCTGATCTGCGACGACCCGGCGCACGGATGGATCAGGCAGACCTGGGAGGGCCAGCCGGCCGACCCCCGGCTGCCGTTCTACGGCCCGGGCGTCGCAGGCGGCACCGCATGAGGCTCACCGTCGGCCAGGCGGTCGTGGCATTCCTGGCCGCGCAGCACAGCGAGCGGGACGGCGAGACCCGCCGGCTGATCGAGGGCTGCTTCGGCATCTTCGGGCACGGCAACGTGGCCGGCCTCGGTGAGGCCCTGCTGGCCGCCGAGCTGTCCGCGCCCGGGTCGCTGCCGTACTACCAGGCCCGCAACGAGCAGGCGATGGTGCACGCGGCGGCCGGGTTCGCCCGGATGCGGAACCGGATGTCGACGCTGGCCTGCACCACGTCGGTCGGCCCCGGCGCGACCAACATGGTGACCGGTGCCGCGCTGGCCACGGTGAACCGGCTGCCGGTGCTGCTGCTGCCCGCCGACGTGTTCGCGACCAGGACGGCCGAGCCCGTGCTCCAGCAGCTCGAGCACCCGTCCCAGCGGGACGTGTCGGCGAACGACGCGTTCCGGCCGGTGTCGCGGTTCTTCGACCGGGTGGACCGGCCCGAGCAGCTGCCCGACGCCCTGCTCGGGGCGATGCGGGCGCTGACCGACCCGGCCGAGACCGGCGCCGTGACGATCTGCCTGCCGGAAGACGTGCAGGCGCAGGCCGCGAGCTGGCCGGACGAGCTGTTCGCGAAGAGAACCTGGCATGTGCCCAGGACCGTGCCCGATCCGGCCAGCCTGGCCAGGGCGGCGGCGGTGATCAGGGCGGCGGCCCGGCCGCTCATCGTCGCGGGCGGCGGGGTGATCTACTCGGCCGCGACCGAACAGCTCAGGGCGTTCGCCGAAGCGACCGGGATCCCGGTCGCGCAGACCCAGGCGGGCACGGGCGCGCTGCCATACGACCACCCCCAGTGCGCGGGCGCGATCGGCGCGACCGGGACCGCGGCCGCGAACGCGCTGGCCGCGCGGGCCGACGTGGTGATCGGGATCGGCACCCGCTGGTCGGACTTCACCACCGCGAGCCGCACCGCGTTCGCGGCCCCCGGCGTCCGGTTCGTGAACATCAACGTGACCTCGTTCGACGCGGCCAAGCAGGGCGCCGAGATGGTAACCGGGGACGCCAGGGCGGCGCTGGCCGGCCTAGCCGGGCGGCTGGCCGGCTGGCAGGTCGACCCGGCCTACCGGGCCGAGGCGACCGAGCGAGCCCGGTTGTGGGACAAGGTCGTGGAACAGGCCTACCACCTCGGTCACGGTCCGCTGCCTGCCCAGTCCGAGGTGATCGGGGCGGTGAACGAGGCCGCCGGGCCGCGGGACGTGGTGGTCTGCGCGGCGGGCTCGATGCCGGGTGACCTGCACAAGCTGTGGCGGACCCGCGATCCGAAGGGCTACCACGTCGAATACGGCTACTCGTGCATGGGG
>DASWAH010000312.1:0-21778 GCA_036391235.1 Streptosporangiaceae bacterium
CAGGCCCGGCTGTGACGTTCGGCGCCCGGACATCGGTCCAACGGCCCTGACCGCCGCCGCCGGTCCGGCGCAAGGTCAAGTCACTGGCGCACGGAGGACGGTGACCGCTCATGCCCGGAACCACGACAGGAACGGCCAGAACCACGGCCGCCCGGCCACGCGCGATCACGCTCTCCCTGTTGTGCGCGCTGGCCCTCACCGCGGGGGCGTGCGGAGCGGCCACCCCGGCCACCCCGGGCGGCACCGGCCCAGGCACGAGCGGCCACGGCGCCTCGTACCAGCCCGCCCGCGCCGTGACGGCCTCGCCGTCTCCGTCGCCCCGCTCCTCGAGCCCGCCGGTCCAGCTGGTGGTCGAAGCGAGCGGGGACCTGCTGATCCACAGCCCGGTCTGGGAGCGGGCGCTCGCCCTCGGCGGCGGCCGGCACTACAACTTCGCCCCGCTGTTCGCCAGGGTCCGGCCGTACATCACGAGCGCCGGCCTGCCGCTGTGCCACCTCGAGACCCCGCTGACGCCGGGACCGCCGTCGAGCTACCCGGTGTTCAACACGCCGCCGGAACTCGCGAAGGCGATCCACCAGACCGGCTGGCGGGCCTGCTCGACGGCGTCGAACCATACTCTCGACCAAGGGCAGCGCGGAGTCGGCGACACACTGCGGGCGCTGAACCGGGCCGGCGTGCGGCACACCGGCTCGTACGGCTCCGCCGCTCAGCGCGCCCGGCCGCTCATCATGACCGTGCAGGGGGTCAGGGTCGCGCTGCTGGCCTATACCGAGTTCACCAACGGCATCCCGCTGCCGCACCCATGGTCGGTCAATCTCGCGAGTGCGGCCAGGATCATCGCCGACGCCCGGCGCGCGCGGGCCGACGGCGCCCAGATCGTGATCGTCAACCTGCACTGGGGCGACGAGTACGTCGCCTGGCCCAGCCACTATCAGTGGCAGCTGGCCAGGAGACTCACCCGCTCGCCGGCCATCGACGCGATCGTCGGCCAGCACGCGCACGTCGTCCAGCCCATCCGGTTCGTCAACGGCAAGCCGGTCGTCTTCGGCGAGGGCAATCTCATCTCGAACCAGACCGCCGCGTGCTGCCCGGCGGCCACCCAGGACGGCATGATCGTGCTGCTCACCTTCGTCGTGCGAGGCCGCTCGGTCCAGGTCACCAAGGTCCGCTACGTGCCGGTCTGGGTCCGGCACCCGGACTTCGAAGTGCTGCCGGCCGGAACGGCCTGGCGCAACGACCGGGCCCACGCCGCCGAACTCAGGGCCTCGTACCGGCGCACCGTCGCCGTCGTCGGCCGCGGCCCGCGCATTCAGCCGGTCCCCGCCCGTTTGTGAGTCAGCCGGCCTTCTCCGCCAGGTAAGAGACGAGCGAGCCCACGGTCGCGAGCCGCGGGTAGTCCGCCGGCGCGATCGTCAGGCCGGCCCGGCGCTGGATCGCCGCCACCAGGGTCAGGAAATCCCGCGAGTCGATATCGAGAACATCCTGCAGCGGCTGTCCGGCGTCCACGGCGCCGAGATCGGCTTCCGGGGCGACCTCTTGCAGCGCGGCGGCCAGCAGCGTCACTGCCTCGTCGTCGGTCATCACCTGAAGAGTACGGCAGGAGCGCGTTCGGCAGGCAGGTCGCGGAACGGGACGTTCGCCCCCGTCAGCCACCGTCGCCCGGCCCTGCCGCCGTGCCGCCCACCCGGCCGACAATGAGCCTGGGAGCTCAGATGCCGGTGACGCTACTTCAGCCAGAGTCCAGCGCCGCCGCGGCCGGTGCCGTCCTTGCCGAGGTGCCGCTGTCCGGCGGTCGCGTCCTCACCGTGCGCGCCATCAGCCGGGCCGACGTGGCCGGGCTGGAGAACCTCTTTGACGGGCTGCCGACCGAGGACCGGTACTTCAGGTTCTTCAGCTACTCCCGCCCCGGCCGCTCCTTCGTCGAGCAGATGACCAGGGCGCAGGAAGACGGCGCCTGCCACCTCGTGGCCGAGGTCTCGGGGCCGTCGGCTGTAGTCGGCGGCGGGGGCACGGCCGGCACCCTCATCGCCGAAGCGGGATACGTGCTGCTGCCCGACGGCAACGGCGAGTTCGCCATGACCGTCGCGGCCGGCTGGCGCGGCTGGCTCGGTCCTTACCTGCTCGACGCCCTCGTCGCCGCCGCGGCCGCCCGCGGCGTGCCGAACCTGGTCGCCGACATCCTGGCCGACAACACCCGGATGCTGAGCCTGGTCAAAGACCGCGGGTATGCGGTCCTGTGCCGCGACGGACCCGAACTGCGGGTCGCCATCGACGCCGCTCGTCCGCGGGCAGGCCGGCAGCCCGCCAGACCTGGCGTTCGGTAAAGATAGT
Organism: Streptosporangiaceae bacterium; assembly: GCA_036391235.1. Classification (GTDB taxonomy): domain Bacteria; phylum Actinomycetota; class Actinomycetes; order Streptosporangiales; family Streptosporangiaceae; genus Chersky-822. Next base: position 2,332 of record DASWAH010000312.1, read on the forward strand.
CAGACGGAACTCCAGCTCGCGGCCGGTCACCGCGGCCGGCCAGGTGCCGTCCGGTGACGGCGCAGGACCACGGGCTGGCCGCCGGATTGCCGGCGATCAGCGACGGGACGGTAACCATACGATCGCGTTCGCCGGACCGGGCCGCGGCGAGTAATCGGCCAGGAGTATCGCCTTATTGCATCGGCGTTCGTCCTCCTATATGTTTTCGCTGCCGCCGGTCTTAGTTTTTCCGGTCAAATACCTAAATTCCTGGATGGGCGGCTTCCTTCCCGCGGCCTCTTCAGGGACGATCCGATGGTCTTTCGTTCTGCGCACGCTCGTCTGGCTCGCGTGCTTGTCCCGCTCGGCCTCGTCCTCCCGGGCATCGTGGTCTTCGCCGCGCCCGCGCAGGCGACGACCTGCCCGACGGTCGACTCGTCCACCGGCGCCGTCACTCCGGCCCCGGTGCCCGGACAGCAATGGCCGGGCTGCGACCTGACCGGTGCCGACCTGGCCGGCGCGGACATCTCGTCAGGCAACCTGAACGGTGCCACGCTGACCAGCGCGAATCTCACCGGGGCTAACCTCACCGGAACCGACCTGATGTCCGCCGACCTGACCAGCGCCGACCTCACCAACGCCAAGCTCATGCAGGCGATGCTGTCCGGCACAGTGCTCGCGGGCGCGACGCTGACCGGGGTCTCGTCCGGGTACATATCCGGATCCCCGGCCTCGCTGCCAGCCAGCTGGGTGATCGCGCGCAACTACCTGGTCGGCCCGGGCGCGAACCTCACCTACGCCAATCTCGGCGGCACGGACCTGAGCAGTCAGGACGTCCAGGGCGCGACCCTGGTCCACGCGACGCTGACGAGCGCGAACCTGACCGGCACTAACCTGCAGAACGCGGACCTCACGGACGCTGCGGCGAGCAACGTGACGCTGACCGGAGCGGATCTCACTGGCGCGACCCTGACCGGCGTCAGCTCGGGCGGGATCACCGGCTCGGCGGCGAGTCTTCCTTCGCCCTGGGTGCAAGCAGGCGGATATCTCGCCGGACCTGGCGCCAACCTGGCTGGCGCCGCACTATCCGGCCTCGGGCTGTCCGGGCTGACCCTGACCGGAGCCGACCTCGACAGTGCCGTGCTCACCGGGACCGACCTCAGCAACTCCGATCTCACGAACGCGGTCCTGACCGGCGCCACCCTCACGAGCACCCAACTGGCCGGTGCGGTCCTGACCGGAGTGCAGTCCGGCAGCGTGGTCGGCGCCCCCGCCTCACTGCCGGCCAACTGGCAAGCCGACGGCGGGTACCTCTTCGGGCCGGGCGCTGATCTGCACGGCGCGAGCCTGATCGGCTTCCAGTTGGCCGGAGCTGACCTGAGCGGGGCCGATCTCGGCGCCTCGACGCTGGACAGCGCGAAGCTCGGCAGCGCGAATCTGGCCAACGCGAACCTGGCCAGCGCGCTGGTGGAGAGCGCCGACCTCAGCAACGCCAGCCTGGCTGGCGCGAACCTGACCGGCGCAGCGCTGTCCGATTCCTCAGTCGGCGGCGCGGCGTTCACCGGGGCAACCCTGACCGGCGCGGCCGGTGCGTACCTCAAGGGCACTCCGGCGAGCATGCCCGCCCGCTGGTACGTCCTGGCCGGTTACCTGATCGGCCCTGGCACCGGTACCAACCTGACCGGGATCAACCTGAGCAACCTCAACCTGACAGGCGACAACTTCACCGGACTCGACCTGTACCAGGTGACCTTCCGGCACTCGAACCTCACCGGAGCCAAGCTCGTCAGCACGAACCTGACTGGCGCCGACTTCTCCTACGCCAACCTGACCAGGGCCAACCTGACCGGTGCGACCGTCAGCAGCACCGTGTTCGCCGGGACGACCTGGAACAGCACGATCTGCCCGGACGGCACCAACTCCGACTCGCATGCGCACGGCTGGTGCTACCCGCCCCCGCCGTCCAGCGGCTACACCGCGCACCAGTTGCCGACCGTGCCGGGCGGGTCGGCGGGCAGCTTCGTTCCTCAGTCGGTCTCGTGCGTATCCGGCACCGAGTGTTACGGAGCCGGGTACGTCAGCAGTGTCAGCAATCAGTGGCTAGCCGCGGTACTGCAGGGGAATGGCGGCAGTACGTGGTCGGATGCGGAGACGGCCCTGCCGGCCGGCGCCGTGACGACGTCGCCCGCGGTGGCCGTGACCGGCATGTCCTGCCCGGCCACCGGCCACTGCTTCGCCGGGGGGACCTACCGCAACAGCGCGGGCGGCCAGGGAATGCTGCTGCGGCACGCGTCCAGCCGGTGGGGCGTAGCCAAGGCTCCGCTGCCCGCGAACGCGGGACCGAACTCCGGCGGCGCCGTGGCCGGCGTGACCTGCCGGTCGGTCACGTTCTGCTTCGCGGTCGGCCAGTACGCGGCGGCCGGCCTTCAGTACGGTGCGATCTGGCGGTGGTCGGGCAGCGCCTGGGCGGTCAAGGCGGCACCGATGCCGGCCGGCGCTGACGCCGTTACCCTCAGCACGGTCACCTGTCCGTCGGCCACGCTGTGCTTCGCCGCCGGCTCGCGCTTCGGCTCGGCCGGCAGCCAGCATCCGCTGGTGCTGCGCTGGTCGAGCGGGAGCTGGTCGGTGGTCGGCGTGCCGCTTCCCGCGTCGGCTGCGGCCTCTCCCCAGGCCGGCATCACCAGCATGTCCTGCCCGTCGACGACCTGGTGCGTGGCGGTCGGGTCGTACCTCGACACCAGCGGCCACGAGCAAGGCCTGCTGCTGACCCGGTCCGGGAGCACGTGGGCCGCGGTTCGGGCGCCGCTGCCGGCGACAGCGGGCTCGAATCCCTGGATGAGCCTGGGCGGGGTCTCGTGCGTGACCGCGAGCCAGTGCACCGCGGCCGGCGGGTTCGAGAACACCGCCCTCCAGCCGGAAGGGCTGCTGCTGTTCTGGTCAGGGAAGGCGTGGAAGGCCGTGCAGGCGCCGGCGGGCACCGTCGTGCTGCACGCGATCTCCTGCCCCAGCACCACTCGCTGTGTGGCCGTCGGCGAGGGAACCGGTCATGCCCTGGTCCTGACCGGACCATGACCGGACCATGACCGGCGGACCTGCTACATCCCGGTCCGGCCGTCGATGGCCTCGCGGATCAGGTCGGCGTGCCCGTTGTGGCGCGCATACTCCTCGACCAGGTGCTGCCACATCCACCGCACCGACGTGGTCTTCGCCCGGAACGTGAAGGTGTCGTCGAGCGCCGCGCCCTCCAGCGCGGCGTCGACGGCCCGGCACTCGGCCAGGAAAATCTCGTAATCCTGCTCGGCGCCAGCCGGGTCCGCCTCTTCGAAGTCCGCGTCCGGTTTATCGGAGCGGTAGTACAGATCGGGTATCTGCTGGCCGCGGAAGGTCTGCCTGACCCACCCGCGCTCGGCGTCGCTCAGGTGCCGCATCAGCCCGAGCAGGGAGAGGTTCGACGGAGGCACGGCGCGCCTGGCGAGCTGCGCCGCATCGAGCCCCGCGCATTTGCCCAGCAGCGTGGCCCGGTGCCAGTCGAGCCAGTCGCGCAGCATCTGGCGCTCCGGTTCGTTGCGATGCGCCGGGTAATCCTCCGAGCGCTCGACCTCTGGCGCGATCCAGGACATCGCGTCAGCTTATGCCGAGGCAGCGGCTCCCGGCGCTTACAGGCCCGAGGTGGCCTATTCGCTCAGCAGGCCTTGCAGCAAGCCGAGGTAGGACGGGTCAGCGAATCGCAGCCCGGCGAGCTGGCCTTGGCGGAACCACCCGATGGCGTCGTGCTCCTCCGGCTGCATGTTCGTGATCTTTCCGCGCCAGCAGCGCGACACCCAGACAGTGAGGTCCAGGCCAGTATCGGGAACGACACGGTGCAGGACGGGCGCGCCGTCAACGCCCTCCAACTCGACCCCCAGTTCCTCGGCTACCTCCCGCCGGAGCGCATCCTCCGGCCGTTCCTCCGGTTCGACATGGCCGCCAGCGAAGTCCCACACGTCTGGATACCACCACCGCGACGGCGCCCGGTGACACAACAGCAACCGATCTGCCTGCCGCAAGATCACGGCCACGACGCGATGGCTTGTCATACGGCAAAGTGTGACGGCACGCAGCCGGGATAGCCCGCCCGGTGTCAGTCCGGATGCCGGCCGGTCCAGGCGTCGACGAGGTCGAGCACGGTGTGAGCGGGCTCGGGCGGCGCGAAGCCGAGAGTTTCTTCCAGTAGCGGGTGAACGACCGGGTGCAGTCGCTGTTCGGCGAACGCCTCATAGTCGTCCTTGGACTGCCAGACATCGACATAGCGCAGCCCGGACTCGGTGCTCCAGGCCAGATGGGCGATCAGGCCGTCCGGCCGCTCAGTGCCCAGGCCGTCCTTGATCCGGGCGTAGGTCTCAGGGCCGATCGGCACATCGTAGGTGAACGCGTAGGTCATCGGGGCCTCTCCCATATTGGCCCGAACTAGCTTCGGACGAATTTCTGTATCATGGCCCCTATGCCCGCCCCCGTCAAGAGGCGCTACGACGCCACCCGACGCCGCCAGGCCGCCGCACGCACCCGCATGGCAATCCTGGACGCCGCTCGCGAACTGTTTACCGAGCGCGGATACACCGCCACCCCGATGACCGCGATCGCCGAGCGCGCCGGGGTCGCGCTCGACACCGTTTACGCCTCGGTCGGCCGCAAACCCGAACTGGCCCGGCTGCTGATCGAGACCGCCATCTCAGGTACCGATCAGGCCGTCCCCGCCGAGCAGCGCAGCTACGTGCAGGCCGTCCAGGCCGCCTCCGACGCCGACACCAAGATCGCCATCTACGCCGAGGCCATCACGGCGATCGCGCCCCGGCTGGCCCTGGTACTGCCGATCATCCAGCAGGCTGCACCCGCCGAGCCGGACCTGGCTGCCCTGTGGCACGAGATCGCCGAGCGCCGCGCCGCCAACATGCGGCTGTTCGTCGCCGACCTCGCCACTGTCTCCCCGCTGCGCCTTGACCCCATGCAGGCCGCCGACATCGTCTGGGCCACCAACGCCGCCGAGTTCTACCAGCTGCTGGTGGGACAGCGCGGCTGGAGCCCTCAGCAATATCAGCGTTTCCTCACCGACACCTGGCGCCGACTGCTCCTTCCCGGATAGAACCAGCACTCCCGGGGCGTGTCCACAGTGGAGCTAAGGGTGGAGCTAAGGGGACTCGAACCCCTGACCCCCTGCTTGCAAAGCAGGTGCTCTTCCAGCTGAGCTATAGCCCCTCGCGTCCGGCGCGCGCAGGCATACTCGGTTCGTGCCGCGCATTGCGCAGCGGCAAGCTCCGGTTGCCACGCGCCGATCCGCGCATAAGCCTAGCGTGCCTTGGCGGATGGGCCGCGACGCCGGACTTTGTCCGGGCGCCGCGCGGCACGCGCGACGCCCTCCCGAGTCCGTCCGCCGCACCGGCGGATGATCACTGCAAAGACTGGGCGGAGTTGTTGGCGCTATCACGCGCGAAGTCCACCCATTCTTTGCAGTTGGCCGATGCGGTGGGCCAAGACCATGAACTAGAACTCCCGGCAGCGGTACTGAGGCGGCGGACCCGTGCCTACACGATCAGGAAAGTGCGGTCCGCCGGGTAGATCTTGGCGGGGTGACCGGGCACCTCGACAACCAGAGCCGGAACTCCCGGCGGTATGTCCTCGGTGCCGGAGAAGTCATCGGAGTTCGCTGGCCGGGCACTGATCCGGGTACCGGCGCAGACCTCGACCGAGCGCAGCTCTGGGGGGTGCGCGGCGATGAACGACCCGGCACCGCTCCGCCTGACTATCAGTCCTTCGGCAGAGAGCATCTTCAGGGCTTCACTCGCCGTGGTCTTCGACACCCCAAATGTGTCTATAATCTCCGGCTCGCTGGGAATTCGCGCGCCGGGGCCGCCGAGGCGTCCTGATATGATTTGGGCACGTATTGCCGCCGCAATCTGGGCATAACGCGGCGCGGCACCCCGCTCCTGGCGCATGGACATGACTGTACGACGCCAGACTGTTAGTCCGCTCATTAAGGCCGGCCGCCCGATCTAAGCATCGTCATGAGTACGGCTGCGGCAGGTGGCATGCCCGCTGGTTAACTGGCGGATAAGGGCGGCCTAGCCTTCGGCTGATCTGCTCCGGCCGCAATCCGCGATCCCTAGGCTCGCTGGCATGCAACATCTGGCTGGCTGTCCGCTGCCGATGCTGAGCCGCTCCGTCTGGTCGCGCGGCCTGCGGAGGGCCTTAAGAGATCGGGGCCCCGACGGCGCCACCGTCACCGGCCGGCAAACCAGCCTGGCCCTAGTTCCGCCGGCTTCGCAGGCAAAGGGCGTCGGCTGATGCATATCTACGGCATGCTCACCGTCGGCCTGGCCGCGCTTATCAATGTCGGCTGGCTGGCCGGCCGGCTCACCGCCTACGTCAGAAGCCGTGGCGCTCCGGCGGCGCCAGCGCAGGCCGCGGCCGCCGGGGGCGGCGTCAGCCATAAGAACGAACTCCGGCTCGCCCGGGCCGGCCGTCTCGCGCGATCGCGCCGGCCGTGGCCAGGGCACAAGAACGCCGCGGGCGGGCAGCAGCTGATGTGCCCCCGATCATGCTGCTCGCCCGCGGCCTCGCGATGCCGGGCGGGCGGCCTCGCCGCGAGCCGGGAACCCGAGCCAGACTGGCACGACTACTGGCCAGCCGGGCTTTCGCGGCGCGCCCGCGACGGCCGCCGGCCGCCTGGCGAAAGCTGGCCTCAGCCCAGCCTCAACTAGCGGTCACCGGGCGACCGCCGGGCGGTTCCGGGCCCTGCGGCAGGCGGCACTACTCGTCGGCCGTGGTCGCCTCGGTCCACAGGTCGAGTTCGGCGCGGTCGGCCTGAACCTTGCGCCAAACGGCGGCGGCGCCGAGCGCCACGACGACCAGCATGATCAGCTTCTTCACGATGCGCTTCCTTACCTGTTCCTCACGACGGTCTCTGGCCCTGCGCGCACAGACCAGGCGGGCGGCCGGCATTCCGGTCGGCCGGGCAGCCGCCCGAATCACCGGTGCCCGGGGCGGGACCGGAGCAAGCCTAGCAAGCCGGTAGTTTCACCGGCTCCGGTCCACGCGGCCGGCGTCCCAGACCGGCTCGGGTGCCTCGTACACGTCGCCCGACTCGCCGAACACGATGAACCGGTCGAACGACCTGGCGAACCACCGGTCGTGGGTCACCGCCACCACCGTCCCCTCGAAGCCCTCCAGCCCTTCCTGCAGTGCCTCGGCGCTGGCCAGGTCGAGGTTGTCGGTCGGCTCGTCCAGCAGCAGCAATGTCGAGCCGGCGAGTTCGAGAAGCAGGATCTGCAGGCGGGCCTGCTGGCCGCCGGACAGGGTGCCGAACGGCTGGCGGGCGCAGTGCTGCAGCTCATACCTGGACAGCGCGGCCATCGCCTCGTTGATGAGCCGCGCGTGCTCGGTCATGAGGATCTCGAGCGGCGTCCGCTCAGCCAGGTCAGGCCGGGCATGCGTCTGGGCGAAGACGCCAGGAACGACCCGGGCGCCGAGCCGGCATACGCCGGTGTGGCTGACCTTGTCCCCGCCGAGCAACCGCAGGAAATGCGACTTGCCTGATCCGTTCGAGCCGAGCACCGCGACCCGCTCGCCGTACCAGACCTCCAGGTCGAACGGCTTCATCAGGCCGGTGAGCTCCAGGTCCTCGCAGATCACGGCGCGCTTACCGGTACGTCCGCCGCGCAGCCGCATCCGCACGTTCTGCTCGCGCGGTGCTTCCTGCGGCGGGCCGGCCTCCTCGAACTTGGTCAGCCGGGTGACCGCGGCCTGGTACCGCGAGGCCATACCGTCGTTATAGGCCGCCTTCTGCTTGTACATCCGCACCAGCTGCTTGAGCTTCTCGTGCTCCTCGTCCCAGCGGCGGCGCAGCTCGTCGAGCCGATCGATCCGGTCCCGCCGGGCCTGGGCGTAGCCGCCGAAGCCGCCGCCGTGGGTCCAGACGTTGCCGTCCTCGACCGTGATGATCCGCTGGGCGCTGGCCGCCAGCAGCTCACGGTCGTGGCTGACCAGCAGCACCGTCTTCGGTGTCTCCCGCAGCCGCTCTTCCAGCCAGAGCTTGCCCGGCACGTCGAGGTAGTTGTCCGGCTCGTCTAGCAGCAGCACTTCGTCGCGCCCGCGCAGCAGGGACTCCAGCACCAGGCGCTTCTGCTCGCCGCCGGACAGGGTCCTGACCTCCCGCCACTGGCAGCGGTCGAACGGGGTGCCGAGCGCGGCCACCGTGCAGGCGTCCCAATGCACCTCGCAGTCGTAACCCCCCGCGTCGCCCCACTCGGCCAGCGCGGCCGCGTAGCGCATCTGAACCGGCTCGTCGTCGCGTTCCATCATCGCCAGCTCGGCCGCGTCCAGCCGGGCCGCGGCCTCGCGGACCCGGGGCGGCGCGATCGACAGCAGCAGGTCGCGGACCGAGGTTTCGTCCCTGATGCCCCCGACGAACTGCCGCATCACTCCGAGGCCGCCGCTCCGGGTGACCGTGCCCTGCTGTGCGGTCAGGTCCCCGGCGATCAGCCGCATCAGCGTGGTCTTGCCGGCTCCGTTCGGCCCGACCAGGGCGACCGTGCTGCCGTCGCCGGCCCGGAACGAGACGTCCTCGAGCAGCACGCGCCCGTCGGGGAGCGCGTGGGACAGATGCGCCACTTCGACATGGCCCACGGGACTCCCCACCTCAGTAACTCAGCCGCGCCGCAGTGCGAACGCGCAGCCGAGGATAACCGCGAGGCAGGGCACCACCCAAACGGATTTCCGCCCGCCTCAGGCCGAGAACCGCCAGCGGGTCGCGCCGCCCGGCTCGAGCGTGCCCACGGCCGTCGCCGTCCTCGGGGTGATCCGGTAGACATGCCAGGGGGGTGCCCCGGCCGATGGCGCGCTGTAGTCCGCGGTCAGTGCCAGACCGGTCTCGTCAACCCGGCAAGGCCAGCCGCCGGCCGCCCACCGCGCCGCCATGCCGGCGATCACGCCGGGCTCCGTGACCAGTTCTGCCGTGCCCTCGACGATCAGGTCGAACTCCCGGGTGGCCACGCTGATCGAGCAGCGCGGGTCGCGGGCCACGTTGCGCCCCTTGCGGGTCTGGCGCCCGGTCTCGAACCAGAAGCACCCGTCCGCCCACAGAGCGCCGACTCCGGTGACGTGCGGGGTCCCGTCGGGATTGATCGTGGCCAGCCAGCTGGTGTGCCGGTCAGGACCGCCGCTGCCGGGCGCCTGGGTCAGCCCGCGGCTGAGCCGCTCATCGACGCGATCCCAGTCGAGCGCAGGCGTGCCGTAGATGTCGGCCAGGTTGATCGTTTCCATGCTCGTTTCTACCGCGTTCCGGCCGGCCAGGATCCCGCTACAGGCAAGAGCCCGCGAGCGCAGCTGCGCTCGCGGGCTCTCGGCGGATCAACCGCGCGGGACCAGGCCCTCGCGACCGTCAGGTGATCAGGCGGGCACGACCACCGTGTGCATGATCTTGTCGGCCAGCGTCTGGCGCTTCGCGTCCCAGAGCGGGAACAGGTAGCCGACGTAGCAGATGATGCTGTCCACGAAGTGGCAGATGTCGCGCAGGAACGCGTTCAGCGTCCCGATCGGCTGGCCGGTCTGCTCGCTGAGCAGGCGCATGCCGAGGGCGCGCTTGCCGAGGCTCTGGCCCTGGCCGCCGAGGATCCAGCGGTTCCAGATCGTGAAGCCGAGTCCGAGCACCCAGCCGATCGCGAGCAGCCCGGTCTTGCCAGGCAGCCCGAGGATGAAGTAGATGACGATGACCGGCACGATGTCGACCAGGTACGCGCCGACACGGTGAATCCAGTCGGAGTAATTCGAGGCCGGAACGCCCGAGTAACCGGGTCCGTAGGGGCCGCCCTGGTAGGGGCCGCCAGGGCCGCCGGGGCCGCCGGGCCCGCCCTGGTAAGGCCCGCCGGGGCCGCCCTGATACGGCCCGCCTGGGCCGCCCTGGTAAGGCCCGCCCGGACCGCCCTGGTACGGGCCGCCGGGGTCTCCCGGACCACCCTGGTAAGGGCCGCCGGGGCCGCCCTGGTAGGGGGGGTTTCCCTGATACGCCATCTTGGTGCCTTTCGTGGGGGTTCCGCCTGTCGTTCCGCCAGCGGCAGGCTGCAACTGTACTTCGGATGTTTCGGGGAGATTGTGGACTTCTGCGTATTGGGGTCCCCCTAGAGAAATCCATACCGATGTAGCTCGAACAGCCAGTTCAGCGCCACGGCGACGCCCACGGTGACTGTGATGCGCCGCCTGGTGCGGCCCGATGCGGGTCGCGGCGGTGACATCAGCCCAGCGGACCTGGCCGCCAGCACCGGCACGGTGCCGACGATGAGGATCGCGACCAGGCAGACCAGCGGACTGGTGGCTGCCGCCGTCGCAACCTGGCCGTGGGCCAGGGCGACCGTCGCGGTGGTGAGACCGCAGAACGGGCACGGCACCCCGGTCAGCGCCCGGAACGGGCACGGAACCCCGTGTCCGCCGTCGTGCGCCATGATCGTGGGGTAGACCGCGCCGGCCGAGATGGCCGCCGCGCCGAACATCGCGATGTGCTCGGGAACCGAGTACATCCTCCGGACAATCACTGCATCCCTGACCAGACGAAACATCAGCAAGCGGATGGAGCGCATCGTACGGGGTCAAGGGGACGGCGCGGAACTCTTTGCCGGCCTGATTCGCGCATTGTTAACCGATGGTTGCGACCTGGCCAGATGTCAGGCAGCCCGATAATTTCGCTATATCGCTTTTAGTGGGCTACTCGGGAATGATCGGGCGGTAGCGCGGCTGCCACATCAGGTCCCGGACGTGGCTGGCGAGGTCACCTTCGAGGAACGTCCTGGCCACGCCGTCCTGCCAGGCGGCCCGGGCGACCGCGGCGGCGACGGCAATCGATGTCTGCCTGAGCGCCTCGATCGGCGGCAGCAGCGGCGCGCCGGTCACGGAGGTGTCGGTCAGGCCGGCTACGGCGTGGGCAGCGGCGGCCAGCATCCCGTCGGTTACCCGGGACGCTCGTGCCGCGATGACGCCGAGCCCGATACCCGGGAACACCAGCGCGTTGTTCGCCTGCCCGATCTCGTACCGCGTGCCTTCGTAGTCGACCGGCCCGAACGGGCTGCCGGCCGCGACCAGGGCCCGGCCGCCGGTCCAGGCGATCAGGTCGGCCGGCCTGGCCTCGGACAGCTCGGTGGGGTTGGACATCGGCAAGATAACCGGCCGCCGCACGTGCTCGGCCATCTCGCGGACGACGTCCTCGGTGAAGGCGCCCGACCTGGTCGAGGTGCCGATCAGGATCGTCGGATGGACCCGGCCGATCACCTCGCGCAGCCCGATCCCGCCGGGGCCGTCATCACGGCTCCAGCCCTCGACCTCACCGGGATCCCTGGCCAGCCGCTCCTGAGCGGCGCTCAGACCGGTCATGTCGCTGGTGATCAGGCCGGCCCGGTCCAGGGCCCAGAACCGCCCGCGCGCGGCGTCCTCGGCCAGCCCGGTGGCCTTCATCTCGGCCCTGAGCTGGTCGGCGATGCCGGTGCCGGCCGTTCCGGCCCCGTAGATGACGATCCGGTGGTCGGCCAGGCTCGTACCGGTCGCCCGGACGGCGGCCAGGACCGCGGCCAGGTTGACCGCGCCGGTGCCCTGGATGTCGTCATTGAACGTGAGCAGCTTGTCGCGGTACCGGTCGAGCAGCCGCCTGGCGTTACTCAGCCCGATGTCCTCCCAGTGCAGCATGGCCTGGGGGAACAGCTTGCCGACGGCCCCGACGAACGCGTCGAGGAAGGCGTCGTAGGCCTCCGGCGATACCCGCGGATGCCGGTTGCCGATGTACAGCGGGTCGTCGAGCAGGCTCTGCCGGTCCGTGCCGACGTCGAGCATGACGGCAACGGAACGGTCAGGGTCGATGCCGCCGGCCGCGGTGTACACGGCCAGCTTCCCGACCGCGATCCGCATCCCGCCCACGCCCCAGTCGCCGATGCCGAGGATCGCGCCGGCGTCGGTCGCCACGATCAGGTCCAGGTCGTGGCTCTCCAGGCCGGTGGCCAGCAGCGACTCCTCGATCAGATCAGGATGGTCGACCGACAGGTAGATCCCGCGCGGGCGGCGGTACTCGTGGCTGTAGCTCTTGATCGCCTGGCTGATCGTCGGGGTGTAGACGATCGGCAGCATCTCGGTGAGGTGCGTGATCAGCAGCCGGTAGAACAACGTCTCGTTGCGGTCGTGGATCTCGGTCAGCAGCACGTTCCTGGCCAGGTCGTCCGGCTGCCGCTGGTACTGCGCGTAGACCCTTTCGACCTGCTGGTCCAAGGTGACGTGGGCGGGCGGCACGAGGCCGGTGACGCCGAGTTCGTGCCGCTCGGCGTAGCTGAACGCGGTTCCGCGGTTCAGGCGCGGGTCAGACAGCACTTGCCGGCCGCGCAGCTTGGTGTGCCACCTGCCGTCGTCGTCCAGCCAGAGCGTCCGCATGCAGGAATGATGACATGGCGCCGCCGTGGCCAGGCGGCCACCTCGCGCCCGGTTTGGGGCGGCTAACCCTCGTCGCCAGAGTCGTGCGGCCACAGCGCGCGGACGGTTTCGAGGGTGTCGGCCTCCCCGGCCGGCTTGTCCTCGCGGTACCTCAGCACCCTGGCGAACCGGAGCGTTACGCCGCCCGGATACCGGCGGCTGGCCTGGACGCCGTCGAACGCGATCTCGGCGACCAGTTCTGGCCGCACTCGCACGACGCCGTACCGCCATCCGCGGGCGTCATCACCAGAATCGGAGGCCCGGAACTCCAGGCCGGCCTGCTGTGGCGGGTCAGCGAGCTCGAGCAGCCGCTCGGTCTGCCAGGCGAGCATGGCGTCGGTCAGGCCCTTGAAGGTCTTGCCGAGCATGACGAAACCCCCGCCGTCCGGATCCCGTGCGCCCAGGTGCAGGTTGGACAGCCAGCCCGTGCGGCGGCCGTGACCCCACTCGGCGGCCAGGATGACCAGGTCGAGCGTGGTCCGCGGTTTGACCTTGATCCAGTCGCTGCCGCGCCGGCCGGCTCCGTAGGTGGAGTCCGGTGCCTTGACCACGACGCCCTCGTGGCCGTGCCCGAGCGCCTCGGCGAAGAACCCGGCCGCCTGGTCCCGGTCCCCGGTGACCAGGTGCGGGATGAGTGTTCCGGCCGGCGCGATCTGCTCGAGGTGGCCAAACCGCTCGCTGGCCGGCCGCTCGAGCAGGTCCTGGCCGTCGACGTGCAGCAGGTCGAACAGGAACGCGGTGAGCGTCACGTCGGTCAGCCGGCCGCCGGATCGCCGGGCCGGAGCCGAGGGGGCGCCCTGCTGGCTGGCGGCCCGGGCCGAGGTGACCTGGAAGGGATGCGGCCGTCCGTCGGACCGCAGCGCGACCGCCTCGCCGTCGATGACGGCCGAGCCGACGGTCAGCGACCTGGCCATGGCGGCGATCTCCGGCACCCGGCCGGTGATGTCGTCCAGCGTCCTGGTGAACACGCGGACCTGTTCGCCGTCCTTGTGGACCTGGATCCTGACGCCGTCGATCTTCCACTCCAGGACGGCCGGGCTGATCCGGTCCAGGGCCGCGTCCAGGTCGGGTGCCGAGGCGGCCAGCATCGGCCGGACTGGCTGCCCGACCCGCAGTGTGAACGACCGCAGCACGGCGGTGACGGCGGATTTGCGGTCCTCCTGGCCAGGGGCGGCCGCCGCGCCGAGCGCGGCCTGGGCGACTTCTGGCAGCGAGCCGCGGAGCTGATGAGCCCGCCGGACCTCGGCGGCGGGCACGCCCGCGGCCTTGGCCACGGCCTCGATCATGACGCCTTCGAGTGCGCCCTGCCGCAGATCCCCGGCCAGCAGCCGGATCAAGAACCTGCGTTCGTCGCCGGTTGTCCGGCCGAGGACTCCAGCCAGCAGCTCCCGCCTGGCCGCCTGCGATCCGGGCCCGGTCAGCCGGCCGATCCGCTCGAAGGCCTCGTCGGCCTCGGTCAGCGTCAGCGAAGGCTGCGCGGCCGGCCCGCTTCCCGCGCCGGCCTCGGCGACGGCCGCCGCCAGTTCGCCCTCGGCCGTGAACCCAGCTGGCTCCTCGGCCCCGGCCTCGGCTAGCACAGCGCCGGAACTGTCGTCGCTGCCGCTCTCCCCGGCCTCCGGCAACCCGACCAGGGCGGCGTAACCCACGCCGATCTGCCGCTGGGTCAGTTCGCCCGACAGGAACGCGGTCGCGATCCTGACCTCATCGGGCGGAACCCGGCCCAGCAGCCCAGCGATCGCCTCGATCTTGGCCAGCCTGGCTGGGGTGCGGGCGACCACGGCCGACGTGGCGGCGACTTCAGACAGCAGCACACGCCCGATTCTGCCGCACGCCGCCGACAGCGCAGGCCGGCCGGGGCGGGCCGGGCGACGGGCTTCGGCCGCTAGCGGGACCGGGATGTGCCGTTGGCGGCGTTCTCGCTGCTTGCGGCCTTCACATCGGCGCTCGGGTTGAGTACGGCGGACGACTCGTCGGTGCTGGTGCCGGTCGTCGTGGCCGGACGCGGCGGCAGCGGCGGTGGCAGGTACGGCTGCCGGTTCTTGATCGCCATGGCGCCGGCCGCGGCCGCGCCGGCCGCGAGCATGGCCGTGCCGGCCAGCACCTTCGGCAGGCGGCGGGCCTTCTGCGTCGGCGGGTCCAGCTTGCGGGCGGTCGTGGCCAGCATTTCCGATACCTTCGGGCCGACCGTCTCCTGGACCGACACGCTGCCGCGGTTGGCCTGCACCGCCATCCACGACCGAGCCCTGGTCACGTGCGGCGTGGCCCACTCGGTGGCGGCGTCGGCACCGTGCCGGGCCGTCATCGCGGCGCTCTTGGTCAGCGGGCCGGCCTGCTCGGCCAGCTTGGAAGCCTGCTCGGCGATCTTCCTGGCGCGGCGCTGTACTTCGGCGGCCGAGCTGGCGGCCTGGTTCCTGGACGTAACAGACACTGATTGTTCCTTCCCCCGTGGCGGTACCCACCGAGAACTTCCCCGCCTAAGCCCGGCCAATCGCGTCATGCCAGATCCTGACCAGGACCGTGCGGGCCCGGGCACTGCGGTTGGCGTGGCAGGATTTCGATATGAGCAACGATCTGAAAGCGACGCTGCGTACGAACCGCGGGACCGTCGTCGTCCGGCTTTTCCCTGATCACGCGCCTCAGACGGTGCGTAACTTCGTCGAGCTGGCGGAGGGCGGGCGGGAGTGGACCGACCCCGGTACCCGCCAGAAGAGCACAGGGAAGCTCTACGACGGCACGATCTTCCACCGGGTGATCCCGGACTTCATGATCCAGGGCGGCGACCCGCTCGGCACCGGCACCGGCGGCCCCGGTTACAAGTTCGGTGACGAGATCCACCCTGACCTGGCCTTCAGCCGGCCCTACCTGCTCGCCATGGCCAACGCCGGCCCCGGCACCAACGGCTCTCAGTTCTTCATCACGGTGGGGCCGACGCCCTGGCTGACCGGCAAGCACACCATCTTCGGCGAGGTGATCTCGGGCAGCGAGGTCGTCGACGCGATCAGCAAGGTTCCGACGGGCCGGAACGACCGTCCGGTCGACGACGTGGTCCTGGAATCCGTGGTGATCGAGCGCGACGGCCAGGCGGGATCCGGCAGCTAACGTCATGGCCCTGCCCCCAGGCCCCGGTACCGAACCCGGCGTTTCGGCGCCCGCACCGACCTGCTTCCGGCACCCTGACCGCGAGACCTATGTCTCGTGCGTCAGGTGCGGGAGGCCGGCCTGCCCTGACTGCCTGCGCTCGGCGGCGGTAGGGCAACAGTGCGTTGAGTGCATCCGCGACGCCAACCAGGGGACCAGGCAGGCCGCGGGGCAGTTCGGCGGGCGGGTCACGACGGGCAGACCCGTCGTGACCTACACGCTGGTCGCGCTGTGCGTGGTCGTCTACATCGCCGAGCTCGCCTACAGCAAGACGGTCAACTACGGCGAGATGATCGGCGGAGCCTACGACCCGGTTCTCAGGGAACCGGTCGGCGTCGCCGTGGGTGACTGGTACCGGCTGCTGTCCAGCGCCTTCTTGCACGAGCCGCTGAACGGCGGCGGCGCGTTCGGCCTGACCCACATCCTGTTCAACATGTGGGCGCTGATCGTGGTCGGCCCGTCACTCGAACGAATTCTGGGCCGGCTCAGGTTCATCGCCGTGTACCTGGTCAGCGCGCTGGCCGGATCGGTGGCGTTCTACCTGCTGGCGCCGGCCAACGAGCCGGCCCTGGGCGCCTCCGGCGCGATCTTCGGCCTGTTCGGTGCCTGGTTCGTGCTGGCCAGGCGGCTCAAGCTGGATGCCCGGGTGATCGTCGGGCTGATCGCGATCAACTTGCTGATCAGCTTCACCGTGTCCGGCATCGCGTGGCAGGACCACGTCGGCGGCCTGATCGCCGGCGCCGCCCTGACCGCGGCGTACGCCTATGCACCCCGGGCGAACCGCGCCCTGATCCAGGCGGGGGCGACCATTGCCCTAGTCGCCGTGCTGGTCGTCGCCGTCATCATCAGGGACCAGCACCTCGCCCACACGGTGATCTTCCGGCTCTGAGGCCCGGGCCAGAGCGCCAGGAGCGTTACCGCCAGCGGGTGGCTAGCATGACCCCGCCGACGATCAGCGCGAACCCGATGACCAGGTTCCACTGGTTCAGGGCCGAGATCGGCAGGTTCTGCCCGCTGATGTAGAACGTGGCGATCCAGGCCAGCCCGACGACCAGGCATCCGACCATGGTCGGGGCCAGCCAGGGCGGGCTGACCTTCGACTTGGCGGACCGCTGGGGCGGCGTGTAGACCGCCTTCTTCCTGGTACGAGACTTCGGCACGGCAATCTCCTGATGGCTTGCGGGTGCGCGGGCGGGACCGCGCGACCTTGATCGTAAAGCGTATCCGCCCGTCACAAGCTCGCCGACGGCGACGAACTCGGGCTCGGGGACGGGCTAGATGACGGGCTCGGCGACGGACTAGTCGGCGGGCTCGAACTCGACCCGGGATTGACGTAGATCGTGACCGAGCCGGTCGGCAGCACCGCGTGGCCGTGACCGGGAACCGACTTCCAGACCGTGCCGGGCGCCGTGCCTGGCGGTCCCTGCGCGATCACCGGATGCGCGGCCAGCCCCTTCGCGTTCAGCGCGGTGATCGCGTCGTTCTCGCTCAGGCCATAAAGCTGCGGCACCGCGACTCCGCCGCCGGACACGGTCAGCACGATCTGCGTGCCGACGGACTGAGTGCTCCCGGCGGCTGGCGTGGTCTTGACGACGTCGCCCTGCCCGTACTTCAGGCTGGCGACGGTCGAGCCGGTGGTCACGTTATGGAAGCCGGCCTTGGCCAGCTTGGCGGTGGCCGCGCTGACGCTAAGGCCAGCGACGGGCGGCACCGCGGCGGACTTGGGCGGCACCCGGTAGTTGAGCGTGACCGTGCTGCCCTTCGGCTGTTTCGCGCCCGGCTGCGGGCTAGTGCTGTAGACGATGTTGTACGGGCCGGTCGCCGACTTGTGCCCGACCGGCTTGGGCGTCAGGCCCGCATGCGTCACCTCGGCCTCGGCCTTGGACAGCTTCATGCCGATCAGGTTGGCCGGGACCGCGACCGAGCTGCCGGTGCCGCTGACGACCTTGTAGGCGATCACCGCGGCCGCGATCACGGCCAGCGCGGCCAGGACGGCGATCCAGGGCCAGATCTTCCGGCGCCGCTGGCCGGCGACGCCGGTTTCTTCCGGCCCGTACTGGTACGGCGGCATCGCGCCGGTCGCGCCTTGCACCTGGGTCTGGCCGAGCTGATCCATCCGCCGGGTGCCGGGCGCCGGATACCCGTAGGACTGGGTCATCGGCATCGCGGCCGCAACCGGGAACCCGGACAGCGCGCGCTGGATGTCGCTGCGCATGTCGGCGGCCGACTGGTACCGGTCGTTCGGGTCCTTCTCCATCGCCCGCAGCACGATCGCGTCGGCCCAGGCCGGCAGCTCGGGGTCGATGCGCGACGGCGGCACCGGGGCTTCCCGCACGTGCTGGTAGGCGATCGCCACCGGGGAGTCGCCGGTGAACGGCGGCCGGCCGGTGAGCAATTCGTAGAGCAGGCAGCCGACCGAGTACAGATCCGAGCGGGCGTCCACCCGCTCGCCCCTGGCCTGCTCGGGCGACAGGTACTGGGCGGTGCCGATGACCTGGGCGGTCTGAGTCATCGTGGCCTGAGTGTCGGCGACCGCGCGGGCGATGCCGAAGTCCATGACCTTGATCTCGCCCTGACGGTTGAGCATCACGTTGCCGGGCTTGATGTCGCGGTGCACGATGCCGGCCCGGTGGCTGTAATCCAGCGCTCGCAGCACGCCGTCGGTGATCTCTAGCGCGCGCTCGGGCAGCAGCCGCCGGTCGTCGCGCAGCAGGTCGCGGATTGTGCGGCCGTCTACGTACTCCATCACGATGAACGGCACATGCGACATGCCCGTGTTGTCCTCGCCGGTGTCGTACACAGCGACGATCGACGGGTGGTTGAGCGAGGCCGCGGACTGCGCCTCGCGCCGGAACCTGGCCTGGAAGGTCTGGTCGCGCGCGAGGTCCTCACGCAGCGTCTTCACCGCGACGACGCGGTCGAGGCGAAGGTCGCGGGCACGATAGACCTCGGCCATGCCGCCCCGTCCGACGACACCGTCGAGTTCGTAGCGACCGCCGAGCAGCCTGGGCTGAGTCATGTCTCGCACTTACGTTACCGTCCTGCGTCGATAAGCTGGCGGGCCCGACGGGATGAGCCATTGCGAGCCGTTATGAAATGTATGTCAGGCCACGTCCGGCCGGCGGCGCATTCGGCTGGACGGTCACCCCGGCGGCCGGTCAATGTTGCCTCAGGTAAGCCTGGATGATCTTCAGGGCGATCGGTGCCGCCGCGTCCGCGCCGAATCCGCCGCCCTTCACGATGACGCCGACCGCGATCCTCGGGTTGCTGGACGGCGCAAAACAGGTGAACACCGCGTCATCGAGGTTGGAGTTGTTGACGCCGTTCTGGGCCGTCCCGGTCTTTCCGGCGATCGGGATATTGGTGGCCGGCGGCCCGGCGGTCGCGTAGGCGGTGCCGGCCGGGTTGTGGGTCACGCCGTACATCATCGTGGTGAGGTAGCCGGCCTGAGCCGGGGTGATCGGGCTGCCCATGGCCGTCGGCGACGCGCTCACGACGGTCGACTGGTCGGGCGCCTTGATCTGGGCCACCAGGTACGGCCGCATCATCGTGCCGCCGTTCGCGATGGTCGCCGCGACCATCGCCTCCTGCAACGGCGTTTCGGTGTCGTTGAACTGGCCGATCGCGGACAGCGCGATCTGGGCCCGGTCAGACAGCGACGGGTAGGAACTGGCCGTGACCGGCAGGGGGATGGTGAGGTTCGGGTTGTTGAACCCGTAGGCGTTAGCCATGCTGTGCAGCGCGCTGCCCCCGACCGTGTCACCCAGCTTGGCGAACGCGGTGTTGCAGGACAAGGTGAGCGCCAGCAGCATCGTCGGCTGCCCGTTGCCACAGGTCGCGCCGCTGTCGTTGTAGATGT
>DASWAH010000313.1:0-2784 GCA_036391235.1 Streptosporangiaceae bacterium
GGTCACCACTCCACGACGCCACGTGATCACTGACGCAGGCTAGCGCTCCAGCGACCGGCTTGCGCGAGAAGCTCACGCGCCGGAAGGTGTGACAATCCGCCGGGTGATCGCTCGCACACGTTATCGTCAGTTCGGGACTCAAGTGCGGGCAAGAAGTGCGGACGACATGTGCCCGCGGTGGTGCGGCTAGGGGATGGCGATGTCGAAGCAGAAGACCGAGCGTCTGCTCAGCCTGGTCGTCTGCCTGCTATCCACCAGGCGGTACCTGTCGGCCGGCCAGATCCGCGACGCCGTGCCCGGCTACCCCGACAGCTTCGAGGCGTTCAAGCGCATGTTCGAACGCGACAAGGACGAGCTGCGCGAGCTGGGCATTCCCCTGGAAACCGGCACCAACGGGCCGGAAGAAGAGGTAGGTTACCGGATCTTGCGGCAGGCCTACGAGCTGCCCGAGATCCGGCTCGAGCCGGACGAGGCGGCGGTCCTCGGCCTGGCGGCCAGAGTCTGGCGCCGGGCCGAGCTGGCCGGGGCGGCCGCGGGCGGCCTGCTCAAGTTGCGGGCGGCGGGCATCGACGCGGACGAGAGCACGGGTCCGGGCATCGAACCGCGGCTGCGCACCGGCGAGGCGGCGTTCGGCCCGCTCTGGCAGGCGGTCCGGGACCGGCGGCCGGTCACGTTCGGTTACCAGGCCGCCGGCCGGGCCGCGCCGCAGCGCCGGAACCTGGAGCCATGGGGCGTGATGAACCGGCACGGGCGCTGGTACGTGGCCGGATTCGACCGGGACCGTGGCGAGGAGCGGGTATTCAGGCTGAGCCGCATCGACGGGCCGGTCACGTTCACCGGGCCGGCCGGATCGGTCACGGTGCCCGCCGGCACCGACGTCCGCACGCTGATCCAGTCCTGGGACACCGAGGCGCCCGCGGTCCGGACGGCGGTACTGCGGGTCCGGTCAGGCACCGGGTACGGGCTGCGCCGGCGTGCGGTCAGGGACGAGCCGGGCTCGGGCGGCTGGGACGTGGTCGAGACGTCCTTCTCCGAGAACGGCTGGTACGCCGACTATCTCGCTTCCTTCGGGGCCGACGTCGTCGTCGTGGAGCCGGTTGACCTGCGCGAAGCTGTCATCCGGCGGCTGAAAGGAGCGCTGGCGTGAGCGGCCGGGGGCACCGTCAGGCGACCGCGACCGACCGGCTGCAGCGGCTGCTCGCGCTGGTCCCTTACGTGGTCAGCCGCGAGGTCGTCGGGCTGGCCGAGACCGCCGCCGCGTTCGGGGTCACCGAGAACGAGCTGGTCGATGACCTGAACATGCTCTGGTGCGTCGAGCTGCGCTCGCCCGACCCGTACTGCCCGATCGACCTGTCCTACGAGGGCGGCGAGATCATGGTCAGCGAGGCCGAGTCGATGGACCGGCCGCTGCGGCTCGGTCCCGACGAGGCCAGCGCGCTGCTGATCGGGCTGCGGCTGCTGGCCGACCTGCCGGGCCCGCAGGACCGCTCGGCGCTGCGCAGGACCATCGCCAAGCTCGAAGCCGCGGCCGGCGAGGCCGCCGCGGTCAGCGCCCAGGTGGCGGTGCAAATCGACGGCCGGGCCCCCGATGAGGTGCAGGCCCAGGTAGCCGACGCGATGCGGCGGGGCCGACGGCTGCACTTGTCCTATTACGTACCAGGCCGGGACGAGGCCACCGAGCGCGACGTCGACCCGATGCGGCTGCTGCTGGTCGAGGGCCGGACCTACCTGGAGGCCTGGTGCCGCAGCGCCGACGCGGTCCGGCTGTTCCGGCTCGACCGGGTGCTCGGGCTGACCGTCCTCGACGTGCCCGCCGACGTGCCCCAGGAGGCTCAGGGGGTCGATGTCGACTCCGGCCAGCTGTTCCGGCCGTCGGCGGCGGACGTCCGGGTGGAGCTCGAGCTCTCCGAGGCGGGCCGCTGGGTCGCCGAGTACTACCCGTGCGAGCAGGTCACCGAGCTGGCCGACGGGCGGCTGCGGGTGCTGCTGCGTACCCCGGACACCCGCTGGGTCCGCCGGCTGGCGCTCCGGCTCGGCGAGGACGGCAAGGTCCTGGCCCCGGCCGGGCTCGCGGCCGAGGTGGAACAGGACGCGACGACGGCGCTGGCCCAGTATGCGTGACCTGCCCAGCGGTGGGTTTACGCCTGTAGACTACGGTGCGGGCAATCTGGTGCCCGGTCGGCGACGAATCACCGGTGACCGGATTCCAGGACGCCTGCCGACGGAATGGGGACTGGCATGAGTTTCTTCGACGCACCCTGGCACATCGTGCTGCTGCTGCTCGTGGCACTGGTTCTGTTCGGGTCGAGCCGGCTGCCTGGTGCCTCCGACGCCCTGGCCAAGTCGATCAGGATCTTCAAGAAGTCGATGAAGTCCGACGATGACCAGCCGGGCCACCAGGACCAGGTTTCCCCGTCGGCCAGCCAGCCGGGTTACTCGCCGGCCCCGCCGGGGCAGATCACCAGCGGCCCGGCCGCCCCGGCCCAGCAGGCCCAGATCGACGCCCTGCAGCGGCAGCTGAACGACTTGCAGCGGCAGCAGTCGGCGACGGCGGACGCGCCCTCCCAGTCCCGCCCGAGCTGACCGGCTCCCGGACATGACCGCCTCGCCGGGCGATCCGGCGCGGGGCGCGGAAGAACGCAGGCTGCGCCGGCCGCGCAGCCGACGGATCGAGAACCCAGAAGCCAGGATGCCCCTGGTCGAGCACATCAGGGAACTCCGCAGCCGGGTCCTGCGGTCCCTGCTGTTCATCCTGGCCGGGACGATCGTCGCCTGGTTCTTCTA
>DASWAH010000314.1:0-8295 GCA_036391235.1 Streptosporangiaceae bacterium
ATGCCCTTGGACATCGTCCGCAGCGGAACCGGGACCAGCTCACGCCCGCCCAGCCGGTCCAGGCACTCCTCGACCCTGGCCCGCAGCTGCGCGCCGGTCAGGCCGTGCATCCGCCCCAGGTGAGCCAGATACTCTCCGGCCGGGAACGGCAGCGCGGGCGGGAATCGCTCGGGCACGTACCCGGTCACGGGGCGGCCGGTCACGCTCCCCCGGCTGGGCTGGGCGACCCCGGCGATGATCCGCAGCAGGGTCGACTTGCCGCTGCCGTTCCGGCCCTCGAACCTGATCAGCCGGCCAGCCGGGATCTCCAGGCTGACCTCGCGCAGCACCCACGGATACCGCCATCCGTACCGCTTGCCGACCTGGTCAAGCCGCACGATCGCCCTCCGCGCTTCCGGCCGCTAGTCGAGGTACAACCCCTTTTTCGCAATGTAACTGATCACGCCGTCGGGCACGAGGTACCGGATCGGCCGCCCGGCCCGCACCCGGTCCCGGCACGCGGTCGAGGAGATCTCCAGGGCTGGCAGGTCGATCAGCGTGATGTCAGCGTCCGGCAGGTTGCCTTCGTCGATCGGGTGCCCCGGCCTGGTACAGCCGACGAACCGGGCCATATTGAACAGGTTCTCGGTGTTGTGCCAGCCCTTGATGCCGGCCAGCGCGTCCCCGCCCATGATGAAGAAGAACTCCACGTCGTCGCCGCGCGCCTCCCGCAGGTCGCGGAGCGTGTCGGTGGTGTAAGTCTCGCCGACCCGGTCGATGTCCACCCGGCTGACCGAGAACAGCTCGTCCGACGCGGTCGCGATCACCGTCATCAGGTACCGGTCCTCGGGCAGGGACAGGTCGCGGTCTTCCTTCTGCCAGGGCTGGCCGGTCGGCACGAAGATCACCTCGTCCAGGTCGAGCGCGTGCGCGACCTCGCTCGCCGCGACGAGATGACCATTGTGAATCGGGTCGAACGTGCCGCCCAGAACCCCGATCCGCGCCTTACCGCTCATGATCGGTGACTCTAGCTGGGAGCTCCGGACCCGCCCAGGCCAGGGACCGGCGGCTCGCCCGCCGACCAGCGCCTGACCCTGACCGCCTTGCCGACCTCGGTCCGCGGAACCGCGCCTTGCGGCACGATGGCCACGGTGACGCGGAGGCCGAGAGTCTCCTTGAGCTGGAGTTCCAGATCATCTTTCAGGTTGTCTCCGGCCGGCGGCCCGGGCGCGCGCTCGCAGCACGCGATCAGGTCCCGGCCGCCGTCCCGCTCGTCCACGACCAGCAGGTAGTCGGGAGCCACCGAGGACTGCGCCAGCAGGACCCGCTCGATCTCGCTCGGGTAGACGTTCACGCCCCTGATCACGAGCATGTCGTCCTTGCGGCCGGTCACCTTGGACATCTTGATCAGCGTGCGGCCGCAGGCGCAGGTGCCGCGGCGCAGCGCCGCGATGTCGCCGGTCCGGTAGCGCAGCAGCGGCAGCGCCTCCTTGGTCAAGGTGGTGAACGTCAGCTCGCCCGGTGTCCCGTCCGGCACCGGCTCGCCGCTGAGCGGATCCAGCGTCTCGACCAGGAAGTGGTCCTCGTTGACGTGCAGCCCGTCGGCCGCGACGATGCACTCGGCCGCGACGCCGGGGCCGATCACCTCAGACAGCCCGTAGATGTCCAGCGCCCGCAGCCCGAGCCGCTCGCTGATCCTGACCCGCATCTCCTGGGTCCACGGCTCGGCGCCGAAGATGCCGGCTCGCAGCGACAGGCCGTTCTCGCGGGTCAGGCCGACCTCGGCCAGTGCCTCGCCGAGCCGGATCGCGTACGACGGGGTGCAGGTCAGTATCTGCGGCTGCAGATCCCTGATCAGGGTCACCTGGCGGGCCGTCATCCCGCCCGAGACCGGGACGACCAGCGCGCCCAGCTCGATCGCACCCTGGTGGATCCCCAGACCTCCGGTGAACAGGCCGTACCCGTAGGCGTTGTGCACGATCGTGCCGGGACCCGCACCGGCCGCGGCCAGCGCCCGCGCGCACATCCGCGACCAGAGCGCGATGTCGCCCTTGGTGTAGCTGACCAGCGTCGGCCGGCCGCCGGTCCCGCTCGAGCCGTGCACCGCGACGACCTCCTCGCGGGGAACAGCGAGGAGGCCGAACGGGTAGTTCTCCCACAGGTCGCGCTTGGTCGTCGCGGGCAGCCGGGACAGATCGTCCAGCGTCACTTCCGTCCCGCTGGTCACGCCGGCCTCGGTCAGCCGGCGGCCTTGCAGGCCGCCGACCGCGAGCAAGCGGCCGATCAGCTGACGCAGGCGTTCGGCCTGGACGGACGCTCGCTCGTCGGCCGACATCGACTCGGCCGCGGGCTCGAACATCCGCGGCGCCGATTCGTTGTCAAAACTCGTCCCGTCCATAGCTGCCAGCCCTTCCTTATGACGCATAGCATGACGGCATGAACACTGTGCCCGATCGCTCCCGCGTTCGTCTGCCCGACATCAGCTCGCGCGCGTACGAGCACCCGGCGGACCGGTCGGCCCTGGTCGCGCTGCGGAAGCTGACCGGGTTCGACGTGATCCTGCGCAACCTGGCCGGCCTGTTCAGCGACCGGAGCCTGCGGCTGATGTTCCTGGCCAGCTCGGTGCGGGCCTCCGAGCAGCAGTTCCCCGCCCTGTACCAGACGCTGCTGGACGGCGCCTACGTGCTCGACATGCCGAAGGTCCCCGAGCTCTTCATCAGCCAGGACCCGCAGGTCAACGCGATGGCGCTGGGCACCGACAAGCCGTTCATCGTGATCACGACCGGCATGGTGGACCTGATGGACGCCGAGGAGATCCGGTTCATCATCGGGCACGAGCTCGGTCACGTGCTGTCCGGTCACGCCGTGTACCGGACCATGCTGTTCCACCTGACCAGGCTGGCGGCCCGGCTCGCGCTCGTCCCGTTCGCCTGGGTCGGGCTCAAGGCCGTGATCTGGGGCCTGGAGGAGTGGTACCGCAAGTCCGAGCTGTCCTGCGACCGGGCCGGCCTGCTGGCCGGGCAGGACGTCCCGGCCGGGCGGCGGGCGCTGATGAAGACCGCCGGCGGGGCCCAGCTGCACGAGCTCAGTCACGACGCGTTCCTGGAGCAGGCCCGCGAGTACGACGCCGTTCCCGACGTCCGCGAGGGCCTGATCAAGCTGTTGCAGCTGCAGGGCACGACCCACCCGTTCGCCGTGGTGCGGTTCGCCGAACTGGACCGGTGGGCCGCCGAGGGCGAGTACCGCGACATCCTGGCCGGGAACTACCCACGCCGCGACTCCGACGCCGACGCCTCGCCTGGCGATGAGTTCAGGGCCGCGGCCAGGTCGTACCAGGAGTCCTGGAACCGGTCGGCCGACCCGCTGATCGGCGCCGTCCGCGGCGTGGCCGGCTCGGCCGTGGGCGCGGGCGAGCGGCTGATGAACCGGTTCGGCACCCGCCGCGACTCTGATTCGCAGGACTGAATTCCTGGTTCGCGCGGCCGGCTTCGCCGGCCCGCCGTGCCGGACGGGGCGCGGTTCACCCCGTCGAGAACTTGTGGTTTACATGATCAAGTGGACTTGCCACGGGCATAGACCAGCAACTCCACCTGATCATGGCCGTGGCGTCGTCGGCCGGCCGCCCACGCCCGGCGGGCGGGCACGACACCGGCGATCTAGCGCCGCCGCTCCGGCGGGCGGACATGCAGCACGTAGGCGACGTTGATCACCGCGATCGCGGCCCAGATCACGAGCAGGCCAGGAAGCCCGGCCGGATGCGTTCCGTCGCCCACCGCGATCGCGCTCAGCGGGATCCCCGCGATCAGCGACACGACCACGACGGCGAACGCCGACCGCTCCCGGGGCGCCCGTCGCGCCCGCTGCTCGGCGACCCGGGCATCGACCCGCGCGTCGATCTCGCGGCCGACCTTCTCAATGAAGGACTCGATCACGGCCGGCTGGTAGTCAGGCCCGAGATCACGGTGCGTCTCCGCGGCCGCGCGGACCTCGTCATGGCTGAGTGACTGGGTGTTCACACAGGCACGATATATCTCAATCCCCGGCGGCGCCAGGACTGTTCCCTGAGACGTCGCGCCTCCCCCGCGCGCCCACGCGCTCGTGCCCCAGGCACCGCCGTCCCGGCTCCGCCTCCATCCGGCCCGCCCAAGTCCGGCCCTCGCATCTCCCGGCCCCGCGTCTCCCGGGCCCCGCGTCCGCTGGCCCGCCTCCTGGCCCGCCCGCGTCTCCCGGCGCCGCACTGCAACGTATTGGTGGAGTTCGCGCCTGATAGCGCCAAGAAGTCCACCCAGTCTTTGCAGTGGGAGCGATGCGGTGCGATGCGATGCGATGCGGTGCGGCGCGATGCGGTGCGGCGCGAGAGGGCCCCGGCGCGAACCCGGACACGATCTCGGCCCCACGCACCCCGCCAAGACCCCATCCGGCCGGCCAGCACCCCACTCGGAAAGAGGGGGTAAGTTGCCCTGCTATACGCGTGGAGAATTACCCCCCTCTGTCCGAGTGGGGTCCGGTCATGGCCGCTCGCGGGTCGGCGGCGCCCAGCGCGGGCCGTGCTCGCCCAGCGGGCCGACCCGGAGGCCGCGCCGCTCGCACTCGTCGAGCAGAAGTTGCAGCGCCCCGATGGCGGCCCGCCACGAACCGTCCGGCGAGGTGTTATCCGAGTCGTGCAGCAGGACGGTTGCGCCGCCGCTCAGGTCGCCGGCCAGCGTCGCGAATACCGACTCCGGGGTGGAACCTGGCGTCCATTCCTTGCCCCAGGCGCTCCACAGCACCGGCGTGAGGCCAAGCCGCCCGGCCGCGACCAGCGACGCGGTGCTGAGCACGCCGTACGGCGGCCGGAACAGCCACGGCCGGACGCCGGCCGTGGCTGTGATGATCTCCTTCGCGCCAGCCAGGTCGGCGTAGGTCGCGGCCGGCGGGCGCAGCGGCAGGTAGCGGTGCCGCCAGCCGTGCACGCCGATCTCGTGGCCGGCATCGGCGATGTCCGCCGCGAGCCGGGGCGAGCGGGAGATCTGCGAGCCGAGCAGGAAGAAGGTAGCCCGGACGCCGCGCTCGGCCAGCACTTCGAGAAACAGCGGAGTCGCGGCCGGATCGGGGCCGTCGTCGAAGGTCAGCGCGACGTGACCGGCCGCGCCCCGGCCGGCCAGGCCGGGGAAGAGGGCGAGGCGGACGCTGCGGAGGGCGGTAATGCCGGGGCCGGCGTGAGCGACCGCGAGACCAGCCGAGGCCGCCGCGATCAGGCCACCGCGCCGTCCCGCCGCGCCGCGCGCCCGCCTTGCGGGCATCCGATGGCTATCGCCGGGTTTCTGGGCGAAAATCGCGGCCCGGCTTTTGCTCACAGTCACAATCTTTCCCGTACTTAAGCGGACAGCAATAACAACGCCGCCCAAGGCGCGTGCTACTAGGACGCGCGCAGAAGTCGGCAAAGAACGTCGGCGCCATTCCTGCAATCATGGCATGTCCAGGTTCTGCCGAGGGGGGCAGCGCGGCCACCGCGCCGGGCGGACGACGAACTACCTGGTCCGATACACGGGGGTATCTGTGGGAGTTCAAGCAGCGCGCGTTGTTTTTCCCGAATCCGATCGGGCCGAAATCGCCACTGCCATCACCGAGATCCTGGCCACTGGCTCGCTGACGCTCGGCCGGTATACCCAGGCGTTCGAGGAGTCGTTCGCCGTCGCGCACGCCGGGCCACTGGACGGCGGCCCGGCCGGGCCGCCGCACGCGGTCGCGGTGTCCAGCGGGACCGCCGCCCTGGAAATCCTGCTCCGCATCGCTGGCGTCGGCGGCCTGGATGTGGTCGTTCCCGCCAACACCTTCTACGCCACCGCGGCCGCCGTGATCAGCGCCGGCGGCCGGCCGGTGTTCGCCGACATCGACCAGGCGACGTTCGCGCTGAGCCCCCGGACGCTCGAAGCGGCGCTGACCGAGGACACCGCGGCCGTCGTGCTCGTGCACATCGCCGGCCTGATCACGCCGCAGGCGGACGAGTTGCGGCGGATGTGCGACGAACGCGGCATCGTGCTGATCGAAGACGCCGCGCACGCACACGGAGCTACCTTCTCGGGCCGGCACGCCGGGTCGTTCGGGGCCGCGGCGGCCTTCAGCTTCTATCCCACCAAGGTCGTGACCAGCGGCGAAGGCGGCATGATCGTCACCGCCGACCCGGCCATCGCCGAAGAGGCACGGATCTACCGCGATCAGGGCAAGGGATCGTTTGGCGCGAATCACCATGTCAGGCACGGGTACGCCTGGCGCATGAGCGAACCGAACGCCGTAACCGGCCTGGTCCACCTGCGCCGGATGCGCCAGTTCATCGAGCGCCGCCGCGAGGTCGCGGCCCGCTACGACGCCGGCCTGGCCGGATCGGGGTTCCTCCGCCCGCTGGCCGAACCGGGCGGCTGCTCAGGCAACTATTACAAATACATCGCCCTGCTCCCGCCAGGCGCCGACCGGGCCAGGTTCAAGGAGCGGCTGGCGACCAGGCACGAGATCAGGCTCGCGGGCGAGGTCTACGACCTTCCGCTGCACCGCCAGCCCGTGCTAGCCCCTTACGCGCAGGATCTCCGGCTCCCGGTCGCCGAGGACCTCTGCCAGCGGCACATCTGCCTGCCCGTGCACTCGGACATGACCGATGACGAGGCCGACCAGGTGCTCGAGGCCGTGGCCAAGGTGGCCGCGGATACGCCGCCCGCGCGGGGCGAGGACGCATGCGCGTCGCGGTAACCGGCGGCTGCGGGTTCATCGGCTCGCACGTCGTCGATCACCTGGTCGCGGCCGGCCACGAAGTGCTCGTGCTGGACAAGCACCGGCAGTGGGTCAACCCGGCGGCGGACTACCTGATCACCGACGTCTTCGCCGACGGCGCGCTGGAACGCGCCCTGGCGGGCCGGGACGCCGTCTTCCACCTGGCCGGGATGGCCGACGTCAACCAGGTCGGCGCCGACCCGGTGCACGCAGTCCGGCTGAACGTGGAGAGCGCCGCCCGGGTCCTGGACGCCGCCCGCCGCCTGGACTGCCGCCGGGTCGTTCTGGCCAGCACCGTCTGGGTCTACGGCGCGACCGCGGGCCGCGGCGAGCGGACCGAGGACGCGCCCGTCGACCTGGCCAAGGCCGGCCACCTCTACGTTGCGACCAAGCTCTCGGCCGAGATGCTGATGCACAGCTACCGGGAGATGTACGGCCAGGAGTTCTCGATACTCCGGTACGGCATTCCCTACGGTCCGCGGATGCGGGAGGCGCTCGTGGTCGCCAAGTTCGTGCACGCCGCGCAGCGGGGCGAGCCGATCACGATCGCGGGC
Source organism: Streptosporangiaceae bacterium (assembly GCA_036391235.1). GTDB lineage: Bacteria > Actinomycetota > Actinomycetes > Streptosporangiales > Streptosporangiaceae > Chersky-822. Next base: position 7,278 of record DASWAH010000314.1, read on the forward strand.
ACCGGTGAGCAGCAGCGCAACTTCGTCTATGTCGAAGACCTGGCCGAGGCGCACGTGCTGGCCCTCGGCCCGGCCGCCGCCAACCAGACGCTAGCGCTCGAGGGCGACACCCCAGTGTCGGTCAACGAGATCGCCGAGACCGTCCAGCATCTGGTCAGCCCGGTGCCGGTGCGGCACATCCAGGGCCGGGCGGCCGATTACGAGGGCGTCTCCATCTCCAACCGGCTGGCCAAGGAACTGCTCAACTGGTCCCCCACCACCTCGTTCGCCGAGGGCATCCGCCGGTACCTCAGCTGGCTGAGGAGCCTGGAAAGCGCCGGCGGCCACTCGTGACCGAGCCAGGCCGCCAGCCGCCCCGCGCGCTCCTGCTGTCCGGGTCGATCGGCATGGGTCATGACACCCTCGCCGAGGCGTGCTCGGGCATGCTCACGTCGTCCGGCTGGTCGGCTCAGACACTGGACCTGATGCGGCTGCTCGGCCCGGGGGCCAGCTCGGCCGGCGGCGCCGTGTTCCGGGGGATGCTGGCCGTTCCCGGCCTGTACGACGCGTTCCACTTCGCCGCCCTGCGCACCGGCAGCCGGCTGGCCGGACTGGCCGACGCCGGCGCCCGGCGCCAGCTCCTGCCCCGGCTGCGGCAGCTGCTCGATACCGAACCGGCCGACCTGGCGCTGTCGGTGTTCGCGACCGGCGCGTCGGCGGTCAGCCAGCTCGCGGGCCGGTACCCGACGATGCGGCACGTCGTGTTCTGCACCGACGTCACCCCGCACCGGCTCTGGGTCCACCCGCACGTCGACCTGTACCTGGTCACATCGGGCGTGGCCGAGCGGGCGGTGCACCGGTTCGAGCCGGACGCGCGGGTACTGGTCGTGCCGGCCCCCTTGCGGCCCGGCTTCTACGACCCGCCGTCGCAGTCCGCCGCCCGGCGGCAGCTCGAGATTCCCGAGCACGAACGCTGCATCCTGCTGATGAGCGGCGCCTGGGGCATCGGGCCGGTCGCCCAGGCCGCCCGCGCCCTCGG
>DASWAH010000315.1:0-6477 GCA_036391235.1 Streptosporangiaceae bacterium
TCTACGAGGTCATCGACTCCCGTCCGGTGCTGAACGAGAAGCCGGGCGCGACCGCCCTGCGCCGCGGCGTGTCCGACGTCGAGCTGGACAACGTGACGTTCGGCTACCTGCCGTCCGAGCCGGTGCTGCGCGGCCTGACCATGAAGGTCAGCCCGGGCGAGACCATCGCCGTCGTGGGTACGTCAGGATCCGGCAAGTCCACGATCTCGCTGCTGCTCCCCCGCTTCTACGACGTCACCGGCGGCGCGCTGCGGATCGGCGGGCGGGAAGTGCGGGACCTGACCACCGACTCGGTCCGCGCCGCCATCGGGCTGGTCATGGAGGAAAGCTTCCTGTTCTCCGACACGATCAGGGCGAACATCGCCTACGGGCGGCCCGACGCCACGCAGGAGCAGGTGGTCGCCGCGGCCCGCGCGGCCGAGGCCGAGGAGTTCATCGAGAGCCTCCCGCAGGGCTACGACACCGTCATCGGCGAGCAGGGCCTCACCCTGTCCGGCGGTCAGCGCCAGCGGGTCGCGCTGGCCAGGGCGCTGATCACCGATCCGGCGATCCTGGTGCTGGACGACGCCACCTCGGCCATCGACCCCCGGGTCGAAGCCCAGATCCACGAGACACTGCGGCACGTCATGGCCGGGCGGACCACTCTGCTGATCGCCCACCGCCGGTCGACGCTGCAGCTGGCCAGCAAGATCGCCGTCCTCGACGAAGGCCGCCTTGTCGATCTCGGCACCCACGAGGAACTGACCGAGCGCTGCCCGCTGTACCGGCTGCTGCTGGCTGGGCCGGGCGAGGACGCCGAGGGCGTCGACGCCGGCGAGCTGGCCTACTACGAGAACGCGCCCGATACCGCCGCCGCGGACGCCAGCCGTCACCGCACCGCCCAGGCCAGCACCTCGATCGGGCGCGCCGCGGGCATCGGCGGCGCGGCCAGGGGCCGGACCAGCGCCGCGGCCAGGATCGGGTCACCGTCCGACGGCAGCATGCTGGCCGGCCTGCCGCCTACCCCGGAACTGCTGGCCAAGGTTGACGCACTGCCCCCGGCCACCGACGAGCCGCAGGTCGACCAGGCCTTCAGCCGGGCCGGCGACCTGCACTTCACCCTGCGCAAGCTGCTGCGCCCGTTCGCGGTCGCGCTGATCGCCGGGCTGATCCTGGACGGCCTCGACGCGATCGCCAGCATCGCCCTGCCCTGGCTGATGCGCGGCGGCATCGACAACGGCATCCAGGCCAAGACCTTCCGCGTCATCGCCCTGATCTCGATCGCGGGCCTGGCCATCGTCCTCGCGGACTGGGTGGTGAACGCGGTCCAGACCGTCGTCGTCGGCCGGAACGGCGAACGGCTGCTCTACACGCTCCGGGTCAAGATCTTCGCCCAGCTGCAGCGACTCGGCCTGGATTACTACGAGCACGAGATGGCCGGCCGGATCATGACCAGGATGACCACGGACGTGGACGCGATGTCGACGTTCCTGCAGACCGGCCTGATCACCATGGTCAACGCCGGCCTGACGTTCGCCGGGGTGATGATCGCGCTGCTGCTGATCAACGTCCGGCTCGGGCTGACGCTGTTCAGCGTGCTGCCGATCCTGATCGCGGCCACCGTCCTGTTCCGGGTCAAGTCGGCCAAGGCCTACGCCGATGCCCGCGAGAAGGTCAGCGCGGTCAACGCCGACCTGCAGGAGAACGTGGCCGGCCTGCGCGTCGCCCAGGCCTACCGCCGGGAAGAGGTCAACCAGGACCGGTTCGCCGGGCTCAGCAACGCCTACCTGACCTCGCGGCTGCGGGCCCAGCGCTACATCGCGCTGTACTTCCCGTTCGTGCAGGCGCTGTCCACGATCGCCGGCGCCCTCGTGCTGTTCGCCGCGGCCAGCGAGGTGCACAGCGGCGCGCTCACGGCCGGCGGCCTGATCGCCTACCTGCTCTACATCGACCTGCTGTTCTCCCCGGTCCAGCAGCTGTCCCAGGTGTTCGACGGGTATCAGCAGGCCGCCGTCGGCCTGCGCCGGATCTCGGCCTTGCTGCGGACCCCGACGACGACCCCCGAGCCGGCCAGGCCGGTCAGGCCCGGCCGGCTCCGCGGCGAGGTCGTCCTCGACAACGTGCGGTTCGGCTACAGCCGGGCCGGCCGGGACGCGATCTCCGGGGTCAGCCTGCGGATCGCCCCCGGCGAGACCGTGGCCCTGGTCGGCCAGACCGGCGCCGGCAAGTCCACCCTGGTCAAGCTGGTCGCCCGGTTCTACGACGTGACCGGCGGCCGGGTCCTGGTCGACGGCACCGACGTGCGCGATTTCGACCTGGCCGCCTACCGGCAGCAACTCGGCGTCGTGCCGCAGGAGCCGTACCTGTTCGCCGGGACCCTGCGCGACGCCATCGCCTACGGCCGCCCGGACGCGAGAGACGCCGAGATCGAGGCGGCCGCCCGCGGGGTCGGGGCGATCGAGATGATCTCCCGGCTGCCCGGCGGCTTCGACCACGAGGTCGCCGAGCGCGGCCGGAACCTGTCGGCCGGCCAGCGCCAGCTCGTCGCGCTGGCCCGGGCCTACCTGGTCGACCCCGCGATCCTGCTGCTCGACGAGGCCACCGCAGCGCTGGACCTGGCGGCCGAGTCGGCCGTGATCAAGGCGACCGAGCAGCTCACCGCCCGGCGCACGACCCTGCTGGTCGCGCACCGGCTCACCACCGCGGCCCGGGCCGACCGCATCGTGGTGATGGAGGGCGGCCAGATCACCGAGGTCGGCCCGCACGACCAGCTGCTCGCCGCGGGCGGCACCTATGCCGCCCTGTGGTCCGCCTTCACCGGCGAACCCACCCTGGCCGCCTAACCCCGCTAGCAGGCCTCGGAGACGCCCGATTCGGCCAGCACCGCTTCGGCCAGCACGGGCTCGGCCAGCACGGGCTCGGGCCTGATCACCTCGGCCAGCACCGGCTCGACCTGCGGCCGGTAGGCCCTGGCCTGCTCGCGGGCGGCTGCTTCGATCGCGCCGGCCCGCATCGTGCGGACCTCCCGCGGGATCAATGCCAGCGCCGACGCGACCAGCGTGATCGCGGCCGCGGCGTACTGGGTCGCCGACACGCCGATCAGGGCGGCTAGCGGACCAGCCACCAGCGCGCCGACTGGCATCCCCATGGTCGTGCCGAGCGCGTCGTAAGCCGATACCCGGGCGAGCTTGTCGGCCGGGATCTTGGCCGCCATCGTGACCGTCCACAGCACCGACATCACCTCGATGGCCGCACCCAGCACGAACGCGGTCACGCAGATCACCGCCAGCGGCAGCAGCATGGCCAGCGACAGCGGCGACAACGCGATGGCCCCGCCGATCAGCACCACGAACAGGATCGGCCGGCCGGGCGACCAGCGCAGCGCGATGACCCCGCCCGCGATCAGGCCGGCCGCCTCGGCCGCGGAGATCAGCCCCCAGGCGGCCGAACCGCCCAGGTGGGCCTTGGCCACGGCCGGGCCGAGCACCTGGAACCCGCCGCACCACGCCGCCAGCACGACGGCGAACTGCAGCACGGTCGCCCACAGCCACGTATGCGAGCGGAACTCCGACCAGCCCTCGCGCAGCTCGGCGATCATCGAAGGCGCGCTCTCCGCACCCTCGGAGCCATCGACGCCGCCCGCGCCGTCGGCCAGCTCGGGCCGGCCGAGCGGCGCAACCTTGATCGACAGCAGCAGCGGCACGGTGCCGAGCATGCCGACACCGCAGGCCGCCAGCGCCCAGCCAGCGCCGAAAGCGGCCACGCTGGCCCCGGCCAGCGCGGCACCGATCATCATCGCGACGTTCATCGCGAGACGGCTGATCGCGCTCGCCTCGCGCATCTGCTCCGGCGGCACCAGCCGCGGCAGCAGCGCGGCCGAGGCCGGGTAGAACAGCGCGACCCCGGTGCCGGTCAGCACCTCGAGCACGATCATCACCCAGACGGCCGGATGCGTGGTCAGCACCAGGATGCCGAAGGTGCCCTCGCCCGCCGCGACCATGACGTTGGCCGCCACGATCACCAGCTGAGGCGCGACCCGGTCCGCGATGACTCCGCCGATGAGCAGGAACACCAGGGACGGGGCAGCCTGGGCGGCAATGACATAGGACAGGTCCGCGGTCGAGTGCGTGGCGGCCAGCACGGCGAACGACACTCCGACAAGGGAGAACGCCGCCGCCATCGGGGCAAGCAGCCGGTCGGCCAGCAGCAGCCGGAAGTTGCGGTTGGACAGGACGGGAAAGCGGCGCGTGAGCGCGCGCGTGAACATGACTGCGTTCCAATCTCAAAACGTAGGGCGACCGGGCGCCCGATCTTATCGGGGCCGGTCAGGGGGGCCCAACAGGATTTCGCGCGCACTGGCGCGGCCTGCCGTCGGGGCAGAGTCTGTATAACGATGGGCGCTATCGCGGCATTCCGGCGCCGAGCCGGCACCACCGCTGCCGCTCACCAGAGCGCTCGGTAGAGTCGGCATGCGGGTCCACAGGCACCGGCGGGGAAGCAGCTTCACCGCACGGCAGCCGGGCCCGTCCCCCGAGCGGCCGGTCAGGCCCGTAACGCAGCGATCGAGGAGGCCAGCCGGCGATGAGCATCCTGGGCACGAGGGTCCTGCGGACCGAAGACCCGCGTTTCCTGACCACGGGCGGCGTCTACACCGAGGACCTGACCGACGAGCGGCTGGCCGGGGCCTGCCACGTGTTCTTCGTCCGTTCCCCCGTCGCGCACGCGGTGATCGGCCGGATCGACAAGACCGCCGCCCTGGCGGCCCCCGGCGTCCTCGCCGTCTACACCGCCGAGGACCTGGCCGGCCTGCCGGCCATCGAGCCGATGATGGCCGGCCTGGTGAACGCCAAGATGACCAGGCCGCTGCTGGCATCGGGCAAGGTGCGCTTCGTCGGCGAACCGGTCGCCGCGGTCGTCACCGACGATCCTTACCTGGGCGAGGACGCGATCGAACTGGTCGACGTCGATTACGACCCGCTGCCGGCCGTGGTCGACTTCGACGACGCCCTGGCCAACGAGGTGGTGCTGTTCGAGGACGCCGGCACCAACGTGGTGGCGAACTTCGGCGACGCCGGGACGCTCAAGCCCGACCTGTTCGACGGCTGCGAGGCGGTCGTCAGCCACACCTTCGTCAACCAGCGCGTCGCCCCGGCGCCGATGGAGTCGCGGGCGGCGGCGGCCGTCTGGGGCGAGGACGGGCGGCTGACCGCCTGGATCCCGAACCAGGGCGCGCAGGGCGCGCGCGAGGACATGGCCAAGCTGCTGAGCGTCGACGAAACCCGGGTCCGGATGATCACGCCGGACGTCGGGGGCGCGTTCGGCGCGAAGTTCGGCGCCGACCCCGAGCACGTCGTCGTGGCCTGGATCGCCAGGGAGCTCGGCCGTCCGGCCCGGTGGACCGAGACCCGGTTCGAGAACCTGATCGCGATGACGCACGGCCGGGCCCAGCGGCACACGATCACGATCGGCGGCAGCCGGGACGGCGACGTCCAGGCCTACCGCCTGGAAATCCTGCAGGACGGCGGGGCCTATCCGAGGATCGGCGCGATCCTGCCGTTCCTGACCATCCTGATGGCCACCGGCCCGTACGCGATCCCGAACGCCGAGGCGGTCGGGACGTCGATCGCGACCACGACCACCCCGGTCGGAGCCTATCGCGGCGCCGGGCGGCCGGAGGCGACGGCGGCCCTGGAGCGGGCGTTCGACCTGTTCGCGGCGGAGATCGGGATGGACCCGGCCGAAGTCCGCCGGCGTAACCTGCTGCCCGCGTTCACCGAGCCGCACCAGACGGCGTTCGGTGCCCTGTACGACAGCGGCGACTATGTCGCTGCCCTGGACCGCGCGCTCGACGCGGCCGGGTACGCCGGACTCCGGGCCGAGCAGGCCAGGCGGCGGGAAGCCGGCGACACGGTTCAGCTCGGCATCGGCGTGTCCTGCTACGTGGAGATCACCGGCGGCGGCGACGAGTCCGGGCCGCCGCAGGAGAACGCCACCGTGGAGGTGCACGCCGACGGCACCGCGACGATCCTGACCGGGACCTCCCCGCACGGCCAGGGACACTCGACCGCATGGGCGATGATCGCCAGCGAGGAACTCGGCATCCCGATCGAGAACTTCACCGTCACGTGGGGCGACACCGACCTGATCCCGGTCGGCGGCGGCACCGGCGGGTCACGCAGCCTGCAGCAGGGCGGGGCCGCGGTCCAGCAGGCGTCCCGCGAGCTGATCGACGTGGCCAGGGAGCGGGCCGCCGCCGCCCTCGAGGCCAGCCCGGCCGACCTGCAGTTCGACGTCGGTCGAAGCGCGTTCGCGGTGGCCGGCGACCCTGAGGCGTCGGTCTCGCTGACCGACCTGGCCAAGGACGAGCGGCTGTTCGTGCACTCGATCTTCACCGCGCCGGGGGCCACGTTCCCGTTCGGCACCCATGTGGCCGTAGCCGAGGTGGACACCGAGACCGGCAAGGCCGTGCTGCGCCGGGTGATCACGGTCGACGACGCC
>DASWAH010000316.1:0-4520 GCA_036391235.1 Streptosporangiaceae bacterium
GACCTCACCGGTCGGCGCGGCGGCGCTGAGGTCCGGGCTGCCAGGCCGTGCGCTCGCGCCGGCCTTCGCCCGGCGCGGGGTGCGGTGCGCTCAGCTGCCGGTCAGCATGGCCCAGGCCGCGCTGCTCGGCCGGGCCCACGAGGCCGGGCTGGCTGTCCATATCTGGACCGTGAACGACCGCGCGCTGATGAACTCGCTGCTCGACCTGGGCGTCGACGGGCTGATGACGGACAACACCGAACTGCTGCGCGAGGTGCTGATCGCGCGGGGCCAGTGGCACCAAGGCCGCTAAACCGGGCCGGCCGGATCAGCCGCGCATTACCCGCGAAACGCGCATCGATTACGATCCGGTCTCGCTGATGCGGTTGGAACGTGCGCTGAGCGGGAATCTTTGCCGGTACCCCTGCCGTTGACATCTAGGAACGCCGAGCGCCCGGAGGCAACGAAACTTATGGCCGAACGCGCCCTACGCGGCACCCGACTCGGTGCCACGAGCTACGAGAACGACCGTAACACCGACCTGGCTCCTCGCCAGGAGGTCGCCTTCGACTGTCCGAAGGGCCATCGGTTCAGCGTGCCGTTCGCCGCGGAGGCCGAGGTCCCGTCGAAGTGGGAGTGCCGCATCTGCGGCGCGACCGCGACGACCGCGACCGGCGACCAGCCGTCCGCCGCCAAAGCCAAGCCGCCCCGCAGCCACTGGGACATGCTGATGGAGCGGCGGACGATCTCCGATCTCGAGGAGGTCCTGGCCGAGCGACTGGCGATCATCCGCGGCCAGCGCGGCGAGAGCACCAGCACCCGCCCCGCTCGCCAGCGCAAGAGCGCCTGACGCGCCTGACGCGCCTAACCCGGCCGGGCTAGCCTGCGGCCAGGCGCTAGCGAGCCTGCCCGGCCGGCTTCGGCCGCTTGCCCAGGCGGCGGGCGATGCCCCACTGAGCGACCCGCCACAGCGCCTCGGCGATGACGGCGCGGCTCATCTTGCTGGCGCCGCGTGCCCGCTCGGTGAACGTGATCGGCACCTCGGCGATCGTGAAGCCGTGCTCGGCGGTGCGCAAGGTCAGGTCGATCTGGAAGCAGTAGCCCTGCGAGTCGACCTGGTCAAGGCCGATCGCACGGAGGGTGCCGGCCCGGTAGGCGCGGAACCCGGCAGTGGCGTCCTGCACCCCGATGCCGAGCATCAGCCGGACGTAGACGTTGGCCCCCCTGGACAGGATCTCCCGGGATTTAGGCCAGTTCACGACCGTGCCGCCCGGCACGTACCGGGAGCCGATCACCAGGTCGGCGGTGGCCAGGGCATCCAGCATCTTCGGCAGGTCGGCCGGGTCGTGCGAGCCGTCCGCGTCGTGCTCGACCAGCACCCCGTAGCCGTTGTCCAGTCCCCAGCCGAACCCGGCGATGTACGCGGTGCCGAGGCCGGACTTGCCCGGCCGGTGCAGCACGTGCACCTGCGGGTCGGACGCGGCGAGCTTGTCGGCGATCTCGCCGGTGCCGTCCGGGCTGTTGTCGTCCACGACCAGGACGTGCGCGCCCGGCACGGCGGAGCGGATGCGGCTCACGATCGGCTCGATGTTGTCGCGCTCGTTATAGGTCGGGACGACGACGGCTACCTGGCCAAGCGGCTCCGCCTGACGCTGCGTGGAAGTCACTCGATCTGCCTCGCGATGCTGGTCTTGTTCTGCCGGGGGGTTATGACGTTAACGACGCTGCGCTGCCCGCAGGTTCCTCCCCGCCTGACCGCGGCCAGCGTAGCCGATCACGCGGCTGCGCGAGGAAGGAGCCCAGGCATCCTTCGGACCGAAGGCGTCCCGCAGGCAGCGAGATCGACCTTCGTTGTCTACTGGATGACTGGGCCCCTTCCAGGTCCAACCCCGCGCCGCCCGTCCGGCCGCCGGTTCCGCGGGCCGCCCCGAACATACCGCCAGGCCGGCGGCCGCTCAACTCACGGCCGACGACCGCGGCCTGATCGTTGCCTGGCGCGCTCCGGCGGGCCTCGGGCCTGTTGGCCCTTGTGCCACGGCGATACGATTTGGTAGCACTCACCTGTGCGGGCACGGTGTGCTTGACGAGAACGGCATAGTCCGCTTCGCGAAATCCACTGGCAGCTGGAGGTCGAGCAAAATGGCGAACAACCCGGAATCTGAGGTTTCCGAATCCCAGATCGCGGTGCACTGGCGGGAAGAGGACTACTACCAGCCGCCGCCGGATTTCGTCGCTCAGGCCAATGCCTGCGATCCCGCAATCTTCGAGCAGTTCGCGGAGGACAAGTTCCCCGACTGCTTTACCGACTACGCCGATCTTCTTACCTGGGATGAAAAGTGGCACACGACGCTTGACACGTCGAATCCTCCATTCTGGAATTGGTTCGTCGGCGGAAAGCTCAATGCCTCCTATAACTGCGTTGACCGGCATGCCCAGGCCACCCCGGACAAGACCGCCATCATCTGGGTGCCGGAGCTCGAATCCGACGAGCACGTGCACGTCAGCTACGGCGAGCTGCACCGGCAGGTCAACGAGTTCGCCGCGCTGCTGCGCGATTTCGCCGGCCTGAAGACCGGCGACCGGGTCACGCTGCACATGCCGATGGTGCCCGAGTTGCCGGTCACCATGCTCGCCTGCGCCCGGCTCGGCGTGATCCACTCACAGGTCTTCGGCGGCTTCAGCGGCAACGCCTGCGGGACCAGGATCGCCGACTCGGGCAGCCGGGTGCTGATCACGATGGACGGCTACTACCGGTCCGGCGACCTGATCGACCACAAGGTCAAGGCCGACGAGGCCCTGGAAGAGGCGGCCAGGCAGGGTCAGGAGGTCGACAAGGTCCTGGTCTGGCGGCGGCATCCCGGCCAGTACGCCTCGCAGACCCCGATGGCGCCGGGCCGCGACTTCTTCGTCGACGAGCTGCTGCCCGAGCACTCCGGCGCCGTGGTCGAGCCGGTCTCGCTGCCGGCCGACGCGCCGCTGTTCCTGATGTACACCAGCGGGACGACCGGCCGGCCGAAGGGCGCCCAGCACTCCACCGGCGGCTACCTGGCCTATGTCGCCGGCACCTCGAAGTACTACCAGGACATCCACCCCGACGACGTGTACTGGTGCCTGGCCGACATCGGCTGGATCACCGGCCACTCCTACATCGTGTACGGCCCGCTCGCGCTGGGCACGACCACGGTGATCTACGAGGGGGTGCCGAACTACCCGGACGGCGGCCGTCCGTGGCGGATCGCCCAGCAGCTCGGCGTCAACATCTTCCACACCTCGCCGACCTCGATCCGGATGCTTCGCAAGGTCGGGCCCGAGGAGCCGAAGAAGTACGACTACCACTTCAAGACGATGACCACGGTCGGCGAGCCGATCGAGCCCGAGGTCTGGCGGTGGTATCACGCCGAGGTCGGCAAGGGCAAGGCCGCGATCACCGACACCTGGTGGCAGACCGAGACTGGCGGCTTCCTCGGCAGCACCCTGCCCGGGCTGCAGCCGATGAAGCCGGGCAGCTGCGGGCCTGGCGCGCTCGGCATCTATCCGGTCATCTTCGACGAGGACGGCGAGGTCGTGCCGGCCGGCAGCGGCCGGGCCGGGAACATCTGCATCAGGAACCCCTGGCCGGGGATCATGCAGACGATCTGGGGTCAGCCCGAGCGTTTCGTGGACGTGTACTACGCCAAGTACAACAAGGACTCCGCCAGTACGGACTGGCACGACTGGCCGTATTTCGCGGGCGACGGCGCGCTGGAGGCGGCCGACGGGTATTTCCGCATCCTGGGCCGGGTGGACGACGTCATCAACGTGGCCGGGCACCGGCTCGGCACCAAGGAACTCGAGTCGGCCGCGATGACCGTGCCCGAGGTCGCCGAGGCGGCCGCGGTGCCGGTGATGGACGACATCAGGGGCCGGATCGTGGAGATGTACATCGCGCTCAAGCCCGGTGTGCCCGCTGACGGGATGGAGGCGAAGGTCAGCAAGGCGATCGAGGTCGAGATCGGCAAGATCGCCCGGCCGAAGAACGTCTGGATCGTCGCCGACATGCCGAAGACCAGGTCGGGCAAGATCATGCGGCGGGTGATCGCCTCGGTCTCCAACTTCGCCGACGTCGGCGACGTCACCACGCTGGCGAACCCCGAGGTGGTCGAGACGATCAGGCACCAGGTGCAGAGCGCCAAGGTGTCCAGGGGCGAGCTGCCACGCGAGCTCAGCGAGGCCGAGTACGAGGAGATTGCCAAGTACGGCCAGGCCGAGTAGCGGATCCGGCCCGGCCCGGGCGAGGAGGCCGTACCGAGGACGGGGGTGCCTCGGTACGGCCTCCGCTCGTTCCCGGCGGCCCGCGGGACCGGGGGGAATCCCGCAGGCGCGCCGGCTGCGCCGTCCCGGCTGGCCGGCCGGGCGGCGCGGACGGTCAGGCCGCGGCCGGGAGCCTGGACTCCCCGGCCGGGCGGCGCGCGGCCAGGCGCCCGGTCAGGTCGCCGGCCGGTGCCGGCGTCGCGGCCGCTGCGGCTTCGCGCGGCCTGGCCACCTGGCCGCGGCCCGGTCCG
>DASWAH010000317.1:0-6321 GCA_036391235.1 Streptosporangiaceae bacterium
AGTCATGGGCTATCTGATCGGCGCGGATATCGGCTCCCAGTCGGTCAAGGCCCTGCTGCTCGACCCGGAGGGACACGAGCTGGCCGCGGCCGGGCAGTCCGTCACGATGACTCATCCGGCCAGCGGCTGGGCTGAGCAGGATCCGGCCCAGTGGCGTGACGGCCTGGCCGCGGCCGTCCGCCAGGTGGTCGCTAGCGCCAGGATCGCGCCGTCCGAGGTCAGTCACCTCGGACTGGCATCCCAGGTCGACGGGGTGGTGCCGGTCGACACGGCGCTGCGGCCGCTGCGGCCCGCGATCATCTGGCTGGACCGCCGGGCCGCGGCCCAGGCGGCCGTGCTGGCCGAACGGGCCGGGGCCGATCGCCTGTTCGCGGTGACCGGCCTGAACGCCGACTCCTCGCACATCGCGCCCAAGCTGATGTGGCTGCGCGAGCACGAGCCGGAGACCTGGCGGGCGGCCGCGTTCCTGCCGCCGGCCGGCGGCTATCTGCTCGGCTGGCTGACCGGCACGATCGCCCAGGACCACGCGAACGCCTCGTCCACCTTGCTCTATGACGTCAGGACCGGGCGCTGGGACGAGGACCTGTGCGCGCTAGCCGGCCTGGACCCTGGCCGGCTGGCCCCGATCCGGCCGGCCGCCGAGGTCGCCGGGACGCTGACCGGCGAGGCAGCCGAAGCGCTCGGGCTGGACGGGCGGTGCGCGGTCGTCACCGGCACCGGCGACGAGCACGGTGCCTGCGTGGGCGCCGGCGCGATCACGCCCGGCCTGGTCGCCGACGTCACCGGGACGGCCGAGCCGGTCGCGGTCACCGCGGCCGAGCCGGTATTCGACGCCGAGCGGGTGGTCGAGACGCACGCCCACGCACTGACCGGCCTGTTGCTGATCGAGAACCCGGGATTCGTCTCCGGCGGCTGCACGCTGTGGTGGGGCGAACGGATCCTGGGCACCGACCAGGCCGGCCTGTTCGCCCAGGCCGCCCGGGCGCCGGCCGGGTCTGACGGGGTGCTGTTCCTGCCCGCGCTGTCCGGCGCCACCGTGCCCCGGTGGAACGACCGGATGCGCGGGGTGTTCGCCGGGCTGTCGATGAACCACGGGCCTGGCGAGCTGGCCAGGGCGGTGATCGAGGGCTGCACGTTCGCGCTGCGCGACGTCCTGAGCCGGATGGACGCGCTCGGCCTGGCCGGGGATGAGATCCGGGTGGTCGGCGGCGGTGCCCGCAGCGAGCTGTGGCTGCAGATCAAGGCCGACGTGACCGGCCGGGTCGTCCAGCCGGTGCTGTCGGCCGAGCCGACCGCCGCCGGTGCCGCGGTGCTGGCCGGGCTGGCCGCCGGGACCTTCGCCGATGCCGCCGAGGCGGTCGGCCGGACCGTGCGGCTGGCCCCGCGGGCCTACGCGCCCGATCCCGCTACCGCGGAGGTGTACGCCGAGCGCTACGCCCAGTACCGGTCCCTGTACGACGGGGCCGAGAAGGCGCTGGCATGAGCGTCCGGCCGGCCGGCGGCCCTGCACCACACCGCGGCCAGGTTCCCTGTGACCTGTCCGCGGTGCGGCGCACGCTCGGCGAGGCCAGCGGCTGGTCACCCGAGCCGCTCGGGCTGGACCGGCTGCACATCGGCCCGGGCGCGCTTAACCGCCTCGAGGATGTGGCCGACCGCACCGCTGGCCGGGACGGCCCGGTCGTCGTGCTGGCCGCGGCCACGCCGATCTCGGTGCGCGGGAAGGCACTGCACGAGCAGATCGCGGGCCTGATCGCCCGGCGGTCCCGGCTGTCCTGGGTCGTCGCCGGGCCGGCCAACGGAGCCGTGCACGCCGACGAGCGGACCGTCGCGGCCGCTCGCGCCGCCGCGGCCAGGGCCCGCTGCGTGCTGACGGTCGGGTCAGGAACGATCACCGACATCGGCAAGGCGGCCGCCCCGGCCGGGGTCCCGCTGGTCGCGGTGCAGACGGCGACCAGCGTCAACGGCTACGCGGACCCGTTCTCGGTGCTGCTGCGGACCGGGGTCAAGCGGACCACGCCGACCCGCTGGCCCGACGTCCTGATCGCCGACACCGATGTGCTGCTCGACGCGCCCGCCCGGCTTAACCTGGCCGGCGCGGGCGATTCCGCGGCCATGTTCACCGCGACCGCCGACTGGTACCTGGCCGCGCTGCTGGGCGCCGACGGCCCGCCGTTCCGGCCCGAGGTGGCCGGCCTGGTCCGGCCGCACGGGAAGCGCATGCTCGGCCTGGGGGCCGGCCTCGCCCGGGACGCGACGGGCCTGGAAGACCTGGCCAGGCTGCTCACGCTCAGCGGCATCGGCATGGGAGTCACCGGTTCGACCGCTCCCGCATCGGGGATGGAGCACGCGGTCAGCCACCTGCTCGAGATGGCCGCGACCGTAACCGGACGGCCGGCCAGCCTGCACGGCGAGCAGGTCGGCGTGGCCAGCGTGGTCGCCGCCGCGACCTGGTCGCACGTGCTGCGGGTGATCGCCGACGGCGGGCTGCGGCGGCCGGCCAGGCTGCCCGATCCCGACGAGGTCGACCGCCGGATCAGCGCCGCGTTCGAGCCGCTCGACCCGACCGGGGCGATGGCCGCCGAGTGCCTGGCCGACTACGGCGTCAAGCTGCGGCGGCTCGCCGCCGGGGACGATCCGCTAGTCATGCTGCGGGCCGCCTGGCCGGCCGCGCAAGCCGAGCTAGCCAGCCTGCTGGTTACCCCGGCCGAACTCGCGACCGGGCTGCGGAGGGCCGGGCTGCCGGTGCGGTTCGGCGACCTGCCGGAGTCCGTGACGGCCGGCCAGGCCCGCTGGGCCGTCGCCCACTGCGCGCTGCAGCGGCGCCGCCTCGGCGTGGCCGACCTGGCCATGCTGCTCGGCGCCTGGGGCGACGACGACATCGAGGCCGTGCTCGCCGAGTCGGAGCGGGCCGCCGCGGTCGCGGACGGTGCCGCGGGTGGCGGTACGGCCGGCGGCAGGCGGTCGTGAGGGTGCGGCCACCCCGGATCTACGCCGGGTACGTTCTCGACCTGGACGGCACCGTCTACCTGGGGGAGGAACCTCTGCCCGGAGCAGTGCGGACCTTGCACCGGCTGCGGACGGCCGGGGCCCGCCTGGTGTTCCTGACCAATAATCCGCTGCGCTCCCCGGCCAGTTACGCGGCCCTGCTGCGGGGCATGGGCATCGCGGCCAGCGAGCAGGAGGTCGTGACCCCGCTCAGCGTGCTGCCCGGCTACCTGGCCAGGCACCATCCGGGGGCCCGGGTGCTGACCGTCGCCGAGCCGCTGGTCGGGCAGACGCTGCGGGCGAACGGCATCGCCACCACGACCGATCCCGGTGCCGCCCAGGTCGTGCTGGTGTCCTTCGACCGGACCTTCGACTACGGCAAGATGCTGGCCGCGTTCCAGGCCGTGCACGGGCACGGCGCGGTGATCGTCGCGACCAATCCCGACCCGTACTGCCCGT
The DNA here is from genome assembly GCA_036391235.1 of Streptosporangiaceae bacterium. Classification (GTDB taxonomy): domain Bacteria; phylum Actinomycetota; class Actinomycetes; order Streptosporangiales; family Streptosporangiaceae; genus Chersky-822. The sequence goes on from DASWAH010000317.1 coordinate 3,445, forward strand.
CCCCCGACGGCGGCCTGCCCGACTGCGCGGCCATGCTGGCCGCGATCGAGGCCTGCACCGGGGCCCGGGCCGAGGCCGTGCTTGGCAAGCCGGGCCCGCAGATGGCCGCCGAGGTCAGGGCCCGGCTTGGGGTTCCGGCCGCGGACGCCGCGATGGTCGGCGACCGGCTGCTGACCGACGTGGCGATGAGCCGGGAACTGGAGATGACCAGCGTGCTCGTGCTGTCCGGGGCGACCAGGGAGGCCGACCTGGCCAGCCAGGCAGCTCGGTCCGGCGGCCCGCGGCCCGACTTCGTGATCGCCGGGCTCGCAGATCTGCTGCCCGGCCATCCTTCTCCTTCGCCGCCTTCTTATTCGCAACACCAGTCCGTTCCGACCCGGGAGCCACAGTGATCGAGTTCATCTTCATGCTGACCCACCACGACCGCACCGTGGACCGGCCGCTGGAGATCTACGGCCAGATCCGCGACTGCGGACTGCGCTACGTCGGGTTCAAGGACATCGGCGCGAGCGCGACCGACCTGCGGGCCGTCTGCGACCAGGCGCACGCCGACGGGCTCGAGGTCATGCTCGAAGTGGTATCGACCAGCAAGGAGGACGAGCTGGCCTCGATCGCCGCGGCCGGCGAGATCGGCGTGGACTGGGTGCTGGGCGGCACCCATCCGGGCGACGGGCTCGCCGTGCTGGCCGGCTCCAAGGCCCGGTACTGCCCGTTCCCCGGCACGGTGGTCGACCATCCGAGCGTGCTGCTCGGCTCGGTCGCCGAGATCGCCGACAGCGCGCGGGCGATCACCGCGCTCGACGGCGTGTACGGGCTCGACCTGCTCGCCTACCGGCATCCGACCGCCGACGTGGCCGAGCTGACCAGCGCGGTCGTGCAGGCGTCGTCCGGGCCGGTCATCGCGGCCGGCTCGGTCGCCTCGGTGGAGCAGATCAGGACCCTGGACCAGGCCGGGGCCTGGGGCTTCACGATCGGCGGGGCGATCTTCGAAGGCCGGCTGCCCGGCGGTCCGTCGATCGGCGGGCAGATCAGGGCGGTCCTCGCGGCCGCATCGGGCGACCCGGAGTGACGGACCTGCTCCTGGCAATCGACCAGGGCAGCTCGTCCAGCCGGGCCGTGCTGTTCGACGCCGGCCTCGCGCCCGTCGCGGCCGCGTCCCGGCCACTGGCGACGGCGCTGCCCGGACCAGGACTGGTCGAGCACGACCCGGCCGGGATCACCGCCAGCGTGCTCGGATCCATGTCCGATGCGCTGACCACGGCCGGGGCCCGGTGGACGGACGTGGCCAGCCTCGGGATCGCCGCCCAGACCGAGACGTTCGTGGTCTGGGACGCCCGCACCGGGGAGCCGGTCTACCCGGCGATCAGCTGGCGCGACACCAGGGCGGCCGGCCTGTGCGCGAAGCTCCGGGCCGACGGTCGCGGCCCGGTCGTGCGGGCCAGCACCGGGCTGCCGCTGGAGCCGGCCTTCAGCGCTCCCAAGCTGCGCTGGCTGCTCGACGAGGTGCCGGGGGCTCAGCAGGCAGCGGCGGCCGGGCGGCTGCTCTTCGGCGATGTCGGCTGCTGGCTGACCTGGCGGCTCAGCGGCGGAACGGCGCACCTGACCGAACCGTCGCTGGCGTCCAGGACGATGCTGTTCGGACTGGCTGACGGGGCGTGGAACGAGGAGATGCTCGACCTGTTCGGCGTGCCCGCGGCCATGCTGCCGGCGGTCGGGCCGACCGCGGGCCGGCTCGCGGTCACCGACCAGGTGGTGTGCGGCGGCGCCGTCCCCGTCACCGCGCTGGCCGGCGACCAGCAGGCGGCGCTGTTCGGGCACCGGTGCTGGGAGGAAGGCCAGGCCAAGCTGACCCTGGGGACCGGGGCGTTCGTGTGGTGCAACGCCGGACCGCGGCCGCCGGCCGATCCGCCCCCCGGCGTCGTCGCCAGCTGCGCGTGGCGGTTCGGCACCGGCGGCCGGTACGCCCTCGAAGGGTTCGTGCCCAACGCCGGATCGGTGACCACCTGGCTGCGCGGCCTCGGCGTGCTCGGCCCCGGCGAGTGGCCGGCGATCAGGCCGGCCGCGTTCGAGGCGGCGCCCGGTGCCGGGCCCTGGTGCGTGCCCGCCCTGTTCGGGCTGGGCACGCCGGACTGGACCCCGGTCGCGACGGCCCAGATCGGCGGGCTCACCGCCAGCAGCACCGGAGCCGACATCGCCGAGGCGGCACTGGCCGGGGTGGCCCACCAGGTCGCCGACGCGATCGACGCGGCCGGGGCCGGGCTGGCCGGACCGCTCGGCGTGATCAAGACCGACGGCGGCCTCAGCCGGAACGACTCGCTGCTCGCCGCGATCGCCGGGCTGACCGGCCTGACCCTGGAACGGAGCTCGGCAGCCGAGGTCACCGCGCTCGGCGCGGCTTCGCTGGCCGCGATCGGGGCCGGCCTGGCGGACCGGGAGACGCTGGCCAGGCGGCCGGCCGAGGGCGGCCAGCTGTTCAGCCCGGCCTGGCCGGCCGGCCAGGCCGCCGCGGCCAGGGCGGCCTGGCGCGAGCGGCTCGGGCGCGTGCTGGGTGGTCACGGCCTGGGCGGGACCCCGTCATGACGACCGAACTCGGTCCCGCCCACCGGGTCGCCTCGCTGAGCCGGATGGCCACCGAGAGGTTCGATGTCGTCGTGGTCGGCGGCGGCGTGACCGGGACCGGCGCGGCCCTGGACGCCGCGAGCCGGGGGCTGTCGGTCGCGCTGATCGAGGCCACGGACTACGCGGCCGGCGCGTCGAGCAAGTCGAGCAAGCTCATCCACGGCGGATTGCGATATCTCGAGATGCTGGACTTCGGCCTGGTCAGGGAGGCGCTGACCGAACGCGGGCTGCTGCTGACCAGGCTGGCTCCGCACCTGG
>DASWAH010000318.1:0-13150 GCA_036391235.1 Streptosporangiaceae bacterium
TGAACCCGAGGTCCTCGACCAGCAGCCAGTCGGCCAGGCAGAACACCGCCGCGGCGGCGACGGCGACCCTGAGCAGGGTGGGCTTGCTGGCCGGCCGGAGGCCGGCCAGCAAACCCACGCCGAGTGCCGCGAGGATCACGACGGCAGCCAGGTTGACCGCGAAGCCGTGCCGGACCGTGAGACCGCCGAAGCCGGCGACGAGCCTGCCCAGAAAGCCTGGCTGCTGCGTGCCGGCCATCGAGGAGATCATGGCGGCCAGCGATCCGGCCTGCCCGTGCAGCCGGCCTTGCCAGAATCCCCGGCCTGGCCAGGCCTGCAGCACGGCCATGGCGAGCAGGAACACGCCGAGGCCGGCCAGCAGCCGCCGGCCAGTCGCGGCCGACCGCCAGGTCCGGTCGGGCAGCGCGACCAGTGCGCCGCCGGCGCAGTAGAGCAGCACGGCCCCCGGCGCGCCGAACAGCACGGTCAGGCCGGGAGCGAAGATCCCGCCGAACGCCTCGCCGAACACCCAGACGAGCAGCCCCCAGCCGACGCTGGCCAGGCCGGCCAGGCGGGACCAGGGCCCCCGTGCGGCGGCCAGCATCCAGATGCCGAGCCCGGCCTGGATCCAGACCGAGGCCGCCGCGGCCTGCACCGGGTGGAAGGACCAGGCCGTTCCTGCCCAGTTCACGACGTGCTGGACCCAGGCCGGGGACGACTGGGCGGCCGGGGCCATGACCTGCCCGGGCAGGCCGGCCGCCATGGCGGGCTGGGCCTGGAGGATGCCATCGAACACCCACAGCACGCCGAAGCCGATACGCAGCAGCCGGCGGCCCGCCGCCTCCGGCTCGGCCGCGGCCGGCGTCCCGGCTGCTGGCCGCCTGACCAGGCCGGGTCGCCATTCCCGCAGGCTGGCCCAGAGAATCGCCAGCGTGGCCAGCACCAGCAGCGCGGTCAGAGCCTGCCGCAGCAACGCGGACCTGAACGCCGTGACCAGCACCGCATTGGTGAGATCGAGCCCGCTGTGCATTCCTGGCATAAGGGTCGGCTGCTCCTAGCCGTACAGGACCGGGGGCTTGGCCGCCGGGTCGATCGCCCGGATCGCGGGCGCGAGAGCCCGGTCGACCACAGTCCGCTGGCGGTCGAGCTTACGCTGGTCCGCCGCCAGCGCGGCCCTGGCCGCCGCCTCTCCCGGCTGGCCCCGGCTGGCCAGCACGGTCACGACGTCCGCGGCGACCTGGCCGGCTCGCGGGGCGGCCCAGTCGATCAGCGCCGTCACGGCCCGGCCCAGGTGGTAGCTGGCCAGGGACTCGGTGGGCTGAACGGTGGTCAGGTCCTCGAGCAGCTGGTTATTCGCGGGCGAGCAGTTGGCGGCGGCGGTCCTGGCCACGCTGGTCGCTGTCGTCATGTCGTGGCTGGCGCCGCGGTCGATCTGGCGCAGCACGTACAGCGACTCCCTGACCCCGCCAGAACACGACTGGACGTCGGTCGTCAGCTCATGCAGGAAGGTGTGCAGGTCCGTTGCCCGCTGCCCGGCGGTCGGGTGATGGGCCAGGCCGATCGCGACGCCGATGGCCAGTAGGACCGCCGCGGCTGCGAAGACCCATTTCGGCGCCCGGCGGGCCGGCCAGCCGGACGAGCGCAAGGGAATGTAGGGCGGGTCGGTCCTGGTGGTCTGCATCTACCGGGCTCCGCTCGATGGTGGCCGGCCGGATCCGGGCATGGTGTCCTGCTCCGGCGAACGGGAGGGCCGCGCGAGCCAGGAGGGCAGGCCGCGCCGTCCCATCACATCACGAGCCTGAGCGGCGGGCAGGCCGAACGCGCCCGGCTCGGCGCCCGGGCGCAGGGGCGGCGGACCAGGCGCGGTCGCGGGACCGGGCGGAACCGCCGCGGCCGCCGGCAGGACCAGCTCGAAAGTGCTGCCCGCGCCGGCCACGCTGCGGACGCTGACGTCGCCGCTGTGGCCGGTCGCCACCGCCCGCACCAGCGCCAGCCCCAGGCCGGTGCCCCGGCCACCCGGGCTGGCCGGGCTGGCCGGGCTGGCCGGGCCGCCAGGCCCGTCAGGCCCGTCAGGGCCGCCGCGGCCGCCTGAGGTGCGGAACCGTTCGAACACGTGCGGCAGGTCGGCCGCCGCGATCCCCGAGCCGGTATCGGCCACGGCGATGACGACGCTCTGGTCGAACGGGTTCCAGGTGACCGAGAGCGCGATCTCGTCGGCCTGGCCGGTGTGCCGGACCGCGTTCTCGACCAGGGCGTCGAGGGCCAGCCCGAGGCGATCGGCGTCGACCGGAACGGTCACCGGGTCCAGGTGCCCGAGCTGCCAGCGGCGCGGCGCTACCGTCTGCCAGCGCAAGAACAGCTCGGCGACGATCATGTCGATGTCGGCGGGTTCGCGGACCAGGAAATCGGGATTCTCGGCCGCGGCGACGAGCAGCAGGCGCTCGCTCAGCTTCTTCAGCCGCTGCAGTTCGCCGACCACCACCCGGACATCGCGCTGCTGGCTGTCGCCGAGCGCCGCGGCCAGCAACTCGGCGTGTCCCAGCGCGATCGTGATCGGGGTGCGCAACTGGTGCGACGCGTCCTGCAGGAACTGGCGCTGGACCCGCACGAGCCGCGCGGACTCGGCGTCGACCTTGGCCCGGTCCTGGGCCGCGATCCGGCGGTGCGCCTGCCAGGCCAGCACGATGAAGACCACGGCGACCAGCGGCATCTGCCGGACCGGCACGGCCATGGCCAGGTGGCGGAGCGCGTCGCTGCTGGCCGCGGCCACCGTGGTGGCCAGGGCGACCGCGGTCAGCAGGAACAGGCGGCGGTTCGGCCAGAGCAGGAACCCGTACAGCAGGGCCAGGCTCAGCCAGATGGTGTCGAGCGGGAAGACCTGCCAGGCCGGGAACATCACGATCGTCACCAGGCAGACGACGGCGAGCAGCAGCCAGGCCAGCTCGGCTTGGCTGATCCGTGGCCCGGCGGCGGCGGCCGGACCAGCCGGGCCGGCCGGTCCGCTCGCGGACACCGTCGCTGGCGCTGCCGGAATCGGCCGCGCGGGTGCCGCGGGCTCAGGAGGCGAGCCGGTAACCCTCACCGCGCACCGTTTCTATCAGGCCGAATCCGAGCTTGGCCCTGAGCCGTCTGATGCAGACATCGACGATGTTCGAGCCTGGATCGAACTCGATGCCCCAGACCGAGGCAAGCAGCTCACTCTTGGTCACCGAGTCGCGGCCGTGTTCCATGAGCGCCCGCAGGCACAGGAACTCGAGCCTGGTCAGGGCGATGGGCCCGGTGCCGCTGTCGGCCACCAGCCGGCCGGCATCCAGGGTCAGCTCGCCGACCTGCATGACCTCGCTCCGCACGGCGTTCTCGCGCAGCCTGGCCCTGACCCTGGCGGTCAGTTCGGCCAGCGAGAACGGCTTGGTGAGGTAGTCCCTGGCCCCGAGGTCCAGGCACTCCACCTTTGTCGCGGGATCGGAGCTGCAGGAAAGGATCAGCACCGACTGGGCGGGAAGCGCCCGCAGGATCGCGCTGAGCGCGGCCCGCCCGTCCATGTCCGGCATGATCAGGTCCAGGATGACCAGGTCGTAGCCGCCGGCGGCGGCCATGGCGACGCCCGCGACGGCGTTGGGCGCGATCGTCACGCCGTACCCGGCCCGCTCGAGCGCCCGGCCGACGAAGCCGCTGATCTGCGGTTCGTCGTCGATCAGCAGGATGCGGGCCAAGACGGCTTCCGGGTTGGCCGTGCCGGGCCAGGCGGTATCTGGCTCACCCGCCAGGGAACCCTCTCGTGCCGCGGTCATCGGATCTTCGATCATTCCTCGTGAGCGGCGGCCATCAGGCCAAGGTAACCGAGAGCGACCAGGTCGCCGCCGCAACGCGCCGATTAGCTCTCTCCGCATGTGGTCTACTCCTGCGCAATCTTCAAGTCAAGAGTTTCCGGCCTAAAGAACCCAAAGGGCGTATAACGCTTCATGTCACGCTCGCCCGGCTGGCTCTGATGGCCGGCGAAAAAGGGCGAGCCTGCGGCCGGCGTACCTGTGGTGCGGATGATGACAGTTTCGTCATCCGCCCGCCTAGGTATTGCGGCCGGTTTCGCCCGGGCAGCACTATCAGTGCAGTCGTTTGCCATCCAGTGCTGCGCGTGTGACCGCGGCGCCGGACCCAAGCCGTGCGCAATCAGCGCCGCGAAGAAGCGAGGTGGTGACTGATGTCCCTGCGAGCACGCGTGGGGACCTTGCTCGTGGCGTTCCTTGTCGTGGTCGGCTTCGCGATCTTCACGATCGCGCACTGGCTGCTCGCCGGTCCTCCGGTGATCACGGCGGCGACAGGTCCGGGCAACCAGGTCCACCTCGTCATGCAGGAAACCCCGGAGACAACGATCGGCAACAAGCCGGACTGGGTCAGCTACTTCATCCAGAACCCGGCGACCAAGAAGTGGGTGCACACCACCTTGTTCAAGGTGCCGGCCGGCGCCACCGTGCACGTGACGGTGTACGGCTACGACGGGTGCACGCCGCCGCGGAACTTGTTCTTCGGACAGGTCACCGGGACCATCGGCAACGTCGAGGGCATCGACGGCAAGCCAGTGAAAACGCTGAACGGGTGGGGCAACTGCTCGATCGCGCACACGTTCTCGCTTCCCGCCATCGGGTTGAACGTGCCGATGGGCTCGCCGACGACGATCGCCCAGAACAATGACCTGTGCGTGACCGCGCCGTGCCAGCCCGTCGAGGACGGCAAGCCAGTCCCGCACACCACGATGACGTTCAGCTTCAAGGCGCCGACCACGCCGGGCAACTACTTCTGGCAGTGCCGGATCCCCTGCGGCGGCGGTTACATCGCCGGGTTCGGCGGGCCCATGCAGACCATCGGGTACATGACCGGAAACATGGAGGTGTCCTGATGGCCGCCGACACTGCCGGACCGGGCAGCCCGGGCCGGGAGCCGAGCCACGGACTCCGGATCTTGCTGATCTGGGCCGTCCTCGCGGTTGCGATTGACCTGTTCTACTGGTTCGTGCTCGGGCCGCACGTACCGCCCGGTCATCTGGGCTCGGCCGCGCAGGGCCAGCAGTTCGACATCAACGTGCTGACCGCCATGTGCCTGCCGGTGGTAGTGGGCGTGGTGGTGTACTTCGGCTACTCGCTGATCGTCTGGCGGCATCGGGACGGCGACGAGGAAGACGGGCCGCCGGTGCACGGCCACGCCAGGATCCAGGTGGCGTGGATCACGGTCACCTCGGCCATCGTGCTCGGCCTGTTCGCCTTCGGCACCTACCAGCTGATCGTCCCGAACGGCGCGGGCTCAGGCGAGGGCGCCGCCCCGATCTGGAACCCGCCAGGCGCGCAGCTCACCGTCGCCCAGCAGAAGGCACCGTGGACCCAGGGCAGGCCCCTGGTCGTGCAGGTGATCGGGCAGCAGTGGAAGTTCACCTACCGGTACCCCCAATTCGGTGGCTTCGAGACTCCCGACCTGGTGCTCCCGGTCGGCACCTGGGTGCAGTTCAACGTGACCTCGCTGGACGTCATCCACAGCTTCTGGGCCTACCAGCTCGGGGTGAAGGCGGACGCCAACCCCGGGGTCAACAACGTCGCCTACACCAAGACCCAGCACACCGGCTCCATTACGGTCCGCTGCGCGGAGCTGTGCGGCCTGTGGCACGGCGCCATGTTCAACTACGGCAAGGTGGTCTCGGGATCGCAGTTCCAGTCGTGGGTGTCGTCGACCAGGACGCAGTTCGCGACCGTTACCGCGCTGCTCAACCGCTGCCAGCCGTACGCCACGACCTACGACCCGACGGTCATCCCCAGCCACTGCTCGGGACCGGTCATGAAGAAGCTCGGCCTGACCTCCGCCGGGGGCGGCTACTACCCGTCAGAAGACCCGGAGCAGCCATGATCAGCCCGGCCCGTGCAGCATGCGTCTCAGCGTCCTCGAAAGTGATGAGGTGACTTGATGGCCATCGAGACTGAGCCAGGCGCGGCCGGGCGCACCGGCGGCGGCGAGCCTGTCCCGCAGCCGCGAGTGCGCTCCTGGTGGATGCGCCCGGCGTTTCACACCGCGCTGCTCGGCGCGATCGTGGGATACGCGTTCGGCCATTGGCTGGGCAACCTGATCACGTCGGGGTACCCCCAGGCCGCGACCGGTGGCGGGTCGCCGGACAGCAACGACACCCCGATCGTGCTCGGCTACCTGTTCCTGACCCTCGGCTGGCTGATCGGGCTCGGCGTCTTCAACGACCTGGTCAGCGGGACCCTCGGCCGCCGGACGACCGACTACCAGCTCAGGGACGGCGGTGACGTCGGGCTTGGCCGGTACTTCCGGTTCACCCACGACCACAAGGTGGTGGGATTCCAGTACCTGGTCGGCATGATCGTGTACTTCTGCACGGCCGGCCTGCTGGCGATGGGCATCAGGACCGAACTTCTCTCCCCGGTCCACCACGTGTTCAGCTCGTCGGTCTATATCGAGATCGTCGGCGCCCACGGCACGATGATGATGATGCTGATGACGTCGGTCATCCTCGGCCCGTTCGGCAACTACCTGGTGCCGCTGATGATCGGTTCCAAGCGGGTCGCCTTCCCCCGGCTCGAGGCGCTGTCGTTCTGGCTGACCCCGGTCGCCTTCATCGTGCTGCTGACAGCCCTCCCGCTCGGCGGGTTCCACATGGGCTGGACCGGCTACGCCCCGCTGTCGGTGCAGGACACCGTGGGCGCCGACGCCTACTTCTTCGCCTTCGGCATCATGGGCCTGTCGATGATCCTGGCCGGGTTCAACATCCTGATCACGGTGATCTGCTTCCGGGCCCCCGGCATGCGGTGGAGCCGGCTGCCGATGTTCGTCTGGGCCATGCTCGGCACGTCGGTAATGATGACGCTGGCCGCGCCGATCCTGGTCGGCGGGTGCTACCTGACCCTGATGGACAGGACCGTTCAGACCGCCTTGTTCCAGGACACCCTGGGCGGCAGCAGCTACCTGTGGCAGAACCTGTTCTGGTTCTTCGGGCACCCCGAGGTCTACATCCTGGCCCTGCCCGGTTTCGGCATCGTGAGCGAACTCCTGCCGGTCTTCACCCGCAAGCCGCTTTTCGCCTACAAGGTGGCCGCGGCCGGGATGATCGGCGTCACGCTGCTCAGCTTCTTCGTCTGGCAGCATCACCTGTTCGACAGCGGCATCAACCCGAACATGCGACCGCTGTTCATGCTGACCACGGAGCTCATCTCCATTCCGACCGGCTTCATCTTCCTGGTCGGGATGGGCACTTTGTGGAAAGCCAAGATCCGGTACACGGTGCCGATGCTGTTCTGCCTGGCGTTCTACTGGAATTTCCTGATCGGCGGCGTGACCGGCGTGTACAACTCGGACGCGCCCGCGGATGTCACCGAGCACGGCAGCTTCTTCGTGATGGCCCACTTCCACTACACGATCATGGGCGGGCTGATCTTCGCCTTCATGGCCGGCTGCTACTACTGGCTGCCCAAGTTCACCGGGATCAAGCTCAACGAGAAGCTCGGCAAGTGGCACTTCTGGCTGATGTTCCTGGCCTTCAACTCGACCTTCATGCCGCTGTTCGCGGCCGGCCTGCTCGGCCAGCCTCGGCGCGTATTCGAGTACGCGAGGAGCCTGCAGACGCTGAACGACTGGGTGTCGATCTCCTCGTTCGTGCTCGGATTCTCGATCCTGCTCTTCGTGATCAACTTCGTCTGGTCGACGGTGGTCACCAGGCAGCGCGAAACGGGCAACCCGTGGAACTCGCGCGGGCTGGAGTGGCAGGTTCCGTCGCCGCCGCCGGTGGAGAACTTCACCCGCATCCCGGTGGTGCTCACCGGCCCGTACGAGTACGGCGTCAAGGACGCGCCGCCGATCGCGGACATGGACCCGCCAGCCGGCGTCCTGACAGCCGCGTTCTCCGGCATCGAGCCAGAACGATCGGAGGCCTGACCGATGGCTGAGACGACGTCGGGACCTGCTCTCGGCCTGACCAGGGAGCAGGAAGAGGCGGCCTTCTACCACGAGTCGACGCTCAATGCGACGTGGACCGCCAGCCGGCTGCTGATCGGAGTCGTGGCCTCCGGGCTCGGCGCGTTCATCTTCGCCTTCTTCTACCTGCGGTCGCTGAACTCGCACGGCCTGTGGTACCCGAGCGGGTCGATCGCGACCAAGCCGAGCCTGGCGGTGGGGACGATCATCATGATCTTGATCGTGCTCAGCGCGGTCGTGCAGACCCTCGGCCTGCAGCAGGCCAAGGCCGGGAAGCGGAGCGTGCTGATCATGGCGGGCTTCACGGCCGTCGCGCTCGGCGTGGCCGGCGCCGCGATCCAGATCTGGCAGCTGACCGACCTCGGCTTCCAGCCCGGCGCGAGCGGCTTCGCCAGCGTGTTCGTGGCCGCCTCGCCGGTTATGGTGGTGCTGGTGCTTGGCTCGATGCTCTGGCTGGAAAACCTGGTGATGCAGGCCAGGTGCATCCCCGAGATCTCGTTCGTGGAGCAGCCGGCCACATTCGCCGAGGCCGCCGTGGTGCAGCGGCTCCAGGCGGCGCTCAGCGGGTGCACGCTGTTCTGGAACTTCATCGCGATCTCGGCGCTCGTGATGTGGATCTTGTTCTACCTGGTGCACTGACAGCGGGAAGTCCAGATAAAACGGCAGGAGGCAGCAGTGCACGGAGCACTACTCGCGGTAGTCCACCCGGACAACACCCCGCATGGCGCTAACCTGACGTTCGCCGTGCCCATCCTGGTCTTCGTCATCGTCGCGGGGGCGCTGTTCCTGCGTTTCCGGTCACCGCACGCGGTGCCCGGGCGGGTGCCGCTGAAGTCCAGCCGCTGGGCCAGTTCCGGCGAGTCGGGCCGGGCCTCGTTCGGCGAGGACGCGGTGCACGCGGCGATCGAGACCAGGGTCGAGGAAGCGGAGGCTGGGACACCAGGTACTGTTCAGACCGGTACCGTGGCGCCGGCGGCCGAGGCCCAGGCGGCGAGTGCGCCGGCCCCTGAGACCCCGGCCGGCGAAACATCAGCAACAGAGCAGGTGAAGCCTGCGAGCGAAGGCACGGAGGACGGCGAGTGACCCAGGCGGCGAGTGCGCTCCCTGACGCGGTGGCTGGTCAGGCTACAGCGGTCGGGATCGACTCGCCGCTAGCCGGGCGGCGCCCGGCCGGGCTCATCGCCAAGTCGCTGTTCGCCCTGACCAAGCCCAGGATCATCGAGCTCCTGCTGGTCACCACCCTGCCGACGATGCTGCTGGCCCAGCGCGGCCTGCCCTCGGCCGGGCTGATCCTGGTCACCCTGGTGGGCGGGGCACTGGCGGCTGGCAGCGCCAACACGATCAACTGCTACATCGACCGCGACATCGACGCGGTCATGCGCCGGACCTCGCGCCGTCCGCTCGTGGCCAAGCGGGGCCAGGCCGCGATCAGGCCGGCCGAGGCCCTGATCTTCGGCATCGCGCTCGGCGTGGCGTCGACCCTGATGCTGGGCCTGCTGGCCAACTGGCTGTCAGCCGCGCTAGCCGACGCGGCCCTGCTGTTCTACGTCTTCGTCTACACCCTGGTGCTCAAGCGCCGGACCGCGTCCAACATCGTGATTGGCGGGGCGGCAGGCTGCTTCCCTGTCCTGGTCGGCTGGGCCGCCGTCACCGACCGGGTCGCCTGGCCCGCGATCGTGTTGTTCGCCGTGATCTTCTTCTGGACGCCGCCGCACTTCTGGGCCCTGGCCATGAAGTTCAAGGACGACTACGCGGCCGCTTCGGTGCCGATGCTCCCGGTGGTCGCGACCCCGGCCGTCGTCGCCCGCAAGATCGTCGTCTACAGCTGGATCATGGTGGCGACGACGCTGATACTGGTCCCGTACGCGGGCTGGATCTACGGTGCGGTCGCGGTCGGCCTGGGCGGCTGGTTCCTGGCCGAGGCACACCGGATGCGCGGCCGGATCGCGACCGGGCAGGCAGCGGCGCCGATGCGGCTGTTCCACCTGTCGATCGGGTACCTGACGTTCTTGTTCATGGCGGTAGCGGTGACCGCGGTGCTGCCATGGGGCCGGGTGTTCTAGCCGCAGTTCGTGGCGGGCCGGGGCGGCAGATGATCCCGGCCGTGCTGGAACGCACTGGCCGGGACCAGTGACCGCCCCTGCCTGCGACTACAAGATCAACTAGGCTCTGGATCCGGTGCGGGGCAAACCGGAAGCGGTTTGCCGTATTTGTTCCCCGCACCGGATCCGAAGCTGCGCGGCGAGGGCTCGGCCGAGCGCGGTATCGCGCACGGACGAACGTGGCGCGGGCCGGGGGCCGGGCCGGGCTGGGACAGGGTCTCCGGGCGGCGCGTCTCTGCCGGGAGAATAACGAGTTGATGGCCGGCCGCTAGCCCGGAGAATGGGGCTAGTGAGGCGGCCGAGGGAAGTCCTGGCGCGGGGCGCGCTGCGGAGCCGGAACTTCCGGCTGCTGGCCGGGTGCGACGTGATCTCCGGCACCGGCAACGCGGTCGCCTTCGTCGCGATCCCGTTCGCGGTGCTGGCGATCGGCGGCTCGGCCGCCGACGTCGGGTACGTGGCTACCGCCGCGATGATCCCGATGATCGTGTTCATGCTGCTCGGAGGGGTGGCCGGCGACCGGTTCCCGCGGCACAAGGTCATCGTGATCGCCAACAGCGCCCAGGCCCTGGCCCAGGGCGTCGCCGCCGGGCTGGTGTTCGCGCACCAGGCGCATGTCTGGGAGCTGCTGGTGCTGGCCGCGGTCCGCGGCACCGGGCTCGGCTTTTACTTCCCGGCCGCCCAGGGGCTGCTGCCGCAGACCGTGCCCGAGGAGGACCGGGCCCAGGCCAACGCGATCTCCCGGATCGGGCGGAACAGCTCCGGCATCGCCGGCGCTGCCCTCGGCGGGCTGCTGGTCGGGGCGGCCGGCCCCGCCTGGGGTCTCGCGGTCGACGCGGCCAGCTTCGCAGCCGCGGCTGCGCTGCGGGCCGGGATGCGGTTCCCGCCGATGCCACCCGACCCGGACCAGGAAAGCACGCTGCACCAGCTCAGGGAGGGCTGGCGGGAGTTCGCGGCCCGGCGCTGGCTGTGGGCGATCGTCGGCGAGTTCACGATCATGACCGCCGTCATCGCGGGCACGATCGACGTGCTCGGCCCGGTCGTCGCGGACCGTCAGCTCGGCGGGGCCAGCGCCTGGGGGGTCATCCTGGCCGGCTATGGGGCCGGGGCGGTCATCGGCGGCCTGATCATGGTCAGGCTGAGGCCGCAGCGCATGCTGGCCGTGGCTAGCGCCGCCGCCGGGGTGTTCGCCGCCCTGCTGTTCGCCCTGGCCGTGCCGCTACCCGCCGCAGCCACCACCGGCGTCGCGGTGATCGTCGGCGTGACCTCGGAGATCTTCGCGGTCAACTGGGTCACGACCATGCAGCAGGAGATCCCGGCCCGGCTGATGTCCCGGCTGTCGGCCTACGACGCTCTCGGCAGCTTCGCTCTCGCCCCGGTCGGCGTGGCCGCGGCCGGCCCGATCGCGCTCGCGTTCGGCACCCCGGCCACCCTGACCGCGGGCGGCGTCATCATCATCGCGCTGACGTTCGCGGTCCTCGGCGTCCCCGAGGTCCGCTCGATGCGCCGCCGCCCGGCAGCCGATCGCCCTACCGCGACGCCGGATCAGGAATCTGAGCCAGCAGCGCCTGGCGCCACTCCTCTGCCTGCCGAACCTGGTTGAACGTGAACAGGTGCAGACCGGTCACGATCGAGTCCGGAGCGGCCAGCACTGGGCTGAGCCGGTCGAGCAGGCGCTCGGGCTGGTAGGCGCCGGGCGTGGACAGCCGTACCATCGCAGAACCGTGGCCGGCCGCGAACCTGGCCGAGTCGGCCACCCCGATCTTGGTCGCCATCTGCAGCAGCTTGGCCCGGTCGACCGGGCCGGCCAGGCCGAGCAGCAACGGCAGCGTGACCCCGCGGCGGCGGATCCTGGTGATCCACTGCCGCAGCACCGCCGGGTCGAAGCACAGGTTGCTGACGATGTAGCTGGCGTGCCGCCGCTTGTCCCACATCGCCTGCACGGTCACGTCGTCGTCGATCTTGGGATGGGTCTCCGGGTATCCGGTGATGCCGACGCGGGCGAACGGGTCGCCGAGCTTGGCCAGCTCCTCGAGCACATCGAGCGCGCTGGTGAACGCGCCCGCCGGGGACTCGGCATCCCCCGCCGGGACGAAGACGTCGCTGACACCCGCGGCGGTCAGCCGGCCAGCGATCTCGGCCAGGTGGGCGGCGTCGCGGACCAGCCGGGCCGACAGGTGCGGCACGACGCTGAACCCGGCCGCGGTCAGCCGCTCGGTCAGCGCCAGCGTCGGCTCGAGCCCTTTGGACGGCGACGCGGTCACGGTGACGGTGACCTCGCGCGGCACGAATTCCATCACGGCCGCCTCGGCGCTGGCCGTCGGCAGCACCTCGTACCTGGCCTGGTGCAGCAACGGGCCCAGGCGGCGCAGCCCCGCGCCCGGCGCGCGCAATCCGCCCCGCAGCCGCAGGCCGCCGCCTCCGCTCACGACGCGCTCCCGCAAAGGTCGAACAGCAGATCCAGAACTCCCTGTTCCAGCCGCTGTAGTCCGGTGTCGATCCTGGTCAGCGGCAGGCCGAACAGCCCGGCGATCCGGCCGGCCTCGGCAGCCAGGCCGGGGTCGGGCTCCTGGGCCAGCCAGACGACCCGGCGGTAGTGGCCGAAGTAGTCGGGCCACAGCTCGGGATACCGGTCGAGTCCGAGCGGCTCGATCACCGAGAACCGGAAGCTGCGCACCAGGAAGTCGGTCAGCAGGTAAGTCCCGGGTTCGGCCGCGAGCGCGGCCTCGATCCGCTCCGGCCCGGCGTAGACGTCGTAGCAGTGCAGCCCGGGCAGGCGGCGCAGGCCGCGGCGCTCGCACACCTCGTCCAGGGCTCCGTAGGTCCCGCAGTCCGCATAAGCCACGGCCACGGTGAAACCGGCCCGCTGCAGTTCGCCGGCTAGCTGTTCGGTCAAAGGAGCGATCTGACGGGGAGAGTTGTGCAGCATCGAGGGCAGGGTGCGGACCTGAATGTCCAAGCCGCGGCGGGCCGCGATGGCCCGGACGTGGCCGCCGAGGGCGCCGCAGGCGATCACCGCGAGACGGCGTTCTGGCTGGTCAGACGAGTCGGGCAGGGCGGCCTGGTCAGGCCGGGAACTGCAGTTGCTCGACGAACCGGTC
>DASWAH010000319.1:0-8824 GCA_036391235.1 Streptosporangiaceae bacterium
GGTGGCTCAGGCCCGATCTCGATCCCGGCGGCGAGAGCCTGCCTGGCCCGCTCGAACCGCTCGGGCTCGTCGGTCCGCAGCTCGAGCACCGGCTGGCCGCGGCTGACCTGCTCGCCCGGCTTGGCCAGGCAGATAATGCCCGCTCCGGCACTCACCGGATCTTCCTTGCGGGCCCGCCCGGCGCCTAGCCGCCACGCCGCGGTGCCGACCGCGAGGGCGTCCAGGTCGCGAACCCAGCCGTCCGCGCCGGCCTCGACCACCTGCACGTGCCGCGCTTCCGGCAGCTCGGCGCCGGGGTCGCCACCCTGGCCGGCCACCATCTTCCGATAGGTCTCCAGCGCGCGCCCGTCGGCCAGGGCGGCCGCCGGGTCCTCCTCGAGGCCGGCTAGCGCGAGCATCTCCCTGGCCAGGGCCAGCGTCACTTCGACAAGATCATTCGGACCCTCATTCCGCAACGCCAGGACGGACTCCTGTACCTCGACCGCGTTCCCGACCGCGCGGCCGAGCGGGACGTCCATCGCGGTCAGCAGCGCGACGGTGCGGACACCGGACTCGGTGCCGAGCCGCACCATCGTCTGCGCCAGATCGCGGGCCCGGTCCAGGTCGCGCATGAACGCGCCCCGGCCGACCTTGACGTCCAGCACCAGCGACTGGGTGCCCTCGGCGATCTTCTTGCTCATGATCGAGCTGGCGATCAGCGGGATGGACTCGACCGTCCCGGTCACGTCGCGCAGCGCGTACAGCTTCCGGTCGGCCGGGGCCAGGTCCTCCCCGGCGGCGCAGATCACGCAGCCGACCGTGGACAGCATCGCGATGAACTCGTCGGCCGACAGGCCGGCCCGCCAGCCCGGGATCGACTCCAGCTTGTCCAGCGTGCCGCCGGTGTGGCCGAGGCCGCGGCCGGACAACTGCGGGACGGCGGCGCCGCAGGCGGCGACCAGCGGGGCCAGGATCAGCGAGACCTTGTCGCCGACCCCGCCGGTGGAGTGCTTGTCGACCGTCGGCGCGGGCACCCCGCTCAGGTCAAGCCGCCGGCCGGACCCGATCATCGCGTCGGTCCAGGCCCGCAGCTCGTCAGGAGCCAGCCCGCGGAAGAACACCGCCATCGCCATCGCCGACATCTGCTCGTCGGCCACGCCTCCCCTGGTGTAGGCGTCGATCAGCCAGGCGATGTCGGCGGCGGCCAGGGTCTGGCCGTCCCGCTTGGCCCTGATCAGGTCGACCGCGTCAGGCACGGGTGTCCCGCCGCTCGGCCAGGTCGGTGCCGGTGAACGCCTCGGGGAGCAGGCCGCCGAGCGGGCGCGGGCCGCCCTCGGCGTCGATCGGCAGGTCAGGGCCGCCCGCCTCGAGCAGGAGCTGACGGCAGCGGCCGCACGGCACCAGCGGAGCGCCGTCGGCCGCGACCACGCTGACCGCGGTCAGCCGGCCGCCGCCGGCCGCGTGCAGGGCACTGACGAGACCGCACTCGGCGCACAGAGTCAGGCCGAACGAGGCGTTCTCGACGTTGCAGCCGGTCACGACCGTGCCGCCGGACGTCTGTCCGGCCGCACCGACCCGCAGCCGGGAGTAGGGCGCGTAGGCGTTCGCGGCCGCCGCGGTCGCGGCCCCGCGCAGCGCAGGCCAGTCGATGGTCATCGGGCCACTCCCGGGTGTTATGCTAGAATTACTCGATTTGAGGTGTTTGAGCGGTATTGTCCGCGTATCGATTTCACAACAGCACCGTACTGGCATGATTACCCGCTACCGCAACACCCGTGACGGTTATACATTCCTGATCATCCCGGGGGGGACTCCGGGCTCTGCGTGCCCCGGCCGGCCGGGCCCCGGATATCAGGCCGGCACTTCGCGCGGCCGGAGGCCGCCCGGTAGAGGAGGTACCGTGAAAGGCTCTTTGAAGGTCGTCACCGCGCTCAGCGCGCTGGCGCTCCTCACATCCGCTTGCGCGAGCGCGAGCTCGGGCGGCAGCGGCGGGTCAGGCGGGGGCAGCAAGTCGTCAAGCTCGTCCGCCGGCGCCACCAGCTTCACCGCCTGCATGGTCACCGACACTGGCGGCCTGGACGACAAGTCGTTCAACCAGTCCTCGTGGGCGGGCTTCCAGGCTGCGCAGCAGGCCGACTCGAGCATCGCGATCAAGAACCTGCCGTCGACGTCGACCGCCGACTACGCCAAGAACATCTCGACCTTCCTCGGCGAGAAGTGCGGCATCATCGTCACGGTCGGCTTCCTGATGGCCAGTGCGACCGAGGCCGCGGCCAAGGCCAACCCGAGCCAGAAGTTCGCGATCGTGGACTGCTCGTACGCGTCCCAGTGCCTGCCCAAGCCGGTCCTGACCAACATCAACCAGCTCACCTACAACACCGTGCAGGACGCCTACCTCGCCGGTTACCTGGCCGCCGGCATGACCAAGACCGGCAAGGTCGCCACCTATGGCGGCGAGCAGTTCGGCACCGTCACGATCTACGAGGACGGGTTCTGGGACGGCGTGCAGAAGTACAACCAGGTCCACCACAAGAACGTGACCGTGCTCGGCTGGAACGAGAAGACCCAGAAGGGAACGTTCGCCGGCAGCTTCACCGACCTCGGCAAGGGCCAGCAGATCGCGAACACCTTCATCAACGAAGGCGCCGACATCATCTTCCCGGTGGCCGGCGGCGTGGGCCTGGGCACCGCCAAGGCGATCCAGACCGCCAACGCCAGCGGCAAGAACATCAACATGATGTGGGTCGACACCGACGGCTGCGTGAGCGCGGCGGCCTACTGCAAGTACATGATCACCAGTGTCGAGAAGGGCATCACGGTCTCGGTCAAGGACGCGATCCTGGCCGCGGCCAACGGCACCTTCAAGGGCGGCGCTTACGTCGGCACCCTGCAGAACGGCGGCGCCGTGCTGGCTCCGTACCACACCTTCGCCAGCAAGATCCCGTCCTCCCTGCAGTCCGAGATCAACCAGCTCAAGAGCCAGATCGAGAGCGGGAAGATCGTCCCGGCGACCAAGAGCCCGGTCTGATCGCACCGGTAGTAACGACCAGCCGCGCCAGCGGGGAGGGAGGGCGACCGGTGAAGCTCGAGCTGCGCGGCATCACCAAGCGCTTCGGCACGCTCGTCGCCAACGACCACATCGACCTGTCGGTCGAGCCGGGCGAGATCCGGGCACTGCTCGGCGAGAACGGCGCCGGCAAGACCACCCTGATGAACGTCCTGTACGGGCTCATGCAGCCGGACGAGGGCGAGATCCTGATCGACGGCAAGCCCGCCCACATCCGCTCGCCCAAGGACGCGATCAACGCCGGCATCGGCATGGTGCACCAGCACTTCATGCTTGTCCCCGTCTTCACGGTCGCCGAGAACGTCACCCTGGGCTCCGAGCCGGTGCGGGGGCTGCGTACCCCGGCGGTCAAGCTCGGCGGGCTCTCCGTGCCTTCGCTGAGCCTGCCCAGCATCGGCCTGCTGGACCGGCGCCGGGCCCGCCGCGAGGTCCTCGAGCTGTCAGAACGGTACGGCCTGCAGGTCAACCCGGACGCCTACGTCGAGGACATCCCGGTCGGCGTCCAGCAGCGGGTCGAGATCATCAAGGCACTGCTGCGGAACGCCAGCGTGCTCGTGCTGGACGAGCCGACCGCGGTGCTGACCCCGAACGAGACCCTGGACCTTTTCCGGATCATGCGCGAGCTGCGCGAGGGCGGCCGCTCGATCATCTTCATCTCGCACAAGCTCAAGGAAGTCCAGGCCATCGCCGACACCATCACGATCATCAGGCGCGGCGCCGTGGTCGGCGAGCGGCCGCCGTCGACCAGCGACTCCGAACTCGCCGCGCTGATGGTCGGCCGCTCGGTCCAGCTGCGGGTCAGCAAGGACGCGGCTCACCCGGGCGACGTCCGGCTGGCCGTGCGCGACCTGACCGTGCCCGGCGAGACCGGCGGCACCGTCGTGAACGACCTGTCGTTCGAGGTCAGAGGCGGCGAGATCCTCGGCATCGCGGGCGTGCAGGGCAACGGGCAGACCGACCTGTGCGAGGCCCTGATGGGCCTGCGGCCCGCCGCCGGCGCGGTGCTGCTGGACGGCCGGGACATCTCGCACCTGTCGACCAGGGACCGGCTGCGGGCCGGCATCGGCTACATCCCCGAGGACCGCCAGGAAGACGGCCTGGTCAGCGACTTCACCGTGGCCGAGAACCTGATCCTGGACGTCTATGACCGCCCGCCCTACGCCTCCGGCATCGCGATGGACCCGGCCGTCGTCCGCAAGGTCGCCGCCACCCAGGTTGCCAGCTACGACGTGCGCACCACCTCCGTGCAGACGCCGGCCGGCACGCTGTCCGGCGGCAACCAGCAGAAGGTGATCCTGGCCAGGGAGCTGAGCCGGGACAACACGGTGCTGCTGGCCAGCCAGCCGACCCGCGGCCTGGACGTCGGCTCGATTGAGTTCGTGCACAAGCAGATCGTCGCCCAGCGGGACGCCGGCGTCGCGGTGGTGATCGTCTCGTCCGAGCTGGACGAGATCTACGCGCTGTCGGACCGGATCGCGGTCATGTACGAGGGCAAGATCGTCGGCTTCTGCTCCCCCGACACCCCCGAGGCCGAACTCGGCCTGATGATGGCCGGCGCCGGCGCCGAGCAAGCCCGCGCCCAGGTCGCCGAGCAGTCACCCGAGGAGATCGCGGCCCAGGCCCTGAACCAGGAGCTGAACCAGGAGCCCGATGCATGAGTGAGACCACGGGCAGCCCCTTCCAGGCCGATCCCGGCGTGGCCGAGACCGATGTGGTGACCGGCGAGCCCGGTCACCAGCCGCCGGCTGGCGACCAGTCCAGGATCAAACGGACCGGGAACGCCATCATCGAGGCGATCATCTACGGCAGCCCGGTCGTGATCACGATCCTGGCGATCTTCATGGCCCTGGTGATCAGCGGCCTGCTCATCGTGTTCAGCGACTCCAACGTGCTGCGCGCCTGGAACTCGTTCTTCGCCGCGCCCGGCAACGCTCTCTCGATGACCTGGTCGTCCATCTCCAGCGCGTACTCGGCGCTGTTCGAGGGGGCGATCTTCAGCCCGTCGACGATCTCGGCCGCCTTCCACGGCGGCTCGATCGCGGCAATCTTCTACCCGCTCTCGCTGACCGCGTTCGAGGCGACCCCGCTGATCCTGACCGGCCTGTCGGTCGCGATCGCGTTCCGGGCCGGCCTGTTCAACATCGGGGCGGCCGGCCAGTTCATCGGCGGCGCCTGCGTGGCGACCTGGCTCGGCGTCGACTTCAGCCTGCCGGTCGGCATCCACATCGTCGTGTGCGTGATCGGCGCGCTCGTCGGCGGGGCCATGATGGGCTGGATCGTCGGTTACCTCAAGGCGAGGACCGGAGCCCACGAGGTGATCATCACGATCATGCTCAACTACGTCATGTACAACCTGCTGAACTACCTGCTGTCCACGCCGTCGGCCCTGCAGCAGCCTGGGCAGTCCAACTCGACCGCCGCGCCGATCCACAGCAACGCCGTGTTCCCGCACGTCGGCGGGCCGCCGCCGCAGGCCAACGTCGGTTTCCTGATCGCGGTGGCGGCCGTGTTCGGCGTCGCCTGGCTGCTCAGCCGGAGCACCATCGGGTTCCAGTTCCGCACCGTCGGGGCGAACCCGCGGGCGGCCAAGAGCGCCGGCATGAGCGTGGAGCGCAGCTGGATCTGGGTCATGGTGATCTCCGGCGCCCTGGCCGGGCTGGCCGCCTCCACGATCATCCAGGGCGGCGGCAGCCCGCCGCCGCCGCTGAACCCGAACATCTACGGCACCTACGGATTCGACGGCATCACCGTGGCCCTGCTCGGCCGGGCCCGGCCGTTCGGCGTGCTGCTGGCCGGCCTGCTGTTCGGCGCCCTGCAGGCCGGCGGCACGGTCATGCAGGCCGCGACCAACCCGCAGGTGCCGGTGGACATCGTCGAGGTCATCCAGGGCCTGATCGTGCTCTTCGTCGCGGCCCCGCCGCTGATCAGGGCCATCTTCCGGCTCCGGGCGGCCCGCACGACCGGGATGGAGGCCACGGCGAAGGGGTGGAACGGATGACCGCGCTGACCGTGCCGGCCCGCATTCCGGTAGCCGTCGGCCGGCGGCACCTGGCCGCGGGCTTCTTCATCCTGCTCGGCCTGATCGACGCGTTCGTGTTCGGCCTGTTCTCGCATTCCGGCAACGCCTCCTTCCAGCTGTCGATTTCCGGCAGCGGGGTCCAGATCCCCACCATCACGGTGCCCGCCGCGATCGTCTGCTACGTCGTCGGCGCGATCTCGGTGCTGCTCGGGATCTGGCGTCTCGGGATCGTGCCGGGACTCGCCGAACCCGGCAAGCTGGGCCGCCGGCTGGCCATCGGCGGCGCGGTTGCCTGCTTCCTGATCGCCTTGCTGTGCTGGGCCGATGCCGGCAACGCGACCGCGGTCAACCTGCTCAGCCTGGCCGAGGGGGCCTTCATCTCGGGCATCCCGCTGATCTTCGGCGCGCTGTCCGGCTGCATGTGCGAACGGTCCGGCGTGATCAACATCGCGATCGAGGGGCAGTTGCTGACCGGGGCGTTCTTCGGCGCGCTGATCGCCAGCATGGTCGGCTCGGTCTGGCTCGGCCTGATCGCCGGCTCGCTGACCGCCGCCCTGCTCGGGCTGCTGCTCGCCGTCTTCGCGATCAGGTTCCTGGTCGACCAGATCATCCTCGGCGTCGTCCTGAACGTGCTCGCGCTCGGGCTGACCGGCTTCCTGTACGACCGGCTGATGGTCACCAACGCGAACCTCAACCAGGGCTTCACGTTCAGCAACATCAAGATCCCGCTGCTCGGCGACATCCCGATCATCGGGCCGATCTTCTTCGACTCCTCGATCTTCCTCTACATCGCCTACGTGCTGATCGCCCTGATCCAGGTCGGCTTGTTCAGCACCCGGTGGGGGCTGCGGGTCCGCGCGGTCGGCGAGCATCCGACCGCGGCCGACACGGTCGGCATCCGGGTGCTGTGGACCCGCTACCGCAACGTCGTGCTCGGCGGCGCCGTCGCCGGCATCGGCGGGGCGTACCTGACGGTCGGATCGACCGGGTTCTTCGCCAAAAACATCAGCTCCGGCCTCGGCTTCATCGCGCTGGCCGCGATGATCTTCGGCCGTTGGACGCCGCTCGGCGCGGTCGCGGCGGCCATGCTGTTCGGGGTCAGCGACAGCCTCGCGCTCGTGCTGTCGTCGCTCAACCCGCAGATCCCGTCCCAGTTCCTGCTGATGATCCCGTACCTGGCCACGATCCTGGCCGTCGTCGGCCTGGTCGGCAAGGTCCGCGCCCCCGCCGCCGACGGCAAGCCCTATGTGAAGGCCTGACCGGAGTCTGCGAAAGTAGCCACGTGACCGACGATCCTTACGCTGCCGCGCGCGCGAGCGCGGCGAACCTGGCCCGGGTGACCGGGCACCAGCGCCACGACGTGGCCGTCGTGCTCGGCTCCGGCTGGCTGCCAGCGGCGGATGCCATCGGGCCCGCGACGGCCGAGTTCACGGTGGCCGACCTGGGCGGCTTCGTCAGGCCCGCCGTAGCCGGGCACTCCCCGCTGGCCCGCTCGATCCCGGTCGGCGGCCTGCGCGCGCTCGTCTACCTGGGGCGGACCCACCTGTACGAGGGACACCCGGTCGACGCGGTCGTGCACGGCGTGCGCACCGCCGTTGCGGCCGGATGCTCGGTCGTTGTGCTGACGAACGCCTCGGGCGGGATCAACGCGAGCTTCCGCCCCGGCCAGCCGGTCCTGATCAGCGACCACCTCAACCTGACCGGCCAGTCGCCGGTGGCTGGACCGGAACCGCCGCCCGGCTACGGGTCGCGCTTCGTCGACCTGTCCGACCTGTACTCGGCCCGGCTGCGGGCGCTGGCCAGACGGGCCGATCCCAGCCTGGCCGAGGGAGTTTACGCGGGGCTGCTCGGCCCGCACTACGAGACGCCGGCCGAGATCCGGTGGCTGCACGGCGCCGGTGCCGACATGGTCGGCATGTCGACCGCGGTGGAGGCGATCGCGGCCCGGCACCTCGGCGCCGAGGTGCTCGGGATCTCTCTGGTCACCAACCCGGCGGCCGGGCTGTCGCCGACCGGGCTCGACCATACCGAGGTGATCGAGGTGGGACGCGCGGCCGCCGCCCAGGTCGGCGCCCTGCTGGCCAGGATCCTGCCCGACGTCACCGCCGGGGGCGCGGGAGGCGCTGCGTGATCGAGGACGACCTGCGGGACCGGGTCCTGGCCTGGATTGCCGACGATCCGGACGAGCGCGACCAGGCCGAGCTGACCGCCCTGCTCAGTGCGGCCGACAGCGAGGCCGACGGCGAGAGCGGCGACGAGACCAGCTCGGCCAGCGCCGAGCTGGCCGACCGCTTCGGCGCCCGCCTGGAGTTCGGCACCGCCGGGCTGCGGGGCGCGGTCGCGGCCGGCCCGAACCGGATGAACCGGGCCGTCGTCCGCGGCACCACCGCAGCCCTGGCCGGGTGGCTGCTGTACATCGATCCCGAGGCGGCCACCACGGGAGTCGTGATCGGGTGCGACGCACGGCACCGAAGCCTGGAGTTCTCCCTCGAAGCCGCATGTGTGCTGGCCGGAGCGGGCATCGCCGTCCGGTTGCTGCCGCCCCGGTTGCCCACCCCCCTACTCGCGTTCGCGGTCCGGCACCTGAACGCGGCGGCCGGCATCATGATCACGGCCAGCCACAACCCGCCCGCGGACAACGGTTACAAGCTCTACCTCGGCGACGGCGCCCAGATCATCCCGCCGGTGGACAAGCAGATCGGCACCGCCATCGCCGAACTCGGTGACCTGTCCGCTGTACCGGTCGCGGGTCCGGACAG
>DASWAH010000320.1:0-2280 GCA_036391235.1 Streptosporangiaceae bacterium
CCGGAGCGACCGCACCGGCGGGTACCGGCGGCTGTCGTTCACCGAGGCCGACAGGTCGTGCCGGAACTGGTTCACCCGCGAGGCCGAAGAGCGCGGCCTGCGCACCGAGACCGACCGGAACGCCAACCTGTGGGCCTGGTGGGAACCGGCCGGAGGTGACGAGGCGGACGCGGCCGGCGGCGTGATCGCCACCGGCAGCCACCTGGACTCGGTTCCCGACGGCGGGGCGTTCGACGGCCCGCTCGGCGTCGTCTCCGCGTTCGCCGCGATCGACCTGCTCAGGAAGGCCGGGATCGAGCCGGTCAGGCCGGTCGCGGTCGCGGCCTTCGCCGAGGAGGAAGGCGGCCGGTTCGGCGTCGCGTGCCTGGGCAGCCGCCTGCTGACCGGGGCCATCACCCCGGACGCGGCCAGGGCCCTGACCGACGTCGACGGGACCAGCCTGGCCGATGCGATGACCTCGGCCGGCCTGGATCCGGCCGGGATCGGCCCAGACCCCGAGCGGCTCGGCCGCATCGACGCCTATGTCGAGCTGCACATCGAGCAGGGCAGCGCCCTGGCCGGCCTGGACGCGGCGATCGGCGTGGCCGAGTCGATCTGGCCGCACGGCCGGTGGCGGATCGACTTCGCGGGCCGGGCCGACCATGCGGGCACCACCAGGCTGGCCGACCGCTGTGATCCGATGCTGCCTTACGCGGCCACGGTGCTGGCCGCCAGGACGGTCGCGACGGAGCTCGGGGCGCTGGCCACGTTCGGCAAGGTGGTCGCCGAACCTGGCGCCGCCAACGCGATCTGCTCGGCCGTGCACGCCTGGCTGGACGCCAGGGCACCCGACGAGGAACGGCTGAAGGAGCTGGTCAGTCAGGTCACGGCGGTCGCCGGGCTGAGCGGCGGGCAGCACGGCGTCACGGTGACCAGCCACGGGGAGTCACTCAGCCCGGTCGTCGAGTTCGACGTCGGCCTGCGCGACCGGGTCAGCGCGGCCCTGGCCGGCCAGGACATCGACGCGCCGGTGCTGCCCACCGGGGCCGGCCACGACGCCGGGGTGCTCGCGGCCACGTTGCCCACGGCCATGCTGTTCGTCCGCAACCCGACAGGCGTCTCACACGCCCCGGCCGAGCACGCCGACCCGGCCGACTGCGAGGCCGGAGTCGTCGCGCTGGCCGCCGTGCTCGAGGAACTGGCCTGCCGATGACCTCCGTGCCCGGACCAGATCAGCCCGGACCAGATCGGCGCCGGGCCTGGCACGCCGAGCTGGCCTGGCTGCCCGGGGTCGGCGTGCGGCCCGACGTGCTGATCGAGGCGTCCGGCGACCGGTTCACCGCGATCTCGCCGGGAACGCCGGCTGGTCACGGCCCGGCCGGCACGGTCCGGCTGGCCGGGCTGACCCTGCCGGCCCTGGCCAACGCGCACTCGCACGCGTTCCACCGGGCGCTGCGTGGCATCACCCAGGCCGGCCGGGGCACGTTCTGGACCTGGCGGGAGACGATGTACCAGGTCGCGGCCGCCCTCGACCCCGATAGCTACCTGGCCCTGGCCAGAGCCGCGTACGCCGAGATGACCCTGGCCGGCATTAGCTGCGTGGGGGAGTTCCATTATCTTCATCACGGTCCCGGCGGAACGCCGTACGCGGACCAGAACGCGATGGGGCGCGCCCTGCTCGAGGCGGCCCGCCAGGCCGGGCTCCGGCTGACCCTGCTCGACACCTGCTACCTGTCCGGCGGCCTGGACCCCGATGGGTCGGCCGTGCCGCTGGCCGGGCCCCAGCTCCGGTTCGGCGACGGTACCGCCCAGGCCTGGGCCGAACGGGTCAGCGCGCTCGGTGCCGACGACCGCGGGCTGCTCGGCCCGGCGGCCAGGGCCGGGGCGGCGATCCACTCGGTACGGGCAGTCCCGGCCAGCCAGATGCCGGCCGTCGCGGCCTGGACCCGGGCGACCGGCGCGCCGCTGCACGCGCACCTGTCGGAACAGGTCGCCGAGAACGAAGCCTGCCTGGCCGCCTACGGCGCGACGCCGACGGCCGTCCTCTTCGAGGCCGGCGTCCTCGGCCCGCGGACCAGTGTCGTGCACGCGACCCACCTGACCGACAGCGACATCTCGATGCTCGGCGCGGGCGAGGTTTTTGTCTGCGCCTGCCCGACCACCGAGGCCGACCTGGCCGACGGCATCGGCCCATTCGGCGCGCTCGCCGCGGCCGGCTGCCGGCTCACCGCGGGGAGTGACAGCCACGCCGTGGTGGACCTGTTCGAGGAGGCCAGGCGGATCGAGATGTACGAGCGGCTG
>DASWAH010000321.1:0-31640 GCA_036391235.1 Streptosporangiaceae bacterium
TCCAGTGCACCGGCGCGTCGAAGTGGGTGCCGGTGTGCTCGCCGGTCGTGATGTTGTTCCAGTACCAGCCGGGGCCGCGGTCGTCGTAGCGGCTGATCTGCTGCAGCGACAGCGGGATCGTGTTACCGAACGGCGGGGGGAGCTGGATGATCGGCGTGTCCGGGCTGAGCGGCGAGGTCAGGTCGACCACCTCGACGGTGCTCAGCCGCAGTGCTGCGACCAGGGCATCCAGGACCGGCATGAGTACCTCCACAAGGCGGGCAGCGAGTTCTGATCGGTACCAAGCCTGCCGCAGCCGACCCCGCCTGGGAAGTCGGCAGGCGAAAACCGGGCACACCGGCCGGCCGATCGCACCGATCGGTACAGTTCACCGCATACGACCCAGCGGGAGGTTCGCCATGAAATCGGTCGCCGGAGCCGGGGTGGTGGTCACCGGCGCGGGCAGCGGCATCGGGGCCGCGCTGGCCAGGCGGTTCGCCGTCGAGGGGGCCAGGGTCGTGCTCAACGACGTCAATGCCGCTGCCGTGGCTGAGGTCGCGCGGTCGTGCTCGCCCGCCGGTGACGGCCGGGCCGTCGCGGTGGCCGGGGACGCGGCCAGCGAGGCCGGGGTCGCGGCCCTGGTCGAGGCGGCGACGGCGGAACTCGGGGCGATCGACCTGTACTGCGCCAACGCGGGGATCGCGCGTATCGGCGGACCCGAGGCACCCGAGGCCGACTGGGCCGACTCCTGGGACGTCAACGTGATGGCACACGTGCGGGCCGCCCGGCTGCTGCTGCCCGGCTGGCTGGAGCGGGGGAGCGGGCACCTGATCTGCACCGTGTCGGCGGCCGGCCTGCTGGCGACGCCCGGTTCCGCGCCGTACTCGGTGACCAAGCACGCGGCCCTGGCCTTCGCCGAGTGGCTGTCACTCACGCACCGGCACCGTGGCCTGACCGTCCAGGCGATCTGCCCGATGGGGGTGCGGACCGGCATGTTCGACGGGTCGGACCCGCGAATGGAGAAACTGCTCGGGGCGGGTGCCATTCAGCCCGGTGACGTGGCCGAGGCGGTCATGGCGGGCCTGGCCGACGGGCGGTTCCTGATCCTGCCGCACCCGGATGTGGCCGGGCTGTACGCAGGCCGGGCGGCCGAGCCTGATCGCTGGCTGGCCGGCATGAACCGGCTGCAGCAGGTCCTGGACGACGACTCCGCCTGATCCCGGCACCCCGTCCCCATGACCGCCGTCGGCGAGATGTAGCTGGCGACGATCAAGGGGCGGCCTCGCAATTCGCGGTCAGGAATGGCCGAGCACGCGGCGCCTGGACTGGCCGCGGGCCCGCTGGGCGGCCGAGCGGCGCGGCAGCAGCGTCGTCGCCACCAGCGATAGCCACAGCGAGCTGAGCAGGGCACCGGCGACGACATCGCTCGGGTAGTGCATGCCCATGTAGATGCGGGAGAGCCCGACATATGCGGGGACGCAGAACAGCAGCACGGCGACGGCGCGGGCCCAGCCTCGGTCGGAGTACAGCCAGAGGATGATCAGGGCCAGGCAGCAGTACAGCGCGATCGACGCGCCGGTGTGGCCCGACGGGTAGCTGGAGGTCGGCGGGGCCGCGTCGAGCCGGTGCACCGGCGGACGGCGCTGGGGCACGATCAGCGTCACGCAGATGAAGATCGCGACCTCGCCCACGACCGAGACCACCAGCACCATCGCCTCGTACCAGCGGCCGGTCCGCCAGCGCAGCACGCCCACCAGGACAGCCGCGATCACGACGACGGTGACGGTCTCGGCCATGCCGGTGCCGATGCCGGCGACGTCGTTGAGGAACGGCACCCGGTGCCCGACGAACCACCGGTTGGTGCCGAGATCGGCGTGGTGGAAGCCGGTGTGCTCGAGGACATGGGTGAGCAGCAGGCCGAGCAGGCACATGATGCCCCAGATCACGATCGCCCCGCCGAGCAGCCACAGCGCGGTCCTGGCCGGATGGCTGGTCCGGTCCTGCGGTGGCGCCGGGGCGGTGGTGTCCCGGTGGTGCGGCAGTCTAGGCATGTTCAGTGGGCTCCCTTCGGCCACGGTGCGGGCCGGTAGCTCACCACAGCAGGCCCGCTTAAACGACGGGTTCCGCGCCTCCTGGCTTGCCTGCGGTCGTGGTAGAAACGGGCATATGACCGCTCTCGCCGCCCCCGACCTCGCCGACGTGCTCGACGCCCGCCGTCGGATTGCCCCCTACCTGGGCCCGACCCCGCTGTACCGCTATCCCGCCTTGGACGCCCTGGCAGGCACGCGGCTGTGGGTCAAGCACGAGAACCACCAGCCAGTCGGCGCGTTCAAGGTGCGCGGCGGGGTGAACCTGGTCAGCCAGCTCACCGAGGACGAACGCCGGCGCGGCGTGATTACCGCCTCGACCGGGAACCACGGCCAGTCCATTGCCTACGCCGCCAGCGTCTTCGGGGTGCGGGCCATCGTCTGCATGCCCGAGCAGGCCAACCCGGTCAAGGTCGAGTCGATGCGGGCGCTCGGAGCCGAAGTCGTCTTCACCGGCCGTGATTTCGACGATGCCAGGGAGTATTGCGAGAAGCTGGCCGCCGAGCAGGGCTACCGCTATGTGCATTCTGGCGACGAGCCGAGGCTGATCGCCGGGGTGGGAACCTACACGCTGGAGATCCTCGAGACCCAGCCGGACATCGAAGTCATCGTGGTGCCGGTCGGCGGCGGCAGCGGGGCGGCCGGCGCGTGCACGGTGGCCAAGGCGGTCCGCTCGTCGATCGAGGTGATCGGCGTGCAGTCCGAGGCATCGCCCGCAGCCTGCCTGTCCTGGCGGGCCAGGTCGCTGGAGACGGCGCCGACCGGGACGTTCGCCGAGGGGCTGGCTACCAGGACGGCGTTCGAGCTGCCGCAGCGGATCCTGTGGCAGCTCCTGGACGACTTCGTGCTGGTCTCCGAGGAGGCGCTGAAAGCGGCTACCAGGACCATGATCGAGAAGACCAGGAACCTCGTCGAGCCGGCCGGTGCCGCCGCGCTGGCCGCGGTGCTGGCCGACCAGGAGCGGTTCGCCGGCCGGAAGGTCGCCGTGATCTGCAGCGGCGGCAACATCAGCCCGGCGCAGCTCACCGCCCTGTGGTCATGAGCTGGTCATGAGGCCGGTCAGCTCGGTGATCGCGGTGGCAACCGCGCCCGGGTCCACTACCTGGTGCAGGTGCTCGCCGCGGGTGACCGCGACCGGCCAGCCGCGGTCGCGGGCCTGGCCCGCCAGTGCCTCGTAGGCCGCGCTGAACAGCAGGTACGCGCAGGGGCTGGCCGCCCAGGCGGCCGGCTGGGGTATCTCCTGCAGGTAGTAGTCGAGCGGCAGCCTGGGCTGCTCGGCCACGACGGCCTGGCGGACATCCGGGTCCGGGAGCAGGCCGGCGACATCGTCAGCGGACCACCAGTCGGTCCACCGCGGCAGCCGGCCGTCTGCCCCGGCCAGGCCGCGCAGGAACGGCAGGAACTCCTCCTCGGCGGCGGTGGTGGTCTCGGTGGCGGCCGGCAGGGATGCGTCGGCGAACACCGTTCCGGCCAGTGCGTGCTCGAGCCCGTCGGCGATCAGCGGCAGGAACAGCCCTGCATTACTGTGCGGGACCAGCACGGCCGGCTCGGCCGTGCCCTCCCGATCGAGCGCGTCGCGCACTGCGGCGACGGCCCGCGGCCAGTACGGCAGCCCGCCGTCGGCCACACCGAGCAGCGACGGCACGACGACCTGGTGGCCAGCGTCGCGCAGCCGGCTCGCGACCGGGGCCCAGGTGCCAGGACCAACGGACGGGCTGTGAATCAGAACGTAGACCGGCATGCCTCTCCCTCGTGCAGATCTTTCTGGCCGAGTCCGGTGGGCCCTGTGGCTGACCGGGCGGGCGCGGACGGCAGCTCCGCAGGACCTTAGGCCCTGCCCCGTGGCGCTGGCTAGTAGCAGCCTGGGGCCATGATCGGAACCGCGCCGGCCGCTGACGCCCTGCTGAAGGCCAGGAAAGGCATCGTGCAGATCGTCGACGTGCCGGAGTTCTGCTATGCGTCGGTGCTGGGGTCGGGGCCGCCGGGCGGGCCGGAGTTCACCGACGCCCTGCAAGCGCTGTATTCGGTCAGCTACACCGCCCACTTCCTGGTCAAGAAGGAGACCGGCGCCGCGCCCCGGGTCATGCCGCTGGAAGGGCTCTGGTGGGCCGACGGGCCGGACGGGGACGCGCTGTTCACGGCGGTGGCGCAGGGCGAGGCTGAGATCGCCGCCGGCGACCGGGAGCGCTGGCGCTGGCGGCTGCTGATCATGCAGCCGGCTCCGGTCGACGAGGACGTGATCGCCCGGGCCCTGGCCGCGGCCCGGGCGAAGAAGCCGCTGCCCGGGCTTGACCGGCTGCGCTGCCTGCGCTGGGAGGAGGGCCGCTGTGCCCAGCTGCTGCACGTCGGCCCGTACGCGGCCGAGGGCCCGTCGATCGCCGCCTTGCAGGCGGGGCTGGCGGAGGCCGGATACCGGCCGCGCGGCCGTCATCACGAGATCTACCTGGGAGATCCGCGGCGCAGCGCACCCGAGCGGCTGCGCACGATCCTGCGGCACCCGGTCGAGCCGGCCTGAAGACCCGCGCGGACGTACTCGCGGCCTGGTGGGTGCGCCCGGTTAATTCGGTTGGCCGGAATTGGCCGCGGTCCTACCGTGGTCGGGTGCTCAGCCCTCCCGTCGGCCTCGATGCTCCGATGCTGACCAGGCTGCTGTCCCGGCACTGGGACATCAAGGCGTCGGACCTGACCTATCGTCCGGTCGGGTTCGGCAGTCATCACTGGGAGGTCACGACGGCGGACGGGCCGCGCTGGTTCCTGACCGCCGACGAGCTGCACTACAAGAGGCTGCGGCCGGAGGATTCGCTGGACGCCGCCTTCGCCCGGCTGGTCGCGGCGCTGGGTGCGGCCAGCGACCTGCACGCCGCCGGGGCGTCGTTCGCGGTGGCGCCGGTCCCCGCGGCTGGCGGCGCGCCAGTCGTGCGAGCCGGCCAGGACTTCGCCGTCGCGGTGTACCCGTTCCTGTCCGGCGAGTCCTTCTTCTGGGGCGAGTTCGACGGGCCCGGGCACCGGCGGGCCGTCCTGGACATGGTGGTGGGCGTGCACGCCGCCCCGCCCGCGGCCCGGCGCCGTGCCCTCGCCGACGACTACGAGATCCCGCTCCTGGCCGAACTCCAGATCGTGCTCGCCGACGGCGCGGCTGCCCGGCTGCCCGAGCGCGGTCCGTTCACCCGTCCCGCGGCCGAGCTGATCGGCGGTGCGAGGACGCAGATCAGCGGGATGCTCGCCCGCTTCGGTGAGCTGGCCGCCCAGGCCAGGCGGCTGCCCGGCCGGGTGGTGCTCACCCACGGTGAGACCCATCCGGGCAACACGATGCGGACCGCAGACGGCTGGCGGCTGATCGACTGGGACACCGCGATGATCGCGCAGCCAGAACGCGACCTGTGGGACCTGGACCCGGGCGATGGCTCGATCCTGGCCGGCTACGCCGAGGCGACCGGCGTGCAGCCTGACCCGAGGCTGCTCGAGCTGTTCAGGATCCGCTGGGACCTGTCGGACTTCGCGGTCGACGTGAGCCGGTTCCTGCGCCCGCATCCCGGTAACGAGGACGACGAGAAGACCTGGCAGGGACTGGTGTCGATGGTGGCCGATCTGGGCTAGCCCGCCGTAGCCATCGGCCGGCCCTGGGTGTACATCTGCGGCGGCTTGTGGCCGGCCGACTGGCCGCCGTCGACCGGCAGCACGGTGCCGGTGATGAAGGCGGACGCTGGCGAGCACAACCACAGCACGGCCTGGGCGACCTCGGCCGCTTGCCCGGTCCTGCGCATCGGGGTGGACTGGCCGGCCAGCTGCTGGGCCCGTTCACCTGCAGCCTGCAGGTGGTGAGTCAGGATCGGGCCAGGGGCAACCACGTTGACCCGGATGCCCTGATCGGCGTAGTCGAGCGCGGCCACCTTGGTCAGGCCGATGATGCCGGCCTTGCCGGCTACGTAGGCGGCCAGATTCGCGGTGCCGGACAGGCCGGCTACCGAGGCCATGTTGACGATCGTGCCGCCACCGGAGGCGAGCATGGCCGGGATCTGATATTTCATCCCGAGGAAGGTGCCGCGGATGTTGGTCGCAATTCCCCGGTCGAACTCCCCGACATCGATCTGTGCCAGGGGAGCAGGCAGTGGCCCGGCGGTGGCGTTGTTGAAGGCGGCGTCCAGCCGCCCGAAGCGGGATATGGCCTGCTCGACCAGCCCTTCGACCGACTCAGGGGCGGTCACGTCGCACCGGACGGGGACAGCCTGGCCGCCGGCCGCTTCGATGCGGGCGGCTACCTCGGTGAGCGCGGTCAGGTCCCTGGCGCCGAGGACGACGGCGGCGCCGGCGGCGGCGAATGCCGCGGCGGTGGCGGCCCCGATTCCCTTGCTGGCCCCGGCGATCAGCGCGACCTGGCCGCTCAGGGGCCGGCCGGCCGTGGGCTGGTCGGTCATGTGTCCTCCTTCGACGTCCGAGCAAAGATTAGAGATCGAAGGGTTTGCTGTCAAACTAACGTCGCCTGCCACCTGGGCCAGGGACGGAGTCGAACTCGCGCTGGGCGCCAGCCAGTTCGCTGGCCACGATGACCGGGCGGAACGGCTGGCAGGACAGGACCACGACGAGAGGCCAGAACACCTGGACAACGCCGAGGGCGCGCTCGGCCAGGCCGAGCGCGCCACCGCCCGAGACCAGTTCGAGCACGAACCAGGCCAGCAGTGCGATGATCGTGGACGTCGCGCCGAGCGCGGCCCTGGGCTGCAGCCCCCACGGGATGCCGGGGCCTGGCCGGCTGGCCAGCACCGGCCAGGTCGACAGCAGGGCAAAGCCGATGGCCGCAGCGACCGCGTGCCGGCCGGAGAACTGCCCGTTCGAGGGCTCAGGGCTGGCCGCCACGATCAGGCCGGTCACCCCGGCCGCGATGAGGGTCAGCCGGCCGGCTGTGGCGGCGGCCCGCAGGGCCATTGCCGTGATGATGTAACACGCCGCTACCAGGACAAATGCCACGGTCATGATCCAGCGGTCGGGCACGCCGGTCGCTGCGAGCGCGCTCACGCTCTGCCTGACCTGGTCGAACCGGCCGGGCCTGAGCTCCGCCGCGGCGGTCCAGCCGCCGATCAGCAGCACCGGCGCGGCTGCCGACGAGATCACTCCCCACCACGGCACGACCCGCACTACCTCACGTTAACCAGGGGCACCCGGCGGCTGACAATGGACCCGTGCAGATAACGTCGCTTGGCTACCTGACCGATCTCGCGATACGCCGGGCCGAAGGCGCCGAGACCGCTGATCGCGGCGACTACGTGGCGATCAGGTCGCCGGGAAACCCCGGCTACTGGTGGGGGAACTTCCTGTTGCTGGCGGCGCCCGCGCCTGGTCCGCGGGGCCTGGCTCACTGGCTCGGGCGGTTCGAGGCGGAGTTCCCCGGGGCCCGTCATCAGGCGTTCGGGCTCGACGTGACCGCGGCGACGGCCGTGGACCCCGAGATGTTCCTGGCCGCCGGGTTCCAGCCGGAGAGCAATGTCGTACTGACCGCACGGTCGGTGCGGCCGGCCCGCCCGCCTGACCTGCCCGTGGTGATCCGGCCGCTCGCCGGGGACGAGGACTGGCAGCGGTCGGGGGACCTGCGCCGGGCCTGCGCGGTCGCGGACGAGCCAGCTGGCGATGTGGCCGGTGATGCGGTGAGGCCAGGCCAGGCAAATGTCGCCGAGGCGGAAGCGGCCCAGGCGGGTGCTGAGCGGCAGGCGTTCGAAGAACGCAAGCTGGCCGGGAAGCGGCGGCTGACCGAGCAGGGCCACGGCGCCTGGCTGGGTGCCTTCGCCGGCGACACGCTGGTGGCCCAGCTCGGCGTGGTCGCGGCGGGTCACGGCCTGGCCAGGTACCAGGACGTGGAAACGCATCCTGGCTACCGCCGCCTGGGACTGGCCGGCGCGCTGGTCACCCGCGCGGCCGAAGTGGCCGTCACCGCCTTCGGAGCCGGCCAGCTCGTGATCGTGGCCGACCCCGGATACCACGCGATCCGGCTGTACCAGTCGCTCGGGTTCACGGTGGCCCAGGATCAGGTCGGATTCGTCCGGCCGCCCTGACTGCGAACAATCGCTGCGCCGACCCCGCCGCTGCCCCCGCCACGTCGGGCCCGTCCCGCCCGGTGGCCTGTATGGGGCGTGGCCTGTGTGGCCTGTGCGGGGACGGCAGGCGGGCCCGTACAGGCCAGCAGCACGCGGCCCCGGTGCCGGCGGGTAGGCCGGGCACCGGGGCCGCGTGCTGCGGTGGTGCGGTGACTAGCTCAGCGCGCCCTCGAATTCCAGGTCACTGACATCGTCGCCGGATTCCGGCAGGCCGGGACCGGCTGGTGCCGTGGCGCCGGCCAGGTCTTCCCGGCGGATCCGGATCGTGGCCGCCACGACCAGCATCGCCAGGACGGCGATCCCGGCCGCTACCAGGAACCCGCGCGCGATCCCCAGGGCGAGTGCCTGGTGCAGGATCGAGCTGGGCAGCGCCGTGCCCGGCTTGGCCGAGGCCACCGGGAGTCCGGCCTTGGCCGCCGCGGCGGCGGCGGTCGCGACCTGGTGCTTGACGCTGTCGGAGACCGTGGTCCAGGTCACCGTGCCGAGCGCGGCCAGCCCGATCGCGCCGCCGACCTGCTGGCCGGTGTTGAGCAGGCTGGAGGCAACGCCTGAGTCCTCGGCCCGCACCCGGTTCAGCGCGACCAGCGACAGCGGCACGAACAGCATGCCCAGGCCGATGGAGGTAACCAGCATCGGGCCGAGCAGCCCGCCGACGTAGTCGCTGTGCACCGTGAGCCGGGAGAACCAGAACATGCCGCCCGCGGCGATCGTGGTGCCGGCCAGCATCAGCGGCCGGGCGCCGGTCCGGCTGATCACCTGCGACACGACCCCGGACATGATCACGACCATGGCCGCAAAGGGCAGGAAGGCCACGCCCGACCGCAGCGCGCTGTAGCCGAGCACCTCCTGGACGAAGATGGTCAGGAAGAAGAAGATCCCGAACATCGCCGTTGCCAGGCACAGCATGATCACGTAGGACCCGGTCCGGCTGCGGTTAGCTAGCACCCGGAGCGGCATCAGCGCGTGCTCGCTGCGCCATTCGATCAGGGCGAAGGCGGCCAGCAGGACCACCGAGGCGGCCAGGGAGGCCAGGACCTTCGGATCGGCCCAGTGCGAGACGCCGTTCTGGTCAGTGCTGGCATTGGACAGGCCGTAGACCAGCAGCGCGACGCCGGCTGTGCTGGTGATCGCGCCCGGCAGGTCGAACCGGCCGTGCCGCCTGGGCGACTCGGCCAGGACGTACCTGGCCAGCAGCGCGGTGGCGATGCCGATCGGCACGTTGACGAACAGCACCCAGCGCCAGGACAGGTAGGTGGTCAGCAGGCCGCCGGCGACCAGGCCCAGGGCGGCTCCGCCGCCGCTCATGGCGGCGTAGACGCCCATGGCCCGGTTCCGCTGCGCCCCCTCGGGGAACGTGGTGGTGATCAGGGCCAGCGCGGTCGGTGCGACCATGGCGCCGCCGACGCCCTGCAGGGCGCGGGAGGCGAGCAGCCAGGTCTGCGAGGTGGCGAACCCGCCGAGCAGCGAGGCGCCGGAGAACAGCAGCAGGCCGATGATGAAGATCCGGCGGCGTCCGAGCAGGTCGCCCGAGCGGCCGCCGAGCAGCAGCAGGCCGCCGAAGGTGACCGCGTAGGCGGTCACCACCCACTCGAGCCCGTTGCCGGTGAAGCCGAGGGCACGCTCGATGTGGGGGAGTGCGACGTTGACGATGGCCGAGTCGAGCACGACCATCAGCTGCGCGGTAGCGATGACGAACAGGGCCAGCCCGAGATGTCGGTGACCTTGGGTGGCTGGCACGCCGGGCGATGAGCCGCGGCTGGTGACCGTATGTGTCGAAGACACGGCGATCTGTACCTTTCTATGGGCGTGCGGGTCCGAGGCCGTGGCTCCCGCCGGGAACCAGGCGTCAGGGAACGTGGGGCTATGAAGCTTGCGGGATTGGCGGCAACCGGGCGGAAGGCGCGCTATGTCAGCTCACGCGGTCCGGCCGTGCGTCGGTCAGGTCAGGCGACCGGCGATATAGCGCCCGCGGCCGTGGTCACCTCCTTAGCGGGCTCGCGGTCGGCTGGCGGCGCGGCCGCCAGTGAGTCGCACATCTTGCGGAGCAACGTCAGGAACTGCTGGCGCTCGCTGCGGTCCAGTGCGTGCGTCCACGGCATCAGGCCGAGCGTGTCCTGCTCCATGGCCGCCTTGACCTCCAGGCCGCGGTCGGTCAGCGCCAGGTTCTTCACCCGCCGGTCGGCGGGATTCGGCTCGCGCGTGGCCAGGCCGTGCTTCTCGAGGACGTCGGCGATCATGGTGACGAAGGAAGGGTCGCAGCGCATGCGCTGGCCCAGGTCCTTCATCGGCACCGGTTCGTTCAGCCGGCGCAGGGCCTTGATCGCGGAGACCGGCACGCCGTAACTCTGTGACAACTGCTCTCCGCGCTGCATCAGGTAGGAGATGAACTCGGTCATCGCATCGAAGATCTCCTGGTCGAGCTTGTCTCCGCCCGAACACCAGCTCATCTCGCCTCCTGAACGGCCCTTCGGTGCAAGGTCAGGGCACCTCGTGCTCAGTTTCGCTGTCTAGCTCAACCATCTGTCTAGGTCAACGATTGAGTAGCTCAACCATATTTCCAGATGCTTGAGATTGTCAAAGATTATTTCTCTCATGGATCTGACTCTCACGGCATCGCCTACTCACCGACGGACCCGTCGATCATCTCCCTGAGCAGGTCGGCGTGACCGTTGTGCCTGGCGTACTCCTGGATCAGCTTGGCCAGGTTCCAGCGGACCGAACGCCGGTTGCCCGCGGCGAGGCCGCCGAGCGGACCGGTCGCTGTGAGCAGCACGTCCGCCTGCTCCCGTTCCTGCAGCCATCGCTTCAGCGAGGCCCTGGCCATCGAGGCCTTCAGGTTCTCGATGTCGGCGTCGGGCGCTTCGGCGGTGCAGTAGACCAGCCGCACCGGACCGCCGCCGGCCAGCGCGTGCACCAGGTAGACGTGCTCCATCTCGGTCATGTGCCTGACCAGGCCGAGCAGCGACAGCGCGGACGGCCCGGCCGGGCGGGACACCAGCTGCCGGCCGCTCAGGCCCGCGCAGTTGGCGGCCAGCGCATCGCGATGAAACGCCAGCCAGCCGAGCAGGAGTTCGCGTTCGCCGGCGTTGCCCGGCTCGGGGGCCCTGTCCACCGCGTCACTCCCATCACGGCTGCACGGCTCGCGGCTGCGGAATCGTACATCCCTAGTCTGGCCTAGCCGCGGCCCGAAGCGAAGCGGGTACACCGGCCCGGTCGGGCCGGCCAGGGCCAGGGCCGCCTGCGGGCGGCCGGCCCGCGGGTGGTCGCGACGCCGACCTGAGCCGCCGCAGCCGCCGGATGTCGGCGGCCTGGCCGGCCTCGTCGCCCGGCGTCTCGACCACGAACGCGACCCCTTCGGTGGCCGGGTGGTGCAGCAGATCCCAGAACGGCCGGCGGCCGAGCGTGCCCCGGCCGACGTTCTGGTGCCGGTCTCGCCTCGACCCGCAGCCGTCCATGCTGTCGTTGGCGTGGATCAGGCTGAGCCGTCCCGGTGCCGTCGCGGTCAGCTCGGCCAGCGCGGCGGTGGTGCCCCCGTCGGCGGCAAGGTCGTGCCCGGCCGCGAAAAGGTGGCAGGTGTCTAGGCAGAGCCTGGCCCGCGGGTGCCAGTCCAGCGCGGCCAGGTAGGGGCCGATCTCGGCGATGGTCGCGCAGACCATGCCGCCGGTCCCGGCCATCGGCTCGATCAGCAGGTCAGGCCAGTCGTCCGGGAGGGCGTCGAGCAGCGGGAGCACGGTCCCGGCCACGGCCGCGAGCCCGTCCGCGCGGGTGCCGCTGACCGCAGAACCGGCGTGCATCACGACCCCGCGGGCACCGATCTCCGCGCCCCGGCGCAGGCAGTGCCGCACCATCCCGGCCGACCTGGCCCGCAGCTCAGGGTCGGGTGAGGCGACGTTGACCAGGTAAGGGGCGTGCACGAAGACCGGCAGCCCGGTCGCGGCCACGTGCTCGCGCAGCGCGGCCGTCTGCCCGGCCTGGCCGGGCGAGGGCGACCACGCCCGCGGATTGGTCACGAACACCTGGATCGCCTCGGCCCGCACGGCCGCGGCATAGCGCAGCGCGCCCGTGCCGAGCCCCTTGGCGACCGGAGCGTGCGCGCCGACCGGCCTCATCGAGCCGGATCCAGCCCGGCCCTGACCGTGAACAGGACGTAGCCGTAGCTGAGCCCGAGCGCCCGCGGGCGGGCGGCCAGCCAGGCGTCGGCGACCGGAGCGGGAAACTCCAGCCGCAGCACCGCCTTCAGGTCAGCCCGGGAGCCGAACCGCCACTGGCTGACCACCTCGGTGCGCTCGGCCCCGCGGCGCGCCCACCAGGCGTCGGTCACGTCGGCCGTGCCCTGGGCGGCCGGAGCGGCCTGGCGGAGCAGCCCGGCGAACTCGCCGTGGCGGTGGTCGTTGTCGACGACCACGAGCGCCCCGCCCGGGCGCAGTACCCGCAGGACCTCGGTCAGGCCGGGGCCGCAGCGAGGCGGCCAGAAATAGGCGAACCTGGCGTGCACCACGTCGGCGCTGGCGTCGGGCAGCGGGATGTGCTCGGCCGAGCCGGCCAGGATCCTGGCCCCCGAGTTCCGGGCCCGGGCCAGCTCCAGCAGGGCCGGATCGGGCTCGACCCCGATGACCTCGGCCGCCTCGGCCACATAGCCGGGCAGCCAGAAGCCGGATCCGCAGCCGAGGTCAACCAGGGTGCGGCCGCGCCACGGGGCCAGCTGCCGCATCGCGTCCAGCACCAGCCCGTCCGGATCGATGGCCTGGTTCTCCAGCTCGTACAGGTCGGGGCGGCCGCCCTGATTCGGCGCGCTGCGAAAATCAGGGAACCGCGCCTGCACGGCTTCCTCGGTCGGCATCGGGCTCCGCTCGGCTCAGGGAGGTTTCTGCTGGCAGCGTAGGGCACGCTCGCGGCCGGGCGGGCCCGGCCAGCATGGGTGATGACGGCCTACCGGGCCGCGTCCGGCGTTCGCGCGGGAGAATAGCCGGGACCGCTGCCGCGGTCGCATGCGGATAGGCCCACTACTGGCGAGGCGGCGACATGACCCGGCTGGTCGTCAAGCTCGGCTCCAGCTCGATCGCGAGCGGGGACGGGCTCGCGCTTGACGTCATTGCCGACCTGGTCACCCAGATCGCGGCGGCCCAGCGCGACGGGCACGAGGTCATCCTGGTCACCTCGGGTGCGGCCAGGCTCGGCGGCCGGCTGCTCTCATTCGAGGGGCCGACCGCGCGGGCCGGCCCCGAGCTGCAGCGGCTGCTCGACGAGGTCAGGGCCACGGTGGCCCAGGCCAGTGCCGCGTCGGCCGGGCCGCACGGCAGTGGCGACAGTGATGGCGGTGGCGGCCGTCACGGCAATGGCGCGCGGCCGGAGCCTGGCGAGCTGATCCGTTCGCTGGCGGGCACGCTGGACCGGTACGGCCCGGCCTGGCCGTCGGGCCCGCTCGGGGTCGCGCTCGCCGCGTCGGTCGGCCAGCCGGCCCTGATGGCCCTGTACCGGCAGCTCGCCGCGGCCGTCGGCGTGGAGGTTTGCCAGATCCTGCTGTCCCGCAGCGACCTCGATTCGGCGCAGGCGATGCGGGACGTGGGGGCCGTGCTGGCGGGTGCGCTGGGCCGCGGCCTGCTGCCCGTGGTGAACGGCAACGACACCACCGACCCGAAGTCGGAGCTGGACAACGACCAGATCGCGGTCGCGGTCGCGGTAGCCGCGCAGGCATCCAGGCTGACCTTCCTGACCAACGTGCGCGGGGTCTTCGGCGACGAGCAGATGCGGGAGCGAATCGCCCGGCTCACCCCTGAGGAGGCCAGGGCGACCAGGATCTCGGCGGCCGGGGAGGGCCGTGGCGGGATGCGTTCCAAGCTGAACGCGGCGGCCAGAGCCGCCTACTGCGGGGTGGAATGCGTGATCGGCTCGGCCGCCGACCCCGACGTGGTGGCCAGGAGCCTGAGCCCACGGTCCAGGATCGGCACGGTGGTGCGGGCGGTCGCCGGACCGCTGCCGCCCGCGCAGCGCTGGGTCGCGGGGATCGCGTATCCGATGGGCACGATCGGCATCAACCGGGAGGCCGAGCGGAGCCTGCGGGCGGGCAGCACGCTGTTCCTGTCGGGGGTCAAGCGGGTGGACGGTGAGTTCGAGCCCGGCTCGGTGGTGGAGCTGGTCGACGTCCGGCACCCCGAGCGGCTGATCGGCCGCGGTTCGGTCGCGATGCCGGCCTCGGTGCTGCGGCTGCTGCGGGCGCTGTCCACCGAGGAGGTCGCCAACGTGCTGTCGGTGCTGTTCCGGCTCCGGCACGCGCCGGCCTTGCGCGATTCCGGCACCGGCGGGGAGGGCTACGACGGGCTGCTCGACCCCGGCCGGTACGCCGACGTGGCCGGGCTCACCGGGCGCGGGTCCCAGGCCTCCCGGCAGGCCGAGGCTGAGCTGCGGGCGGCCACGCCCGAGCGGGTCAGGTTCCTGACCGACGCGCTGCTCGCGGCCCAGCCGAGGGCCTGCTCGGCGATCCTGGCCGACGGGTCGTTCCTGACCGGAAAGGTCAGCCAGGGCTCGCCTGCTCGCCGCGCGGTCCGCGACATGCACGCCGTCCACCGCGACTCGCTCGTCGTGTTCCGCCCTGGCTGACTTGTCACGGCCGGGCCGTCCTCAGGCGATCTTGCGGTGGTAGGTAGCCATGGCCAGGCCATAGGCGACCACCAGAGTGCCGAGGCACCAGGCCAGCGCGGTCCAGATGCCGGAACTGACCGGCTGCTGGGCGTACAGGTCACGGATCGTATTGACGATCGACGTCACCGGCTGGTTGTCGGCGAACGCCCGCACCGGGCCCGGCATGGTCGCCGTGGGCACGAAGGCCGAGCTGATGAACGGCAGGAAGATAAGCGGGTAGGCGAAGGCGCTCGCGCCGTCCGGCGACTTCGCGGACAGGCCGGGGATGACGGCAAGCCAGGTCAGGGCCAGGGTGAACAGGAACAGGATGCCGGCCACGGCGAGCCAGGCCGGCAGGCCCGCACCCGAGCGGAAGCCCATCGCCAGGGCGATCAGCACGACGACCACGAGCGAGACCGCATTGGCGACCACGGAGGTCAGCACGTGCGCCCAGAGCACCGACGACCGGGCGATCGGCATCGACTGGAAGCGCTCGAAGATGCCGCCCTTCATGTCCAGGAAGAGCCGGAAAGAGGTGTAGGAGATGCCCGACGCGATTGTGATGAGCAGGATGCCGGGCAGCAAATAGTTCACGTACGGTCCCGACCCGGCGCGGATCGCCCCGCCGAACACGTAGACGAACAGCAGCATGAAGGCGATCGGCATGATCGTGGTGGTGATGATCGTGTCCGG
Source organism: Streptosporangiaceae bacterium (assembly GCA_036391235.1). GTDB lineage: Bacteria > Actinomycetota > Actinomycetes > Streptosporangiales > Streptosporangiaceae > Chersky-822. The sequence goes on from DASWAH010000321.1 coordinate 15,464, forward strand.
GCTGCGCGTGATGTGACGGAGGGTCCGTCCCAGCAGCACGGTGGTGTCGCTGAAGAAGTGCTTGTTCATCGTGGCTTCCTTATGCGTCGGATCCGGTGAGGGTCAGGAAGACGTCCTCGAGGGTCGGCTGCTTCTCGACGTACTCGACGGTGGCGGGCGGCAGCAGCTGCCTGAGTTCGGCGAGGGTGCCGTTCACGATGATCCGGCCGTCGTGCAGGATCGCGATCCGGTCGGCGAGCTGCTCGGCCTCGTCCAGGTACTGGGTGGTAAGAAGCACGGTCGTGCCCTGCCCGGCGAGGTCCTTGATGGCCTGCCAGACCTCCAGGCGGCCCTGGGGGTCGAGCCCGGTGGTCGGCTCGTCCAGGAAGATGACCGGAGGGTTGCCGATCAGGCTCATCGCGATGTCCAGGCGGCGGCGCATGCCGCCGGAGTACGTCGCCACCTTCCTTCCTGCCGCGTCGGTCAGCGAGAACCGGTCGAGCAGGTCACTGGCGATCGTGCCGGGGTTCTTCAGGTGCCGCAGCCGGGCGACCAGGACCAGGTTCTCCCGGCCGGTCAGGATCTCGTCGACCGCGGCGAACTGGCCGGTCAGGCTGATCGCTTCTCGTACCTCGGCCGGCTGGGTCCTGACGTCGTAGCCGTCGATGGTGGCACTGCCCCCATCCGCCTTGAGCAGCGTGGACAGGATCCTGACGACCGTGGTCTTGCCCGCGCCGTTGGAGCCGAGCAGGGCGAAGATGCTGCCCCTGGCCACGTCGAAGTCCACGCCCCGGAGTACGTGCAGGTCCTGGTATGACTTCTCCAGGCCCTGCACGCGGATGGCTGCATCGGTGGTCATCGCTGGTTTCCTCGCTCCGCTTCTGCTCGCTCTGCTTCTGCTCGCTCCGCGTCCTCGACTGCTTTGGTCAGCCGGGCGCGTTCCTTGTCGATCCATCTCTTGCCGGTGTAGGCCTGCGCGAAGGTGTCGGCGAACTCGACCGGGTCGTCGCCGGTGATCGTGCGTACCGGCGTGCCGTCGGCCGCGGCCCGTTCCCAGAGGTCGGCGAAGTCGCCGAACATCCTGATGATGGTCTCGCCGTCGGTGATGCCGCCGTAGTACATGAGGTACCGCTGCAGCGCCTTCGCGACGGTGCCGTATGGCTCGGGCAGAGCGTCGACACGGACCTTGTACTCCTTGAACTGCTTCTTCTGCTCGAACGATCCGGTGACCAGTTCGATCCACTTCGGTGCCATCACTTGCCTCCTTCGCGGAGCTGTTCCAGTCGCCGGGTGAGGAAGCTCCAGGTCCTCCAGAACTCATCGAGGTACTCGCGACCGCTGGCGTTCAGGGAGTAGACCTTGCGCGGCGGTCCCTTCTCGGACGGGACCTTCTCGACGTCGACCAATCCGCGCTGCTCGACTCTGATCAGCAGCGCGTAGACGGTTCCTTCGGCGATGTCGGTGAAGCCCTGGTCCCGGAGCCACGCCGTGATCTCGTAGCCGTATGCAGACCGGCCGGACAGGATCGCGAGGACGATGCCCTCAAGCGTCCCCTTGAGCAGCTCCGTCACCTGCTTGCCCACGAACTCCCCGCCTCCGCTACTACTCAATGACATTGACTACTGGTACATAGTAACGCTGAATAGCGGCCGCGCAAGCCGGCCGGGCGCACCGGTGGCATGTGGCGAGGCGGGGAACCGGAGGGCCGGGAGCCACGGCACTGTCACAGCGCTGTTGATCGTTTGCGCGTGCGGCCGGGCCGGCGGGCCGGGGCGCCTGCGTGTGAGGTAGGGCCAACTGCTGATTGCAGTGGATCGAATATATGTTCTAATAAGAACGTGGGGAGTGACCAGGCCGATCGGATCGCGATGGGACGGATCGCGGGCACTGCCCGGCGGTACGCGACGGCCGGCCTGGACGGCGAGCTTGATCGCGCCGATGCCGTCGGCGCGCTGCGACGGGTGTCAGGGGGCCGCGCCGACCTGCTGGCCGAGCATGCCGGACTGTGCCTCGGTTACGCCCTCGCCAGACCGGGACCGCACGCCGCGATCCGCAGGCTGGAGGCCGAACTGTGCATCGAGGCCGGAGCCGATCGCGGCCTGATTCCCGCCTGGCGGCAGACCGGCTACTTCCGAGCCCTGGCCGGCGGTGACGTCACGAACGGCCCGCCCGGGGGACCCTGAGCGCCAGGCCGGGCAAATCCGCGACCGCAATTACGAGACGCGCCGTCGCCTATCCACGCTTGCAGCCCTGATTACGCCCGATTTCAACCGGCTGAACGTCACTCAAAGGTAGACAAGTCAAAATGATCATGGTCGGCGACCGGGGGCGGGGGCGGGCGGCTAGCGGATCTGGCCGGTGCCCCAGGTGACGTTCTTGACGCAGGTCAGGGCGTCCAGGCCCATCGGGCCCCTGGCGTGCAGTTTCTGGGTTGAGATGCCGATCTCCAGCCCGTAGCCGAACTCGCCGCCGTCGGAGAACCTGGTCGAGCAGTTCACGAACACGCTGCCGGAGTCCACCGCGCGGGCGAACCTCCTGGCCACGCCGATGTCCTGGGCCACGATGGCCTCGGAATTGCGGGTGCCCCACCTGGCGATGTGGGCCAGCGCGGCGTCGACCCCCGGCACTATCCGGACGGCCAGGATCAGGTCGAGGTACTCGGTGGCCCAGTCGGTGTCAGTCGCCGGCTCGGCGTCCGGCCAGAGCGCGCGCACCCGCTCGTCGCCGCGCACCAGCACGCCCGCCTTCTGCAGTTCGGCGAGCGCGCCGGGCAGCCAGGACGCCGCGATCGCCTCGTCGACCAGAAGGGTCTCGGCCGCGTTGCAGACACTGGGCCTGGATGTCTTGGCGTTCACGATGATGCTGGTGGCCATCGCCGGGTCGGCTGAGCCGTCCACGTAAACGTGGCAGTTGCCGTCGCCGTCGATGACGACGGGCACGGAGGCGTGCTCGCGCACGGTGCCGAGCAGGCCGGGGCCGCCGCGAGGGACCAGCAGGTCCACGTAGCCATCGGCGGTCAGCAGCTCGATCACCGCGTCCCGGGAGTTGTCCCTGATCAGCTGGACGGCATCGACGGGAACCGCGTCCTGGGCGGCCAGCACCTCGGTGATCAGGTCGGCGATCGCGCCGTTGGTGTACGCGGCGACGGACGAGCCGCGCAGCACCACGGCGTTGCCGGACTTCAGGCACAAGGCGGCGACGTCCACGGTGACGTTGGGCCGGGCTTCGTAGATGACGGCGACCACGCCGAGGGGCTCGCGGACCTGCTCGATGAGCAGCCCGTTAGGCCGCACGCCGCCCTTGACGACCTGGCCGGCCGGGTCGGGCAGGGCCAGCACGGTCCGGACGGCGGCGGCCATCGCGGTGATCCGGGTGTCGGTCAGGGTCAGCCGGTCGATCAGCGTGGCCGAGACGCCGTCCTCGCGAGCCGCCGCCACATCGAGCGCGTTGGCCGCCTGCAGCGGCTCGCGGCTGGCCTCGATAGCGTCGGCCAGCGCGGCCAGGGCCGCGTCCTTGTCGGCCGTGGTCAGCTCCCTGGTCGCCGCGGCCGCCGCGGCGGCCCGCCGGCACGTCTCGATCACGGAGGTGGGCACGTTCTCATCCTGCCAGGTCCGCCGCGGCGGTCGGGCCGCCGCGACGCACTACTGGCACAGCTCGCGCAGAATGGGGGTATGAGCAAGCCCGTCCCCTACGCCAGGACCATCGTCACCGAAGACGGTGTCCCGATCGACGCCGCGCACCTGCCCGGTGACCAGGACCTGTGCTTCGTTCTGGCTCATGGCTTCACTCAGAACTGGCAGCGCCCCTGGGTCTGGAAGGTTGCCAGGAACCTGAACCAGTTCGGCGGCGTGATCACGTTCGACTTCCGCGGTCACGGCCGGTCGGGCGGCGTGTCCACGGTCGGGGACAAGGAAATCAAGGACGTCGACGTGGCGGTCGGGTACGCGAGGGAACTGGGCTACCGCACGATCGCAACGGTCGGGTTCTCGATGGGCGCGTCGGTCGTGCTGCGGCACGCGGGCCTGATCGGTGACGTGGACGCGGTCGTGTCGGTCAGCAGCCCTGGGCGCTGGTACTACCGCGGCACCCGGCCGATGCGGCTGGTGCACCTGGCCATCGAGAACCGGCCGGGCCGGATGTTCACCAAGGCGATCCTGAAGACCAGGATCAGCAACGGCAAGTGGGACCCGGTCCCGCTGCCGCCCGACGACGCAGCCGCGCTGATCGCGCCGGTGCCGCTGCTGGTCGTGCACGGCGACCAGGACACCTACTTCCCGGTCGATCATGCCCAGCGGATCTTTGCCGCGGCGAATGAGCCGAAGGAACTGTGGATCGAGCACGGGTTCGGCCACGCCGAGACTAACGCCGGCCCGCAGCTGATCCGCCGGATCGGCGTCTGGGTGCGGGAGGCCGTCGGCCTGCCCGCCGAGCCGGCCCCGCCCGGCTCGGCCCTGACCGCCGATCCCGGGGTGCCGGGGGCGAGCCCGGTCAGCCTGGAGGGCGCGAGTTAGGACCCGGACGCCCCGAGTGCCCCGAGCGCCGGCCCCAGGGCACTGGCCCCCGGACAGAACCGGCTTTTAGAATCCGGTTCTAATGGGCGGACGACCCCGGGAGGACCTGGTGGCGTGGGACTTCAGCACCGAACCGGAATTCCAGGCCCAGCTCGACTGGGTGGAGGAGTTCTGCCGGACCGAGGTGGAGCCGCTCGACCTGGTGTTCCCGGGCGCCGCCTACTCACGTAACCCGAAGGCCAAAGCGCTCGCCGATCCGCTCAAGCAGCAGGTCAAGGACCGCGGCTTGTGGGCCCTGTTCCTGGACCGCGAGCTCGGCGGGCCCGGGTTCGGGCAGCTCAAGCTAGCTCTGCTGAACGAGATCCTGGGCCGCTACCGGTCCGCGCCCGTGGTGTTCGGCACCGCCGCCCCGGACACCGGCAACATGGAGATGCTGGCCGCCTACGGCACCGGCGAGCAGAAGGAACGCTGGCTGCGGCCGCTGCTGAACCAGGAGATCTTCTCGGCCTACTCGATGACCGAACCGCAGGGCGGCTCGGACCCCAGCCTGTTCGTGACCAAGGCGACCAGGGACGGCGACGAGTGGGTGATCACCGGCGAGAAGTGGTTCACCAGCGCCGGCGCGCACGCCGACATCATCTTCGTGATGTGCGTGAACGGGATGTTCGTGGTGCCGCGGGACGCGCCCGGGGTAGAGATCGCCGACTACCCGCCGCTGCATAACCACATCCGCTACAACGGCGTCCGGGTGCCGGCCGACCATCTGCTCGGGCCCGAGGACGGGGCCAAGGTACTGGCCCAGCGGCGTCTTGGCGGTGGCCGCATCCACCACGCCATGCGAACGGTGGCCCAGGTCAAACTGGCGTTCGACATGATGTGTGAACGAGCGCTGAGCCGGCAGTCACACGGCAAGGTCATCGCCGAGCACCAGATGGTGCAAGAGGCCATCGCCGACTCCTACGCCGACATCAACATGCTGCGCCTGCTCGTGCTGTGGACGGCCTGGACGATCGACAACTCGAGCACCAAGCAGGCCCGCACCCAGATCGCGGCCTGCAAGTACACCTGCGCCCGGGTGCTGCGCGACGTCAGCTACCGGGCCCTGCACATCCTCGGCTCGCTCGGCACCACCGACCTGACCCCGCTGCAGGCGATGTGGGCGGCCGCGCCGACGATGGCCATCGCCGACGGCGTGGACGAGGTGCACAAGGTGACCGTGGCCCGCAACGTGCTCAGGAGTTACGAGCCCCATCCGGGCCTGTGGCCGACCGAGTATCTGCCGGCCAAGCGGGATCAGGCCCGCAAGAAGTACGCGGACCTGATCGCGGCCGACCCCGACCTGGCCGCCTGGGCCGACGCCGCTGCCCGCGGGCCCCGGTCCCGTACCGGGAGGGGCTGACCGTGCGGATCGGCGGCAAGGTCGCGGTGGTGACCGGCGGCGCGAGCGGTATCGGCCGGGCCCTCGCGCTCGCGTTCGCCGAGCAGGGCGCTGAGGGCGTGGTCGTGGCCGACATCGACGCTGGTGGCGCCGCCTCGGTGGCGGCCGAGATCACCGGCCGCGGCGGCCTGGCCCTGTCGGCCGGCACCGATGTCACAGATGAGGACCAGGTCCGGGCGCTAGCCGAGCAGGCCGAGGAGGCGTTCGGCCGGATCGACGTGTTCTGCTCCAACGCCGGCATCATCGTGGCCGGCGGCGTCGAGGTGCCGGACGCGGCCTGGGAGCAGATCTGGGCGGTCAACGTGCAGAGCCACATCTACGCGGCCCGCGCGGTGCTCCCCGGCATGCTGGCCAGGAACGAGGGCTACCTGGTCATCACCGCCTCGGCGGCCGGCCTGCTGACCCAGCTCGGCTCCGCGCCCTACGCGGTCACCAAGCACGCCGCGGTCGCGCTGGCCGAGTGGCTGGCGATCACCCACGCAGACTCCGGCCTGAAGGTCGCTTGCCTGTGCCCGCAGGCGGTGACCACCAACCTGGGCGCGACCAGCCAGCGCGAGACCGGCGCGAGCGCCGGGATCGCGGCGCCGGCCGACGCGCCGCCCGCCGCGACCGGGGCGGTACCCTCGTCCGATGCCGGGAGCGTGTCCCGGCAGGCGGCAGTGGACGGCGTGCTCACCCCCGAGCAGGTCGCGGCCAGCGTGATCGACGCGCTGGACGGCGAGCGGTTCCTGATCCTGCCGCACCCCGAGGTTGCCACGTACGAGCGCAGGCGGGCCGAGGACCGGGACCGGTGGCTCGGCGGCATGCGCCGCCTGCACGCTCGACTGGCCGGAAAGGGCTAGCCGATGGTGCAGGGCATCAACGAGGCAACGGTCACCCCGTGGCTGACCGGCAACGTGGACGGGCTAGCGGCTCCGCTGCGCTACGAGCTGATCTCGGGCGGCCGGTCGAACCTCACTTACGCGGTCACCGATGCGGCCGGCCGCACGGTCGTGCTGCGCCGCCCGCCGGTGAGCCACGTCCTGTCCACCGCGCACGACATGGGCCGGGAGTACCGGGTGATCTCGGCCCTGCGTGACACCGACGTGCCGGTCGCCCCGGCCCTGGCGTTCTGCGCGGACGAGGCGGTGAACGACCGCCCGTTCTACGTGATGGGGTTCGTGGACGGGCACGTGCTGCGGGACGTGGCCGGGACCGAGGCCGTGCTGGACGAGCCGCACCGCACGGTAGCCGGCCATCAGCTGGTCGACGTGCTGGCGGCCATCCACCGGGTCGACGTCGACGCGGTCGGGCTCGGTGACTTCGCCCGCCGCGACGGCTATGTCGAACGGCAGCTCCGGCGCTGGCACGGCCAGTTCGGCAAGTCGCAGGAGCAGGCCAGGGAGATCGGCGCGTACCGGCCGGTGCCGCTGGTCGACGAAGTGCACGCGCTGCTGCTCGAGCGCCGGCCGGCCCAGCAGGGCACCGCGATCGTGCACGGTGATTACCGCCTGGACAACACGATCATGTCCGGTGGCGGCCGGATCATGGCCGTGCTGGACTGGGAGCTGTGCACGCTCGGCGACCCGCTGGCCGACGTGGGGACCCTGCTCGCCTACTGGGCCGAAGAACCGGGCCGCCAGGCGCCGCCGTCGCCCGCGGTGGTGACGATGGCCCAGTCGGCCGCGACCGGCCTGCCCGGCTTCCCGTCCAGGGCCGAGGTTGCCGAGCGGTACGCGGCCGCCTCCGGCCGCGACCTCTCCCACATCGGCTACTACGTGGCGTTCGCCTACTGGAAGCTGGCCTGCATCCTGGAGGGGGTGTTCGTCCGGTACGCGGCCAACGCGATGGGTGCCGGCGCTCACGACGCCGACGCGCTCGCGCCCGGCGTCGAAGACCGGGCCCGCCGCGCCCTGGAAGCGTTGCAGGCCTGATCCGGTGACCGGGATGGTGCGGGTGGACTGCCACCTGCACACGGTCGCGTCCGGGGACGCGGTGACGACCCTTGACCAGCTCGCCGAGCGGGCCGCGGCCGAGCGGATCGACGTCGTCGCGATCACCGACCACAACGAGACGTCGGCGGCCATGGCGGCCGCCGCGAGCTGCCCGGGACCGGTCCGGGTGATCGTGGGGGAGGAGATCAGGACGCAGGCCGGCGAGATCATCGGCCTATTCCTGAACGAACGCGTTCCGTATGTGCTGCCGCTGTCCGACGCCGTGGCCGCGATCAGGGGCCAGGGCGGCCTGGTCTACCTGCCGCATCCCTTCGACCCGGGCCGGAGCAGCCTCGGGCCGGCGGCCGAGGAACTGTGCGCGGCGGGCCTGGCCGACATCGTCGAGGTGTTCAATGCCAAGATCACAAATCAGAGCCAGAACTCCAGGGCGGCCGAACTCGCGGCCGCCTGGCAGCTCGCGGCCGGAGCCGGGTCCGATGCCCACGACCCGGCCGGGATCGGGGCTGCCTATCTGGAGATGCCCGACTTCGACGGCCCGGCCAGCTTCCTGGCGGCGCTGCGCGAGGCGCGCGTGACCGGTGACTACCGCCCGCACGCGCCCCGCTTCGGCGGCCCGCGCTGACCCAGCGGCACTCTGACCCCGGTCACCCGCTCACCAGCCCGTGCGCCGACCGGGCCGGGCTCACTCAGCCGGGCTCACCCCAGCCGGGCTCACCCCAGCCGGCTACTTTCCCCGTTCTGGCCTGCCGCGTTCTTCTCGCCCGGTGCGATTTCGGGCGCAGACTTGCGGCCGGACCGGGGGAAGCTGGTCCGGCGGCGTCGTTCGCGACGGACCAGCTTCGGGCTAGCTAGCGCGCTTGTAGGCGCGGACCGACAGCGGGATGAAGACCACAAAGATCGCGACCAGCCAGGCCATGCTCTTCCACAGGCTGTCCCAGATGGGTCCGCCGATGGCCATGGCACGCATCGCGTTGATCGTGTAGGTGACCGGCTGGTTGTTCGCGAACGCCTGCAGCCAGCCCGGCATCGACGTGATCGGCACGAACGCCGAGCTGACGAACGTCAGCGGGAACAGCCAGATCAGCCCGAACGCCTGCACCGACTCCTCGTCGCCGATGGCCAGCCCGGTGAACGCGGCGATGCAGCAGAACGCGAGCGCGAACACGATGGCCAGCACGACCATGCCGATCGCCGGCACTACGCCGTTGGAGAACCGGAACCCGACCGCGTAACCGATTCCGACGATGACCACGATCGTGATGATGATCCTGATCGTGTCGGCGACCAGGCGGCCGACCAGGACGCCGGAGCGGGCCATCGGCATCGAGCGGAGCCGGTCGATGACGCCCTTCTGCAGTTCCTGGGCCAGCGCGATCGCAGTGCCGAAGCAGGCGAAGGCGGCGGTCTGGCCGATGATGCCCGGCATCAGGAAATTGACGTAGCCGCCGGGAACGTTGACCGGGATCGCTCCGCCGAATACGTACCGGAACATCAGCACGAACATGACCGGCTGGACGAGCGTGAACACGATGTAGGCGGGCACCCGCATCCAGACCAGCAGGTTGCGCCGGGCGATCGTGAACGCGTCGGTCGTGGCCCACCGGGCCCTGGTGGTCAGGCTCGGCTCGGTGTGCGGCACCGTGGCCGTCGCGACCGCGGTCATGAGGTCCTCCCGTTCCCGGCGCCGTCGGCGCCTGCCTTTCGTCCTTTGCGCCGGCCACGTCCGCGGCTGGCCGCGGCGCCTGCGCCGTCTTCCTCGGCCACGTGCCCGGTCAGGGCCATGAACACGTCGTCCAGCGACGGCCGCCGCAGGGCCAGCCCGCGGGTCGCGACCCCGGCGCCGTCCAGCCCGCGCACGGCCTCGATCAGCGCCTCGGAGCCGCGGCCGCCGACCCCGACGCTGACCATGCCAGTGCCGTCGTCGGCATGCGGCTCGCCCTCGCCGACCGGCTTGATCGCGGCGACCGCGTCGGCCAGCCTGGTCCGGTCGGGCACCTCGAACTCGAGCACGTCGCCGCCGATCTGGCCCTTGAGCTCCTCCGAGGTGCCCCGGGCGATCACCTGGCCGTGGTCGATGACCACGATCGTGTCGGCCAGGTCGTCAGCCTCGTCTAGGTACTGCGTGGTGAGCAGGATCGTGGTGCCGCCCGCGACCAGCGAGCGGATGATGTCCCACATGCCGAGCCGGGACCTGGGGTCCAGGCCGGTCGTCGGCTCGTCAAGGAACAGCACCTTGGGCCGGCCGACCAGGCTGGCGGCCAGGTCCAGGCGGCGCTGCATGCCGCCCGAGTAGGTCTTGGCCGGCCGGCCGGCCGCGTCGAGCAGGTCGAACTGGCCGAGCAGCTCCTCGGCCCGCGCTCGCGCGTCTGGCCAGCTCAGATGAAACAGGCGGCCGACGATCTCCAGGTTTTCCCGGCCGGTGAGCTCCTCCTGGATCGCGGCCGACTGGCCGGACAAACCGATCGTGCGGCGGACCGCGGCCGCGTGCCGCACCACGTCGAGTCCCTCGACCACGGCCCGGCCGCCATCGGGCTGCAGCAGCGTGGTGAGGATCCGCACGGCCGTGGTCTTGCCCGCGCCGTTCGGGCCGAGCACGCCGAGTACGCTCCCGCGCGGAACGGCCATGTCGATCCCGCGCAAGGCGCGGACCTCGCCGAAGGATTTGGTCAGGCCCTCGACAACAATCGCCTGGTCCTGGCTGGCCTGTGCCACCGCTCTCTCCCGTCGTGTGCCCCGCTGTAGCCGGCTGCCTACTGTGCCGTACGCAGCCCCGCGCCGCAAACCGAAATACGCGCGGATTGCAGCCTAAAGGCGGGGTCTGACAGTGCGGGTCAGCCGAGGCCGGCGGCCCGGCAGGACGGCCTGGTGAGGATCGAGAGCCGGTCGCGGTGGGCGAACGCGGCCCGGCACATCGCCTTCGCCTGCGGACCGCAGCGGTGCAGCAGGGCCCCGCCGGTCGTGCTCGGGATCGTGACCGTCACGCAGCCGGCCCTGGCCGGGCTGTAGGCATCCGGGTGCACGGCGGTCCACCCGGCCACCGCGGCGAACACCAGCATGACGGCCAGAGTCAGCACGAACAGCCTGCGCTTGTCCCCGCGGACGGGCTGCGCGGGCGGCGGCGTGAGCAATGGCATGGTGTTCTGCATAGTAAGCAGCAACCGGGCGCCTTGGGTTTCGTGCGCGTTAACGATGCCCGGGCCGGCCGCATCGCCCTTAGCCGCCGTGTAACGGCCGGGAAACTCGCGCGAAACACGGCCATGAAAAACATGAACCGTACTGACCAACACTGAAGTGGAGGCAGGACGGTGCTGGTCAGCGTTGCCTGGCCCTCCAGCGCATCCCTTCGCTCCAGCTTTTGAGGAGGCGAAGAGTGGTTCCCTATTCGTCCTGGCTCAGTTCGGGCGACAACGCCTGGCAGATGACCGCCGCAACGCTCGTCGGCCTGATGAGCATCCCGGCCCTGGCGGTCCTGTACGGCGGGATCGTGCAGCGCAAATGGGCCATCAACACGATGATGATGGTGTTCAGCGCGTTCGCGCTGACGCTGGTCGTCTGGGTGCTGTGGGCATTCAAGATGGGTTTCGGGTCGGCCTGGATCGGCACGTTCCTCGGCAAGCCAGGCACCGTGGTCGGCGCCTCCGGCGAGCAGGCGCAAGCACACATCCCGCTGCTGACCGGCCTGATGCCGAAATTCAGGTTCTCGCAGAGTTCGCTGGTGTACTTCCAGTTCGTCTTCGCCGCGATCACCCCGATCCTGTTCATCGGCAGCGTTATCGGCCGGATCAAGTTCAAGGTCTGGCTGATCTTCGTGCCGCTGTGGATCACGTTCGCCTACGCCGTGAACGCGTTCATGCTCTGGGGCGGCGGGTTCTGGGCCGGCCAGGGCGCGCTGGACTTCAGCGGCGGCTACGTCATCCACCTGGCCGCCGGCGTGTCCGGGTTCGTCGCCGCGGCCGTGGTCGGGCCCCGGCTGCAGCGCGACCGTGAGCGGGCGATGCCCAACAACCTGCTGTTCGTCGCGGTGGGCGCGGGCATCTTGTGGCTGGGCTGGAACGGCTTCAACGGCGGTGACCCGTACTTCGCCGGAGCCGACGCCAGCGCGGCGGTGATCAACACCAACCTGGCGACCGCGGTGGCCATGCTGACCTGGATGGTCATGGACATGGCGTTCAGTGACCAGAAGAAGCCGACCTTCCTGGGCGGGGTCAACGGCATGATCTGCGGCCTGGTCGGCATCACCCCGGCGGCCGGTTACGTCAACGGCGTCGGCGCCATCATCATCGGCCTGGTCACCTCGGCCACCGTCTGGGTGCTGTTTGCCTACCTGCCCAAGCACGTGTGGCCGTTCAACAAGGTGGACGACGCCCTCGGGGTGGTCTACACGCACGGGTTCGCCGGCCTGCTCGGCGGCCTGCTGGTGGGTTTGCTGGCCGATCCGAAGATGATCGTCTACCTCGGCATCGGCAAGAACCCTGACGTCGCCGCGACCGGGCTGTTCTACGGCCACCCGCGGCAACTGCTGATCCAGGCTGGCGCGGCCCTGACCGTCATCGTCTGGGACGGCCTGATCACATTTCTGATCCTGCGCGGCATCGGGCTGTTCATGAAGCTGCGGATGCCCGAGTCTGAGCTGCTGGCCGGCGACATCCTGGTCCACGGCGAGGTCGCCTACCCGATGGAGGAGCCGGGGGCCGAGCCCGACTTCGGCCCGATCCCCGGTGAGCCGGTGCCGGTCCATCACCACCACCACGAGCTCGTGACCTCCGATGGCAAGGTGCTGGTCACCTCGGGCGGCAAGCCGCCATCGCAGAACGGCAGCGGCAGGGAAGGGCCTGGCTAACCGGCCAGCCGCCCGGCGTCCGACCCGAAAGACGGAGTGCCGAAGGCGCTGACCGCGCCGTCGGACCTCAGAACCAGGTATCCGCCGGGCCGGCCGGCGGCGATCGCGACCATGATCGCCCCGGCCGGCCTCGGCCCGCCGGCCTGGCCCCGGCGGGGGGCGCCGAACGCGTCCACCCGGCCGGCCGAGGTCAGGATCCAGTAACCTCCGGTCACCGGGTCGGTGGCTAGCCCGGCGGCGGTGACGCCCGGCCCCAGCCGCCCCGCATCCGAGCCGTGACCTGGTGTGCCGAACCCGCGGACCAGGCCGTTGACCCGGCCTGTGATGACACCGAACCGGCCCAGGGCATCGAGGGTGACGAAGGAGTACCCGTCGGCCCGCAGCCGCCTGATGATCGCGGGCAGGGCATCGGCGTCCAGGGTCGAGCCGTCGCCGCTGTCCGAGCCGCCGTGCATCAGCACGATCTCGCCGGGCCGCCTGGCCGCCAGCACCCTGGCCACGATCTCCCGCACGGTGACCCCGCCCGACCGGCCCATCCAGCCGAGCGAGTCCACCGTCCAGCCGACGGTCGCGTACCCGAGCGCGTTGACCGCGGCCACCGTCCGGCCATTGTGAGCCCCGTAGGGGAACCGGAACCACGGCCAGCTCACTCGCCCGGTGACCGACTCGATCCTGAGCCGCGCGGTCCGGATTTCCTGGCCGATCCTGGCAGTGCTGATCGTGGTGAAGTCCGGGTGGTTGTTGGAGTGGTTCCCGATGAGTTGCCTGGCCGCGGCGATCGCCCTGGCCATCCGCTGGTCGCGGACGGCCCGTCGTCCGGTCAGGAAGAACGTGGCCCTGACGTGGTCGCGTCGCAGCGTGGCCAGCGTCTTCGGCACCCCGTTGACCGGGCCGATGTCGAAGGTGAGGGCCACCACCTTGCGCGCGGTCGGCAGGACGTTCCACGGCCCTCCGGCCAGGCGGCGCGGCAGCGGGCCGCCGGCCGAGGTCAGTTCCAGGTAGCCGCCGTCCGGCCCGCCTGCGATACCGGACGCGATCGCGCCGGCCGGGAGCCGTCCGGCCATCGAGCCGTGCCGCGGGGCGTGGAACGCGTCGACGCGTCCGGCCGACGTCAGGATCCAGTAACCGCCGGTGGCCAGGTCGGCGGCCAGGCCGATGGCGCGGACGCCCCGGCGCAGGTGGCCCGCGTCCGAGCCGTACACCGGCACGCCGAAGCCGTGCACGGCGCCGTCCGAGGTCAGCAGCAGGTAGCCGCGCTGGCGCCCGGCCGCGATCGCGGTGACCGCGACCCCCGGCCTGAGCCGCCCGGCCAGGGAGCCGCGCCAGGGCACGCCGAAAGCGTCGACGCCGCCGGTCGACTTGGCAATCCAGTACCCGCCGGTCGCCGGGTCGGCCGCGATCCCGACCGCGGTGACCGTGCCCTGAAAGCGAGCGACCGCGGCCGCGCTGCGCGGGGCCGGCCAGGCCGCGGTTCCCGCGAGCCCGAGGACGACCAGGACGGCGAGGACGGCGAGGACGGCGGAAGGCCGGCCTGGCCGGGTCGGCTCTGTAGCCATCGCAACCTCCCGACGAGTCACCCTGCCTACCGTGACCCGCGGCTCCGGCCGCGGCTAGTGCACTTCGTCCCGGCCAGGCGGACCTTTGGCCCCCGGAATGCGGCCGCCCCCCGCGCGGTTAACCACGCTCATGAAGATCGCTGTGATCGGAACGGGCAACATCGGCGGCACCCTCGGCGGGAAGTGGGCGGCGGCCGGACACGAGGTCGTCTACGGGTCGCGGAGCGGCACCGGGACCGGGCCGGGCGGCGGCCCGGTGCGGCCGATAGCGGACGCGATCGAGAGCGCCGGTGTCGTCGTGCTGGCGGTTCCCGGCGGCGCAGTCGACGACGTACTGGCGACCCACGGGGCGGCCCTGGATGGCAAGGTGGTCGTCGACGCGACCAACCGGATCGGGGCGGCCGAGGTGAACAGCCGGTCGGCGATCGCGGCGGCGGCGCCAGGGGCCCGGTACGTCCGGGCGTTCAGCACGCTCGGCTGGGAGAATTTCGCCGAGCCGCTGCCGTCGGCCGGGCTGTTCTTCGCCGCCGACCCCGAAGCCAGGCCGGTCGCCGAGGACCTGATCAGGGCGGTGGGGCTGGAGCCGGCCTACGTCGGCGACGCCGGAGCGGCCGCGACCGTGGACGGCGTCCTGCCGCTGTGGTTCGCGCTGGTCCAGCAGCACGGCGGCAACCGCAAGCTCGCGTTCGCGGTCCTGACCTGACGGTGCGGGCCGCCGGATCAGCGGTCGTGGACGTGGATGAAGGCGGTCGGCCAGAACCCGCTATCCGGCGTGATGGTCTGGACCCGGAATCCGTTGTCACTGTCGTAATTCATTTCCGAGATGACCAGGGACGTCGCGGAATTCACCGCCTCGACATAGGCGACATGGCCCGACGAATACCATGCGATGCTGCCCAGCGCGGGCGTGGAATTGACCGTGATGCCGAGGCTTCGCGCCTGCGGGCCCCAGTTGTCGGCATTGCCCCAGCGGCCTTTGCCGCCGTAGTAATTGCTGAACGCGAACCCGTTCAGCTGGTTCAGCCGGTAGGCCACCCAGGAGGTGCACTGGCCGCGGTAGAAGTACCACTTGTCGGCGACGCAGGCGCCACCGTGGGTGCAGGCCGGCGGGTCGGGATAGGGGTAGCCGTACTGCGCGGCCGCCGCTTTGGTTCCGCTCGAGCCCGGCCATGCTCCCAGGACCAGGCCCGAAGTCAGTGAGTGGCGCCAGATCCGGCCCAGCGCGCCCGAGTACAGGGCCAGGGTCCCGTTGGCCCGCAGGTCGAGCGTGAACCCGCCGGTCCGCCCGCCGGTGCCGGTCTGCCAGAGCACGCCGCCCTGGCTGGCCGACACGACGAAGTCACCGTCGGCCCGCAGCCAGGCCGAGTTGCCGGTCCCGGCCGTGTGGGCCGACCAGACGGCGGTGCCGCCCTGGCGGTACTCGACCAGGTCGCCGTCGGGCTGCATGACGAGCTGGTACGCGCCGTTGGGCGCGGTCAGCGACGCGCCGGGCAGCAAGGTGTCGCCTGGCGAGCCCGCCGACAGGCTCGATACGCGGGACCAGATCGGCTGGCCAGCCGAGGTGATCACGAAGTTGCCGCCGCGGCGCAGGTCCAAGGCCGGCCGCGTGACCTGGCCGGCCGTGCCGGATTGCCAGGCGACCGATCCGTCGCTAGCCGTCACGACCAGGTTGCCGGTGGCCAGCATCGTGGTCACGCTGCCGGTGCCGGCGGTGCCGCTCGACCAGACCGGCCGGGACCCTGCGTACTCGACCAGGTTCCCGTCGCCCTGCATGACCAGCCGGTAGGTGCCGCGCGGAGAGGACAGCTGCTGGCCCGGCTGCAGGCTCTGGCCGGCCAGGAGCAGGTGCTGGCGTCCGGCCAGCGCGCTCGCCATCGCGCTCGTCGCGGGCAGCACGGCCGCGGGCAGCACGGCCGCGG
>DASWAH010000322.1:0-9728 GCA_036391235.1 Streptosporangiaceae bacterium
GCTATGGGCCAGGCAGGCCGGCTGCCGGAACGCGCGGCGGCGTGGCGGTGAAAAAATAAAACTGCCGGCTCTATGCTTCTTCGCCAAGGCAACGCCACTCGTGGCAGCCACATCCGAAAAACGGAGGCTCACATGAAGGTAATCGGTGCGGGATTGCCGCGTACGGCCACTCTCACCCAGAAGATTTCGCTGGAGATGCTCGGGCTCGGCCCGTGCTATCACATGGTCAACATCATCGGCAATCTCAGCCTGGTGCCGCAGTGGCAGGCCGCGTTCAACGGCCGGGGCACGACCACCGACTGGGACGCCCTCTTCGGCGACTGCCAGTCCACCGTCGACTGGCCTGGCTCCTTCTTCTGGCGCGAGCTGATCGACGCCTACCCGGACGCCAAGGTGCTGCTCAGCGTGCGCAGTGGCGAGTCCTGGGCCAACAGCATGCAGAAGACCATCTGGGGCGTCTTCTACGACGACGTGCTCATGCGGCACCTGTCCGATGCGCGCGCCAACATTGAGCCTGGCTGGCGCGACTACATCGAGCTGATGAAGGACATGTGGCAAAAGAGCGGTCTCCTCGGCGAGATGAGCGGGGTCTTCGACCCGGCCATCCTGGCGGCTGCGTTCGACCGGTACAACGACGAGGTCCGCGCCACAGTTCCCGCCGGCCGGCTGCTGGAGTGGAAGCCCGCCGACGGCTGGGAGCCGCTGTGCGAATTCCTCGAGGTTCCGGTGCCGCAGGCACCGCTGCCGCACGTCAACGACTCCGAACTGTTCGCCCAGCGGATCATCGACGGCGCCATGGCCTCGCTGAACGCTTACGAGGGCGCCAAGAAGGCGGAGGCCCCGGCCAAATGAATTTCCGCGTCGGCACCCTCAGGAACAGGCCGGAGGAGAAGCCGCCAGGTGGGGCCGGTGACGGCACCGGCCCCACCCGCCTAGGCTGGCTGCTCGTCGTCTGCTGCGTGGCGCAGTTCATGGTGATTCTCGACCTCACCATCGTCAACGTCGCGCTGCCCTCGATTCAGTCGGACCTGAACTTCTCCCCCATCAACCTGCCGTGGGTCGTCGACGCCTACGCAATCGTGTTCGCCGGGTTCCTGATGCTCGGCGGGCGCGTCAGCGACCGGTTCGGGCCGCGGCGCACGCTGACCGCGGCCCTTGTCCTGTTCGCCCTGGCGTCGCTCGCCGGCGGCGCGGCTACCAGTCAGCAGATGCTCATCGCGGCCCGCTGCTTGCAGGGCCTGAGCGGTGCGCTGATGGCGGCCGCGTCGCTGGCGGCGATCACCATGTCGTTCGCCCAGGGGCCCGCGCGGCATCGCGCGATCGCCCTCTGGGGCGCGATGAACGGCGCCGGCGGCGCGGCAGGCGCGCTGTTCGGCGGCGTGATCACGCAGGAACTCGGCTGGCGCTGGGTGCTGCTGATCAACCCGCCGATCGGGGTCGCGGCCGCGGGCATCGCCTTCGCGGTCATCGCCGAGGGCGCCAGGCGGGCCGGCGGGGCCAAGAGCTTCGACCTGCCGGGCGCGCTCACCCTGACCGCCGGCCAGATCATCCTGGTCTACGGGATCGTCGAGGCCGGGACGCACGGCTGGGGCTCGGCGTATTTCTATGTGCCGCTGATCATCGCGATCGTCATCCTGGCCGCCTTCAGCCTGATCGAGGCACGCTGGGCCAGCGACCCGCTGGTGCCGTTCGGCGCGATCCACGGACTGCTGGCCGACGCGAACACGATCGTGTTCCTGTTCAGCGCGGCGCTGTTCCCGATGTGGTTCGTGAGCTCGCTGTACCTGCAGGAAGTGCTAGGGCTTTCGCCGCTGTTCGCAGGCCTGGCCTTCTTCCCGATGGCGTTCACGATCATGATCACGGCCCGTCAGGCCGGCCGCCTGGTCGGGATGTTCGGCGTCCGGGCCGTGCTGACCGGCGGCCTGGTGCTGCTCACCAGCGGCCTGCTGCTGCTGGCCAGGATCGGGCCGACCGGCAGTTCGATCGGCTTCATCGTGCTGCCGGGCATCCTGGTGGCGATCGGCATCGGCCTGTCGATTGTGCCGTCCACCATCGCGGCCACCCAGTCCGTGGCCCCGCAGCAGGCGGGCCTGGCCTCTGGCCTGGTGAACACGTCACGGCAGGCCGGCGGAGGCCTCGGCATCGCCCTGCTGATCTCGTTCGCCACGTCCTACACGACCCACCTGATCGGCCACAACAAGCCGGTGCCGGATGCGCTGACGTCCGGATTCCGGCTCGCCTACCTGATCGCGGCCGGGCTGGCCGCGCTGTCCGCGGTGCTGGCGTTCGTGCTGCTGGGCCGGCATGCGGCGGCCCGGGCCGCCCGCCCCGCGCCGGCCGGACCGGCGCCCGGAGCCGACGCCAAGGAGCCTGCGGCTCCCGGGCCGGTCTCGGCGACCGAGGCCGCCGAGGCGGCCGGCGAGGCCCCCGGCACCAGCGAGCCGCGCCGGCGGTCGCTCACGCACCTGCGGTTCCCGGCCATCATCCTCGGCGTGCTCGCCCTGTTCGCGATCGTGGACTTCACGTTCGCCGGGCACCCGGGCGCGCCGATCGGCAGCTACCGGCTGAATAACGCCTACAGCTACGTCTCGGCTCCAGGCCTGCACCCGCCGGTCGTCAGGTCCGCGAACAAGGCGGCCAGCGGGACTCTGGCCCCCGGGTACATCCTGCTCGGGAACTTCCTGGACCTGACCAAACCGCCCATGGACGGCCAGAGCGGGCCGCTGATGCTGGACAACCACCTGCAGCCGGTCTGGTTCAGGCCGGTGCCGACCAACGTCGTGGCCTCCAACCTGGAGGAGCAGACCTACCAGGGCCAGCCGGTGCTGAGCTGGTGGCAGGGCGTGGTGACCAATACCGGCCAGACCTCCAGCGGCAAGTACATCGTGGTCAACCAGCACTACAAGACGGTGGCCACGCTCCAGGGCACCGACGGCTGGGTGCTGACCCTGCACTCGATGATCATCGATGGCGACCACGCCTGGGTCACTGCCAACAAGAACATGCCGATGAACCTGTCGCGGTGGGGCGGTGTCTACAACGGCACCCTGGTCGACTCGGCCGTGCAGGAGTACAGCCTGTCCACCGGCAAGCTGCTGCGGACCTGGGACGCGCTCAAGCACATCTCGCTGAACGACTCGCACTCGCTGCCGCCGTCCAACGGATTCCCGTGGGACGCCTACCACGTGAACTCCATCGACCTGATCGGCCCGGCCACCGTGCTGGTCTCGATGCGCGACACCTGGGGCGTGTACAAGATCAACACCGTCACCGGCAAGATCGACTGGACGCTGGGCGGTAACCACTCGGACTTCTCGTTCGGGCCGAACGCCCAGTTCAAGTACCAGCACGACGTGACGCTGCTGCCGAATGGCGAGATCACGATGTTCGACGACCACTGCTGCTTCCTGGAGAGCGGCGGTACCTACCTGGCCCCGACCGGCCCGTCCAGGGCCGAGATCCTCAAGCTGAACCTGGCCAGCAAGACAGCGACGCTGGTCGGCCAGTACCGGCACCACGACGAGGATGGCCTCCAGGGCACCGACGCCTCCTACATGGGCTCGGCTCAGCTCCAGCCGAATGGCAACATGCTCGTCGGCTACGGCAACCTGCCGTTCTTCGCCGAGTACACCAAGTCCGGCAAGATGGTCATGGACGCCCGGTTGCCCGGTCCCGACCTGTCGTACCGGGCCATAAAGGTCAGCCCGACCGCCTTCGTCGGCCAGCCGCTCACCCCGCCCAGCGCCGCAGTGCGCCGGTCGGGCGGCACCACCACGGTGTACGCGAGCTGGAACGGCGACACCCAGGTCACGTCCTGGCGGGTGCTGGCCGGGCCGAGCGCCAGCCAGCTGAGCCCGGTCGCGACCACGGCCAAGACCGGGTTCGAGACCCTGATCCGCCTCAGCCAGGGCGGGCAGGTGTTCAAGGTCCAGGCGCTGGACGCCAACGGCAAGGTGCTGGGCACGTCCAAGCTGCTGCGCTAACCCCGGCGCAGCCTGGTTCCGGCACCCGACATACGATGCCTGCTTGCGCGAGGCAGGACAGGACAGCGAAAGGAAATGCTCGTGAGGAAGTCAGACTCGACAGCGCGCAAGGTCCTGCGGGCGCTGGCGGTCGCGGTCGCCGCGCTCGGCATCGCAGCCGGAGCCGCCGCCTGCGGACCGGCCCACCACAAGACCAATCAAGGGCCTGGGGGCTACTAACTCCCGGCTGGCGGCGGGCCGGCCACTGCCGCGTGACCCGGCATTTGCTGGGTAGCCCGGCATTTGCTGGGTGACACAGTGCGGCCCGCCGCCGCCGTAGGACAGGGCCGCCCCCGGCACGCCGACCACCTCCCGGCCGGGGAACGCCGCCCCCAGCTCGGCGAGCGCTCGCTCGTCGGCCGCTGAGGCCGCGACCGGTGCGATCACCGCGCCGTTGGCCAGGTAACAGTTCAGGTAGGGGATGTCGAACTGGTCGTCGCCCGCCACCGCGGCGGCGGTCACTCCGAACCTCAGCACCCGCAGGTTCCGGCCACGCGCGTCGGCCGCTCCGGCCAGCCGGTCCAGGTTCGCGCGGCCGTAGCCGAAATTCTCGTGCCCGGTGTCCTCGGGCACCAGCAGCAGCACGGTGCCGGGCCCGGCGTACTGGGCGATGCCGTCGATGTGACCGTCGGTGTCGCGGTCCGGATAGGCCGACAGCCAGAGCACCGTGTCGCCGCCCAGGTAGTCGCGGACCACCTGCTCGAAGAGCTCCCTGGAAGCGCCGGGATTGCGGGCCGGGTCGAGCACCGGCCCCTCGGTGGTCAGCACCGTGCCCTGCCCGTCGGTGTAGAACGCCCCGCCCTCCAGCACGAACGGTGCCTGGTAGCACGGCACCCCGAGCACCCGCGCGAGCGCCTGCCCGAGAGCGGCGTCGTGATCGTAGGGCAGGTACTTCTCGCCCCACGAGTTGAAGCCGAAGTCGACCGCGGCCAGCCCGCCCCGGTCGTCGGTCACGAACACCGGGCCGCTGTCGCGGACCCAGGAGTCGTCGATCTCGATCTCCTCGGTCACGACGGCGGAACCGCAGTAATCGCGTACCTGCGCCGCATCGCCCGGGCGGCAGATCATCACCACCGGCTCGAAGTCCGCAATGGCCCGCGCGATCTGCGCGTAGTCGCGTCTGGCCTGCTCGAACTGCCCGCCCCAGAGCTCCGCCCGGCACGGCCAGGCCAGGAAACAGCACTGATGCGGTTCCCACTCGGCTGGCATCCTGAAGCCGTCCTGCCTGGGCGTGGTCATCGCCTCACCTTCCTTACATGAGCAGGTACCGGCGGGACAGCGAGACCTCGGCTACCGGGTCCGCCGCCAGCGGGCGGCCGTCCAGCCGGACCGTGCCGTCGGCCGTATCCACCTGGACGGCCGGGCAGGACCGGCCAGCGATCATGTTTTCCCGGCGCACCGAGCGGGTGCCCGACACTGGCACCAGCCGCCGCTCGCCGCCGAGCCGGGCGGCCAGCCCGGAGTCGGCCGCGGCCCGCGAGACGAACGTGACCGACAGCCGGGCCGGCGCCCGGCCGGTCCCGCCCCAGTGCGGGGCGTACCGTCGCGGCTCCGCGCCCTCCACGCTGGCGTTCGGCTCGCCGAGGGCGCCCCAGGCGAAGTGGCCGCCCTTGAACACCAGCTCGGGCCGGACGCCGAAATACCCGGGCCGCCACAAAACGATGTCGGCCATCCGGCCCGGGGCCAGCGTGCCGACCTCGCCCGAGATGCCGTGCGTGATAGCCGGGTCGATCGTGTACTTGGCCAGATAGGCCAGCACGCGCTCGTTGTCGTCGGGTCCGAGGCCGTCGTCGGCCAGCGAGGCGGCCGGCCGCGGCGCGTTCCGCCGCACCGCCGGGGCGGCCGGCCAGCCGGCCCCGCCGGATCCGGACCGCCAGGCCTTCATCGCGTCCGCGAGCTGCCAGGTCCGCCTGATCGTCTCGCCGATGCGGCCCATGCCCTGCGAATCGCTGTTGGTGATGCTGATCGCGCCTAGGTCGTGCAGCGGCCCCTCGGCCGCCAGCGTGGCCGGGCGCACCCGCTCGGCGGCCAGCGCCAGGTCGCCGGGGTCCGCGCCCGAGCCGCCGTGCACGGCCAGGATCATCTCCGGATGCTCGGCCGCGGTTCCCGCGCCGTACGGAATCGTCGGCGTGGTCGACGAGCAGATCACGCTGGCCTGGGCGGTCAGCGCGATCAGGTCGGGCACGTGCCCGCCGCCCGCGCCCTCGACGTGGTAGGCGTGCACGGCCCGGCCCCCGATCGCGGCGATCGTGTCGGCCAGCTCGCACGACTCGTTCAGCCCGTCGGTGTGCAGGGCGACCGCGATGTCGTGGTCGTCGGCCACCCGGAGCACGGCGTCGATGATCTCCGGGTAGGCACCCCAGTCCTCGTGTATCTTCAGGCCGGCCGCGCCCGCCTCGATCACCCGCTCGGTCGCTGCCCGCTCCGGTGAGCGGGCGCTGGCCTGCAGGCCCAGGTTGACCGGGAGATACTCGAACGCCCGCAGGGTCGCCTCCATCGCGGCCAGCGGTTCCTCGAAGCCGGCCGTGATCAGGGTCGTCATCCCGGCCGCGAGTGCGGCCGGCACCAGCCGCGGCGTGATCAGGTGCACGTGCGAGTCGATCCCGCCCGCTGTCGCGATCAGCCCGTACCCCATCACCGGCAGCGTGTTCGGGCCGATCGTCAGGTCCACGCCGCTGGTGACGTCCGGGTTGCCGGCCCGGCCGATCCCGGCGATCCGGCCGTCCTTGATCCCGATGCTCGTCTTGACCACGCCGAGCAGCGGGTCGGCGACCAGCACGCCGGCGATCAGCACGTCGAGTTCGCTGTCGGCGCTGGCCCGGTCTTGCTGGGTCATCCGGGACCTGATGTTGCGGGCGTACCCCCAGACCGGCTCGTCGCCGTATCCCACGTGATCGTCCTCGACCCGCAGCCAGAGGCCGGTATCGCCCAGCCTGACCCGGTCCCCGGTGGTCGGCCCGTACCGGGCCGCGTACTCGGCCTGCCGCATCAGGACCCCCACCGCCGCATCAGGACCCCCACCGCCGCATCAGGACCACCGGCCGGAACCGGCCAGCGCGACCAGGCCGACCTGCCTGGTCTCACCGGGGGCCCAGCGCACCGAGGTACCGGCCGGGATGTCCAGCCGGTATCCGGTCGCAGCGGCCCGGTCGAACTCGAGCCGGGCGTTGGCCCGCCAGAACGGGTAATGCGAGGACACCCTGACCGGCCGGTCCGACCGGCTGATCACGGTCAGCCGGCGCCTGGCCAGCCCGGGCGCGAGCTCGATGTCGGCATCCGGGCTGCGGATCTCGCCCGGGCGCAGCGGTTCGGGCCCGCTCGGGCCGGACCCGGTCACGCCGGACCCCAGGGCTCGCGCAGCACGACCAGCCGGGTGCCGTCGCTGGTCAGCACCTCGAGCCGGATCTCGGGCAGCAGTGCCGGGATGCCCGCCATCAGGTCCTCGCGCCGGACCGCCGCGCGCCCGGCGGCCAGCACCGCCTCGGCCGCCCCGCCCAGCCTGGCCGCCCTGTGCATCTCGTCGCAGATGATCGCGGTCGCCTCCGGCGCGTTCAGCCGGGCCCCGTCGGCCAGCGAGCGCCGCGCGAGCTGGGCCGCGGTGAAGATGGTCAGCCGGTCTTCCTCGGTCGGGCTGAGGTACATGCGCAGAACATAGCGGACCTGGTGCTAATGCCAGCGCTTGCCGCGGCCGAAGTCCGTCGCGAACGTCCTGGCCACCGAGGCCAGCGCGGCCCGGCTCGAGATGATCAGGCCCAGTTCCCGGTTGGCGGTCAGCGAGGTGACGGAGAAGTTCTCCGAGCCGACGAACATCGCCGCCCGCGGCGTGCCGAAATCGGCCTCCACGACCTTCGCGTGGATGTACAAGCCATGCGACGAACTGAAATAGCTGACCGCGACCCCCGCCCTGGCCAGCCTGGCGAAGTCACGGTCGTAGTCGCCGAAGCCGTTCTCGCCGCAGACTTGTACCCGGACCCCGCGCCTGGCCGCCCGGATCAGCGCGTTCTCGATCGTGGTGTCGGCCATCTCCTCGAAGTACACGCGCAGGCTGTGGCGGGCCCCGTCGATCAGCGCCAGCAGCTTGGCCTGGGCGCTGGTCGGCGACCAGACCAGGTCACGCCCGCCGGCCGGCCGGATCGCGCGCCCGGCGAAGTCGGCGTCGAAGGTGGCCGTGATGGCCGCGATGTCGGCCTTGCTGGTGTCGGTCACCAGGAAGTCGCGGCTGGTCGGGTAATACCGGCTGGTCAGGTTGGCGGTCATGATCACGGCCGTACCGCCATCGGTGACCAGCGTCTTCTGGTGCGTGTAGGTGTACCGCGGCGACGACCAGACCACGCGCACCCGGCGCGCCCGCAGGTAAGAGAACGCGGCCTGGTTGTGATAGCGCTCGTGATGGTCGAGGATCACCCGGACCCGCACGCCGCGGCGGGCCGCGGCGGCCAGGTCGTGCTCCGCGGTTGTATCCGCCAGCTCGTACACGGTCAGGTCGATGCTGTGCCGGGCCCGCCCGATCAGCCGGTAGACGACGCCGAAACCGGCGCCGGGCTCGGTGATCAGCCTGCCTGTACCGGTGCGGACGACAGCCGGGCGAGCCTGGCCCGTCCCGGCGGGCGGCCCGGCCGGCGAGAACACCATCCCGCCCGCACACCCGGCCGAACCGGCGATCAGGGCCGCGGTCGTGGCGGCGGCCAGCAGCCGGCCGATGCGGCGGGACCCAGTCACGGGGATGCCCTCTTCCCCATTGACCGCGCGGGAAACGCTGGTTAACGTCCGCTAGAACATGTTTCAGTCTCCCGCCCGTACGCGTGCATTGCTCCAGGAGGCCGGCATGACGGCACCGGCAGAACGTTCCCCGACCGAGCGGGTCAAGATGACGGTCAGCCAGCGGGACGCGCCCGCGCTGGCCCAGGCGCTCACGGACTGGCTGGCCGCACAGGTCGGGGCGGCCGGGCGGCCGGTGATCAGCAACGTGCGGATGCCCGCCAGCGGCGGCCTGTCCAGCACGTCGCTGTTGTTCGACGCCGAATGGGACGGCCCCGACGGCCCGGGCCGGGGCTCGTTCGTGGCCCGCATGGCGCCCGAGGACCAGGCCGTCCCGGTCTTTCCGCGGTACGACCTGCCCGGCCAGTTCACGCTGATCGAGCAGGTCGCGGCCCGGGGCGAGGTGCCGCTGCCCCGGCTGCGCTGGAATCAGCCGGACGGCGGGCCGCTCGGCACCGCGTTCTTCGTAATGGACCAGGTCGCGGGGCGAGTGCCGCTGGACAACCCGCCGTACGTGTTCGGCGGCTGGCTCGCCGAGGCGAGCGACGACGACCGGGCGGCCCTGGAACGCGACAGCGTCGCGGTGCTGGCCCAGGTGCACGCGATCGCCGAACCCGCGGCCGCGTTCCCGGCCCTGGCCCCGCCGGCCGGCACCACCGCCCTGCGCCAGCACGTCACCGGGCAGCAGGACTACTACCGCTGGGCCCTGGCCGCCGACGGGCTGCGCATCCCGATCATCGAGCGCGGCCTTGACTGGCTCGAGCAGCACTGGCCGGCCGATCCGGGACCTGACGTGCTGTGCTGGGGCGACGCGCGGATCGGGAACATCATCTACGAGGGCTTCACCCCGGTCGCCGTGCTGGACTGGGAAATGGCGGCCCTCGGGCCGCGCGAGCTCGACCTCGGCTGGTTCATCTTCCTGCACCGGTTCTTCCAGGACATCGCCGA
>DASWAH010000323.1:0-5713 GCA_036391235.1 Streptosporangiaceae bacterium
GGAACCCGGCTGCGCAGCCTGCTGACGCCGCTGCGCCGGGAGTACGACCTGGTGATCCTGGACTGCCCGCCCAGCATCTCGCTGCTGTCCGAGAACGTGCTGCACGCGGCCGACCTGCTGCTGGTCCCGCTGATCCCGACCACGCTGTCGGTGCGCACGCTGGATCAGCTGACCGAGTTCATCGCGGGCTTCGACGGCCGCCGCCCGCGCGTGCTGGCTTTCTTCTCGATGATCGACCGGCGCAAGAGCCTGCACCGGCAGATCGCGGCCGACTTGCCGGCCGGGCGGGCCGACGTGGCCGCGGCCGCGATCCCCGCCTTGTCGGCGATCGAGCGGATGTCGGTACTGCGCGCCCCGGTCACCGCGACTGCCCCGCGGAGCCAGGCATCCGCCAGCTACCGGGCGCTCTGGCAGGAGGCCAAGGCGAGGGCGGGGCTCAGTCCAGCCCGCTGAGGAATTCGATCATGGCCGTGCTGACCTCGTCCGGCCGCTCCTGCTGGGTCCAGTGCCCGCAGCCGGGCAACAGCCGGGCCGTCCTGAGCCCGGGCACGGTGCCGTGCAGCTGGTCGATCACGGCCGGGCCGCCCAGGAAGCTCACCGCGACGTCGTGGTCGCCGGCCAGGTACCCGGCCGGGACGCGGATGGGCGCGTGCTGCCAGGCCGCGGTCAGCTCCCAGCTCAGGTCCATCGCCCGGTACCAGTTCAGCGGCCTGGAGAACCCGGACTCGGCGAACTCGTCGGCGAAGACGGCGATGTCGTGCTCGGTCAGCCAGCCGGGCAGGACGGCGGGCTCGGGTGACAGGTCGAGGAACTCACCGCCGGGCGGCACGACAGGCACCCCGCCCGCGGTCGCGTCGCCCGACGCGCCGTACAGCAGGCGGCGGAACGTCGCCGGCGGGTCGCGTTCCAGCTCGGCCTCGGCGACGCCGGGCTGCTGGAAGTAGCAGATGTAGAAGCCGTCGCCGAACAGCGCCCGCAGCGCCTGCACCGGCGGAGTGCTGCCGCGCGGGGTGTACGGCACGCTCAGGCCGAACACGCCGCGGATGCGGTCGGGCCGCAGCAGCGCCGTGCTCCAGGCCACCGGGGCGCCCCAGTCGTGGCCGGCCACCACCGCCTGCTCCGCGCCGAGCGCGTCGATCAGGCCGATCACGTCGCCGGCCAGGTGCAGCATCGTGTACTGGCTGACCCCGTCAGGGCCGCCGGTGCTGCAGTACCCGCGCTGGTCGGGTGCGACCGCATGCCAGCCGGCCCGGGCCAGGGCCGTCAGCTGGTGCCGCCACGAATACCAGCACTCGGGGAAGCCGTGCAGCAGCACGACCAGCGGACCCTCCCCCGCCTCGGCGACGTGCACGGGCAGCCCGCCCACGTCGACGACCCGGTGGCTGATCCCGGGGACCGCATCCTCGCGAAGTGGCATGACAGGAGGATAACGAGCGATCCAGCCGGGCGGGCAGGCCTAGCAATTGGGCGCGAAGGTGGCCGCGCAGTGCGCCGTCGCGGCGGCGGTGCCCGTGCCCAGGGTCCTGGTCCGCAGCCGTGCCCGCGGGGCGGCGCCGGCCTTCTGGCCGGTGGCTCCGGACGAGGGCTTGGCGGGCGGTGAGGTCGCGACCGGGGTCGAGCCGTGGGCCGGGCTGCTGGGCCCCGGCCGCAGCGTGCTCATCAGGTAGATCACGCCGGCGACGGCGGCGATCAGCACGAGCGCCATGACCGACAAGGTGGCCCTGGCCCGCCTCGTGCGCAGCGTCTGGCCCAGTCCGGGCTGGCCGAACGCGGCCAGCCTGGCCGCGAGCCTGGGATCATCGGCGGCGAGCATGCGCTCCATCTCTTCGAGAATGCGCTGCTCATCCATAGGAAGCGCCACGTACCACCTCCGCCGCCGCCCGCGCCGACGTGCCGCGGGACTTTTCCTTACTATCCCCTGTTGGAAGATTATTTACCTACCGATGACCTAAGACTAGTGGCGACATTGCCGCGCTTGAAAGATTCGAACTTATGTTCTAGCGTTGCCGGATGCGATGGGATGGGCTCAGCCTGGCCGACGACGGCGCCGCGCTGTTCGGCCGCGACGCGGTGGCCCGCACCTTCGACACCCCCGGCTTCCGGGGCATGACGTTCTTTGAAGTGCATGCCCGGTCGATTATCAACAAGGTGCCGGCCGCTTCGAGGATGCCGTTCCAGTACACGATCAACCCGTACCGGGGCTGCGGCCACGCCTGCGTCTACTGCTTCGCGCGGCGCACGCACACCTATCTCGACCTCGACGCCGGCCTCGACTTCAACTCCAAGATCATCGTCAAGATGAACGCGGCCGAACTGGCCCGCCGGGACCTGAGCCGCGCCGCCTGGACCGGCAGCCACGTCGCGATGGGCACGAACGTCGACTGCTACCAGCGCGCCGAAGGCCGCTACCGGCTGATGCCGGGCATCATCCGCGCGCTCAGCGACGCCCGCAATCCGTTCTCGATCCTGACCAAGGGCACACTGCTGCTGCGCGACCTCGACCTGCTCGAGGAGGCGGCGGCCCGGACGACGGTCGGGCTGAACCTCTCGGTGGGGTTCACCGACGCCGCGCTGTCGGCCGCGGTCGAGCCGGGCACGCCCGCGCCGGCCAGGCGGCTGGAAGCGTGTGCCGCGATCACCGCGCGCGGCCTGCGCTGCGGCATCCTGATGGGCCCGGTCCTGCCCTTCCTGAGCGACTCCCCGGCCCAGCTCGAGCAGACGGTTCAGCAGATCGCCGCGGCCGGGGCGACCAGCGTGAGCCCGATCGTGCTGCACCTGCGGCCGGGCGCCCGCGAGTGGTACCTGCAGTGGCTGGCCGAGCACCATCCCGCCCTGGTGCCCAGGTACGCCGAGCTCTACCGGGCGGGTGCCTACGCGCCCAAGGCCTACCAGCGGCGGATCAGCGCGCAGGTCGCCGAGCTGGCGGCCAGGCACGGGATCGGCCGGGCCACCCCCGCCGCCGCCCGCCGGCTCCCGCCACGCGAGGGGATCCCGGTGGCCACCCCTCCTGCCCAGCACGGCGTGCAGCTGACCCTGCTGTAGCGGAGCGATGTGTGCGACGAGGGAAGGCGCCGCCTCCAGGCGCCCGCATCGGGGGTCCGGGGGTCGTCCCCCGGGCTAGCACAGCCCGATACCGGACGTAGAGTTGTCTGCCGTGGGACATCAGCACGATGAAGCGGCTCAGCGGTCGCCTGGTCGGCTCGTCGTGCGGACCGCCAGGTTCCCCGACCCTGGTGACCTGATCGGGCGGCTGCCAGAACCCGGCGCGCTGGCCTGGGTGCGGCGTGGCGACGGCCTGGCCGGCTGGGGCACGGCCGCCAGGATCACCCTGCCGGCCGGACAGGACCGGTTCGCGGCCGGCGAGAAATGGCTGCGCGAACTGTTCGACGCGGCCGACGTAACCGACGAAGTGGACGGGCCGGGCACCGGCCCGGTCGCGTTCGGCAGCTTCACCTTCGACCCGACCTCCGACGGCTCGGTGCTGGTAGTCCCGCGGGCCGTGCTCGGCCGTCGCGACGGCGTCAGCTGGCTGACCACGATCACCCCGGCCGGGCCGGACGGCCAGCCCGGCTACCGCGGTCACGACTGGCGCGAGCCCGGCGACCTGCCCAGGCCCGGCCCGCTGACCACCCCGACGAGCGTCCGCTGGTCTGACGGCAGCCTGACCGCGCCCCAGTGGGAGCGAGCGGTCGCCACCGCGGTCACCGCCATCGCCCAGGGCGACCTGCATAAGGTCGTGCTGGCGATGGAGCTGAACGCCACCGCCGCTGCCGAGATCGACCCCAGGGTCCTGCTCGCGCGGCTGGCCCAGCGCTACCCCGACTGTTACACCTTCGCCTGCGACGGCCTCGTCGGCGCGACTCCTGAGCTGCTGATCAGGCGGACCGGCCCCGAAGTCTTCTCGCTGGTCCTGGCCGGGACCAAGCCACGGGGCGGCACGCCAGACGCCGACCTGGCGCTGGGCCGGAGCCTGCTGGCCTCGGCCAAGGACCGGGAGGAACATCAGTACGCAGTCGCCGACGTCCGGGCCGCGCTGCTGCCGCTGTGCGAGCGCCTGGACGTCGACCCCGAGCCGGCCCTGGTGCGCCTGGCCAATGTGCAGCACCTGGGCACCGAGGTGCATGGCCGCCTGGCGGCCGCGGACGAGGCCAGTCACTCGGCCCTCGCGCTCGCGGCCGCCCTGCACCCGACCGCCGCGATCTGCGGGACCCCGGCCGAGCTGGCGATGGAGCTGATCCGCGAGCTGGAGCACATGGACAGGGGCCGGTACTCGGGCCCGGTCGGCTGGGTCGACAGCCGGGGCAACGGCGAGTGGGGCATCGCACTGCGCTGCGGGCTGGTGGCCGGCCGCAACGCGCGGCTGTTCGCTGGCTGCGGCATCGTCGCCGAGTCGGACCCGCCGTCCGAGGTCGCCGAGGCGCAGTCCAAGTTCTGGCCGATGCGGTACGCCGTCGAAGGCTGAACCGCTGGGTCACCGCGGGCGGCCGGGCCGCGTGCACGCCATGATCACGAAGTGATTGCGGTTGCATAAATGCTCGTGGGCGGCCCCGGCGCCGGCCTAGACACTCGCGCCGCATGCGTGTAGTTACGGAAAGTGATGCTGCGACTACTCAGAGTCGCCTGCTCATACTGACACGCCTGTGCCGCGCGCCAGGTTCCGAAGGAGCCCGCTCATGACACGTCGATTCCAGCGCATGACCGCGATCGCGGTCGCTGGCCTGGCAGCGGCCGGACTCGCCGCCTGCAGCAGCTCGTCGAATTCCAGTTCGGGGTCGGGTACCACGCCGGTCAAAGGCGGCACGCTGAAGCTCGTCGCGGCGTCAGGACCCGACCACATCGACACCGTGCCGGCTTATTACACCGCCGACTACATCCTCGAGCGGGCCTACGCGCGGCAGTTGCTGACCTATCCGACCGCGCCCGGCACCACGCTGAGCTCGGCCGGGTGGAAGACCAACATCACGCCCGTTCCCGACGTCGCGACCGCGGTGCCGACCACGTCCAACGGCGGGATCACCAACGGCGGCAAGACCTACACGTTCCACCTCAAGAAGGGCGTCGACTGGAACACCAGCCCGCCCCGTCAGGTGACTGCCGCCGACTTCATCAGGGAGTTCAAGGCGTTCTGCAACCCGGTCAGCCCGGTCGGCAACCCGCTGTACTACACGGCGACGATCAAGGGACTGAAGCAGTACTGCGACACCGAGGCCTCCTACTTCGGCGCCAAGAAGCACTCGGCGACGGCCGCGAACATCGCGAACTTCCAGAACAGCCACAACATCTCGGGCATCACCGCGCCGAACTCGATGACGCTGAAGTTCAGCCTGATCCAGTCGGCCGGTGACTTCATCTACATGCTGGCCATGCCGTTCACCTCGGCCCGGCCGGTCGAGTACAACAAGTACGTGCCGAACAGCCTGCAGCTGGACCAGCACACCATCTCCGACGGTCCTTACCAGATCACGTCCTACGTGCCGAGCCGGTCGATCACGATGCAGCGGAACCCGGCGTGGAAGCAGTCCACCGACGCCAACCGGCACCAGTACGTGAACGAGATCACCGTGACCATGGGCGTCTCGGACGCGCAGACCCAGTTCAACGACATGAAGGCCGGGCAGTACGACCTGCCGCTGGACACCGGCATCGTGCCGAGCGAGATCCCGACCCTGGAGTCCACCCACGACCCGAAGTTCCGGGCCTGGCCGGGTAGCAA
>DASWAH010000324.1:0-7453 GCA_036391235.1 Streptosporangiaceae bacterium
CTTGCGCCCGGAACGCCGGATCGAGCGCGCTGACCAGCATCCCGCCAGCGCCGGGGCTGGTACCGCGGTCCGGCCCTGGGTCAGAACCAGGGCCCGGGCTGGCCGGGCTGCGGCCGTTGGGCAGCTCGGCGGCGGCGTGATCCTCCAGCTTGCGCAGCGCCGCGGCGAGCTCGTCCAGTGCCGTCTGCAGCTCGGCCGGGTCTTCGCCGCTGACCGAGAGCAGATCAGCTCCGCGTTCGAGCACGCCCGCCGCGGCGGTCTTGACGCCGCAGGCCGGCTTGCTGATCACCGGCCAGGACGGCGCGGACCGGTGCTTGGCCGGCTGGCTGACGATCGCGTGCACCCAGCCGAGTTCGCCGGCCAGGCGCACCAGCATGCGGGCGCCGGTGCTGAGCGCGGTCGGCCGGTAGGGCGTGCCGAGGAAGACCTTCTGCAGCGCGCTCGCCGCAGCGTCGGAGCGCTCGACCGCGTGAACTCGCTCCGCCGCGTACTGGCCGTCCTGGTCGCTCATCAGGTAGGCCACCTCGGCGCGGAGCCTGGCCGCAAGCGCCCGGCAGGCCGCCGCGGCCGCCGAGCGCAGCGGTTCGCGGACCGGGGCGGGCCAGGCCAGGCCGACCGCGAGCAGCGAGCAGGCGCCGGCGATGCCCCAGCCGGCCAGCCTGGCCGGGAGCGAGGAGACCGGCGCGGTCACCGTCACCGGCAGGATGAAGGCCAGCAGCAGCGCGGTCGATGCGCTGGCCAGGACGGAGCTGACTACGCCCGCGAACAGCACCGCGAAGCCGACCACGGCCATCGCGATCGCGGCCAGCCAGGTTGCCTGGGACGCCAGCGTGCCGAGGCAGACCAGCACGCCGCCGGTAACCACGAGCGCGGCCTGGGCCTGCAGCCTGGCCGCCATCGGGCCGCCGAAGTCGACCAGCAAGATCATCGCGAACGAGCCGAAGGCAGCGAACGTCGCGACGTTCGGGTCGCCGATGACGACATCACCGAGGGCGAACAGGCCGGGCATGACGATCGCGGTGCGGACCGCGCGGCGCAGCGCCGCGTAGTCGCGGTCATGCCGTCCGAGCCATTGCCAGAAGCGCATGATCCTCCGCAGGTCGCCGCCGCCTGTGACCGATTCTCTCAGCCGGCTTCGGCCGGCCCCGGGTAGCCTGGCCGGGATGCCCCTTTCAGTCACACCCGATCTGCTCGCCGGCCGGTACCGCCTGGACTCCCGCATCGCCTCGGGCGGCATGGGCGAGGTCTGGCGGGCCGTGGACCTGGTCCTGGACCGTCCGGTCGCGGTCAAGCTGCTGCATCCCGAGTACGCGCAGCATCCCGAGACGCAGGACCGGTTCAGGGCCGAGGCCCGGCATGCGGCCGGGCTGTCACATCCGGCCATCGCCCAGGTCTACGACTTCGGCGAGGGCCGTGACGGCCAGCCGCCGTTCCTGATCATGGAGCTGGTGGATGGTCCGGCGCTGACCAGCCTGCTGGCATCTGGTCCGCTCGGACCGGGGACCACGCTGGACGTGATCGCCCAGGTCGCGGCCGGGCTTGCGGTCGCGCACGCGGCCGGGGTGATGCACCGTGACATCAAGCCGGGCAACCTGCTGGTCGACGAGCGGGGCGGCGTCAAGATCACCGACTTCGGCATCGCCTACGCAACCGGATCGGCCCCGCTGACCCGTACCGGCATGGTCATGGGAACCCCGGCCTACCTGGCTCCCGAGCGAGTGGGCGGCGCGCCGGCCGGCCCGGCCAGCGACCTGTACTCGCTCGGCATGGTGGCCTGGCACTGCCTGGCCGGACGGCTGCCCTTCACCGGCACCGCGCTGGAGATCGCGCTCGCCCAGCGCAACCAGCAGCTGCCGCCGCTGCCCGGCTCGGTGCCGCTCCCGGTAGCCGAGCTGGTCGCCAGCCTGACAGCCAGGGATCCGGCACTCCGCCCGGCCAGCGCCGCCCAGGTCGCCGCAACCGCCGCGACGCTGCGAGCGGATCTCGCGGGCGAGCAGGCGAGCGCCGTCGGCCCGGCCGTGCGCGCGGTCGGGGCGACTCCGGGCCCGGCCGCCGACGATGACCGCACCCGCCAGCTTCCAGGTCTGTCCGGGCTGTCCGGGCTGTCCGGGCTGTCCGGGCTGTCCGCCGGCTGGCCCGCGGCCGCGGCTGGCCAGGGCCGTGCGGCCGGGGCCGGCCGGGGACCTGCGCCCCGTCGCCGCGCGGTCCTGGCCGTCGCGGCCGCGATCATCCTGGCTCTCTGCCTCGGCGGCTGGGTACTGGCCAGCTCGGCGTCTTCTGGCCCTTCGGCCGCGCCGCCCGCCAGTCACAGCCCATCCAGCCACCCGACGGCCAGGACCGTACTGGTCCGCGCGGCCACCCTGATCGGTCAGCCGGCCGCGGCCGTGGCCAATGAGCTGCGCAGCCGCGGGCTGCGCGTCACCGTGAGCTGGGTGCCCGCCCGCGGTCGCCGTCCGGGGACGGTCATCGCGGTCACCCCGGCCGGCCGCCTGAGCCAGGGCAGCGCCGTCCAGCTCACCGCCGCCCGGCGGGTCCCCCGCCCGGACCGGCACGGCCATCACGGCCGCGGCCACGATCACGGCAACGGCAACGGCAACGGCAACGGCGACTGACCCGGACCGGGCGTGCTCGCTAGTTCAGGTAGCGCTGCCAGTCGGACGGCACCCGGCCCTCCGGGCCTGGCACCGGCTGCTCGGCCGGGTGCTGCTCGGGCGGGGCCAGTTCGGGCCCTGACTCGAAGATCTCGTTGGTGTCGTACCGGAAGAACCACGCCTCGCCCGGCTCGAAACTCCTGATCACCTGGTGGCCCGTGGCCTTGGCGTGCGCGGTCGCGTGCTGCGAGGGCGAGGTGTCGCAGCAGCCGATGTGGCCGCACTGGGCGCACCGGCGCAGGTGCACCCACCAGCCCGCGGCCGCTTCGCACTCGGCGCAGCCGGTGCCGCTGGGCGGAACGCTGGGGTCAATGCCGGGTTGGGCGGTCATCAGTCCTGCTCCTTCGCGATGGGATTGTCGCCGGACGTCACCGGCAGCCAGACCGTGAACCTGGTGTCCCCCGGCACGGATTCCGCCTTCAGGTCGCCGTGGTGCCGGCTGACCACGATGCGCCAGGAGATGTCCAGGCCAAGGCCGGTGCCTTCGCCGACCGGCTTGGTCGTGAAGAACGGCTCGAAGATTCTTTCCCTGATCTGCTCGGGTATCCCCGGGCCGGTATCGGCGAACTCCACCGCGACGCCGTCCCGGCCGGCCATGGTCAGCGCGGATGTGCGGATCGTCAGCGTCCCGGTCCCGGCCATGGCCGAGATCGCGTTGTCGATCAGGTTCGTCCAGACCTGGTTCAGCTCGGCCGGGTAGGCGCCGATCCGCGGCAGGGCCCGGTCATACTCCCTGACCACCCGCACGCCTTCGCCGATCTTGGCCCCGAGCATGGCCAGCGTGCTGTCCAGCAGCTCGTGCACGTCGATCACCTGATACGGGGCCCGGTCGAGCTGCGAGTACTGCCGGGCCGCCCCGACCAGACCGGAGATCCGGCTCACCGAATCGGAGATCTCGCTCATCAGGATCTCGGTCTCGACGGTGTAGAACAGCCAGCGCACCGCGCTGTCCAGGTCCCCCGACTCCCCCGCGCAGTCCAGCACGGTGGCCTCGACCCGGTCGAGCCAGCCGGTGTCCAGGCCCGCCTGGACGAACGAGGGGGCGAGATCCCAGCCGCGCTCGATGCCGCGGTCGTCCAGCCAGTCCGACATCGCGTCCTCGGCGTCCGAGGTCTCGATCGGGCTCAGCGGCCGCGCCTTGGCCGAGCGTTCCACCGCGTCGTCGGCCAGGGCGACCAGCGCCGCGATGAACGCGGCGTCATAACCGTGCCCGGCGATCAAGGCGAGCTTGTGCCGCATCCCGCCGACCCGGTCCCGCAGCGAGCCGGTCGCCCGCAGCGCGGCCGCGGCCGGGTTGTTCAGCTCGTGGGCCAGCCCGGCCGACAGCGAGCCGAGCGCAAGCAGCCGCTCGCGCTGGCCGATCGCTTCCTGGGCACTCCGTGATCCGAACAGCAGGCCCTCGAGCAGGTGGGTCGCCATCGGGAACCAGTCGGTCATCAGCTCGGCGAACCTGGCCGCGGCCAGGACGAAGAACCTGGATGGCTCGGCCGCGTTCAGCGAGTTGTTGTAGACCTGCGGCACCCGGTCGCCCAGGTAGGCGAAGAACGCCCCCGCGTACACGCCGGGGCTGGACGACCTGGTCACCTCGACGTCATCCGCGCCGACCGCGCGCGAGAGCACGATCGTGCCGCTGAGCAGCACGTACAGGAAGGCGGCGGGTTCTCCCTCGCGGTAGACCGGGCCCGGCCCGATGACCTGCACCTCGCCGTTGCGGCAGAGCCAGGCCAGTTGCTCGCCGGTCAGCTTCTCGAACAGGAACAGGTCCCGCAGCTCGGCCTCGCTGCAGGCCGCCGGGTTCACAGCTTCTCCAGGTAACGGTGCACGAGCAGGACCGCCATCGCGCCCTCCCCGACCGCGGAGGCCACCCGTTTCGCGGACTCGGACCGGACGTCGCCGGCCGCGAACACCCCGGGCACGCTGGTCTCCAGGTGGTAAGGCGCCCGGTCCAGCGGCCAGCCGCGCGGCCGCTCGCCCTCGCTGACCAGGTCGGGACCGGTGATCACGAAGCCGCGCTCGTCCCTGGCCACCACCCCGTCCAGCCAGCCGGTCAGCGGGGCCGCCCCAATGAACACGAACAGCCACTCGGCCGGCACCGTCTCGGTCTCGCCGGTCCTGCTGTCCCGCAGCGTCAGCCGCTCCAGGTGGTCCTCGCCGTGCGCCTGCGCCACCTCGGTGCAGGTGCGCACGGTGATCGACCCGATCCCCTCGACCTGCTGGATCAGGTAGTGCGACATCGACTTCTCCAGCGAGGGCCCGCGCACCAGCATCGTCACCGACCGCGCGCCCTTGGCCAGGTAGACCGCGGCCTGGCCGGCCGAGTTAGCCCCGCCGACGATGTAGATGTCGTGCCCGGCGCAGCTCGTCGCCTCGGTCAGGGCCGAGCCGTAGAACACCCCGCGCCCGGTCAGCTCGGCCAGCCCGGGCACGGTGAGCTGGCGGTAACTCACCCCGGTGGCCAGGATCACCGTGTGCGCGCCGACCGCGCTGCCGTCGCCGAACCGCACGAACCTGGCCGACCCGCGTACGTCGAGGCCGGTCACTTCCCTGGTCGTCAGCAGCTCGGCGCCGAACTTGGCCGCCTGCCGCCTGGCCCGCCCGGTCAGCTGTGCCCCCGACACGCCGTCGGGAAAACCCAGGTAGTTCTCGATCCGGGAGCTCTGCCCGGCCTGGCCGCCGGTAGCGGTTCGCTCGACCAGCACGGTCCGCAGCCCCTCGGACGCGCCGTAGACGGCCGCGCCCAGGCCGGCCGGCCCGCCGCCGACCACGATCAGGTCGTAGAACGCCTCCGACGGGATGGTGGCCAGGCCCACGTGCGCGGCCAGGTCGGTATCGGCCGGCGCGGTCAGCACGGTGCCGTCCGGCGTGATCACCACCGGCAGCGCCCGGCCGTCCTGCCCGGCCGCCCGCAGCAGCCGCTCCCCCTCGGGCTCGTCGCTGGCGTACCAGCGATAGGGCACCTGGTTGCGGGCCAGGAACTCGCGCACCTCGGACGACCGGGCCGAGAACCGGTGCCCGACGATCTTCGTCTCCGGCACCGGCCGGCTGTCGGCCCCGGTCCAGGCCTCCAGCAGCGAGTCGAGCACCGGGTAGAGCTTCTCCTCTGGCGGGTCCCACGGCTTGAGCAGGTAGTAGTCCAGATCGACCACGTTGATCGCGTCGATCGCGGCGCCGGTGTCGGCGTAGGCGGTGAGCAGCGCCCGCCGGGCCGCCGGGAACACGTCCATCGCCTGCTCGAGGAACTCGATCCCGTTCATCTGCGGCATCCGGTAGTCGGCCAGGATCACCGCGACCCGGTCGCCGCGCAGCTTCATCTCGGCTAGCGCCTCCAGTCCGGCCTGGCCGGACTCGGCCCGCACGATCCGGTGCCGGTCCCCGTACCGGCGGCGCAGGTCCCGCGCCACCGCCCGGGAGACCGCGGGGTCGTCGTCGACGGTCAGGATCGCCGCCCGCCCGGTGTCTGCCGCGGGCGCGTTCTCCGCCGCCCGCACGCTGTCCTCGGTCACGTCGGCATCCTCTCGCTCGGCGGGTCAAGCCTGGCCAGGCCACGCAGGTCGACGCAGTTCAGCCCGCGCGCGGTCACGATCACCATCAGCAGGCTGCCGCATCCCCGGCACCTGGCCACCACGCCGGGCGCGTGCCGGTACACCACCATCCCGGCCACCGGGCCGGTCATCCCGCACGACCCGCAGGCCGCGACGGCCGCCGTCATCTCGGCCCCGAAGACCTCGTGGAGGAGCCCCCCGATCGCATTGCCGTCAACAACACTGCCGTCGACAACACTGCCGTCGACCGCGTCCATCAGCGCCCTCCCGGTCCGCCATAGCGTTCGGTCTTGACCCGGTCCTGCGGGTACCCGAGCCCGCTCAGCCCGGCCGCGACCGCCTCCACGAAACTGGTCGGCCCGCACACGAAGGCCAGCGGCCCGGCCGCGGCCGGCCAGGCGACCCGCCCGAGCAGCCCGGCGTCCACCCGCCCGGAGAACCCGGTCCAGCCTGGCGGCGTCCGCCTGGTCAGGGCGTAGGTCACGGTCAGACCCGGCTGACCGCGGTCCAGCTCGGCCCGGTAGATGACGTCGTCAGCGCAGCGGGCCGAGTACAGCAGCCGGGCCGGTGCGGCCGGGCCGTTTAGCCCGGACCGGCACCGCAGGATCGACCGCAGCGGCACGATTCCCGATCCGCCCGCCGCCAGCAGCAGCGGGCTGGCCGCGTCGGCCACGTCCCAGACGAAGTAGCCGCCGACCGGCCCGCGCACCTCGAGCTGGTCGCCGGGCCGCAGCTCGCCGGCCAGGTAAGTCGCGCAGGAGCGCAAGCTCTCGGTCGACGATCAGAAGTGGCTGGAGACGCCGGAAGTGCAACGGGCAATGGTGGTGATTCGCGGGGCGTCGAAGACGAAGAAAGAAGATATTCACCCGAATGACAATCTTGAACTTGACCTCGGGCTGGACTCGATGGAGCGGGTCGAGTTGCTGGTGGCCGTCGAGCGGGAACTCGGGGCGACGCTGGACGATTCGGTGGCGTCGTCGATCTACACGGTGAGGGAGTTGGTCGAGGCAGCACGGTTTGCTTCGGGACCGGGGCATGTAGCGGTCGAGCGTCCGACGTGGGAGGCCGTGCTGCAGGAAGAGCCGGACGATCCGGATGTGCTGAACGTGGCGAAGCCGCACCCGATCAGCTCGCGCTTCTGGTTCTCGCTAACTCGGCTGGTAAATCTCGTAATGCGAGATATGTTCGGATTGAAGGTAGAAGGGCTGGAGAGACTGCCGAAGGCTGGGCCGTTCATCATCTGCCCGAACCACCAGAGTT
>DASWAH010000325.1:0-2963 GCA_036391235.1 Streptosporangiaceae bacterium
GCCGGAGCCGCTCCGCGCCGCGCGCCCTGATCGTCGTGGCTATGCCCGCTGCCCAGGTGGCTGGTGACCTTGCGCAGCCTGAGCAGCGGCGTGTTGCCGATGAGATCGATCAGCGACTCGTGCACCTGCATGGCTGAACCACCCTGTCCTGCGGCGGGATTTGCGTCGATTGACCGGCCCTGCCTCGTCCGGCGGCGCGGCGTTCGCGCCCGGCAGGCCGGGCCCCAGCCTAGCGGCGAACCGGACCTGAGGCGCCGGGGGGATTCCGCCCCGGCTCGCCTGCGCCGAACCCCGGGCCTCGTCCGGCATCGGCGGCACCCGGTTCACGGCATTCCGGCCGCCCTTTCGTGCCCACTTGGGCGGGACGCGCCGGAGCAGGTCACACCGGACGAAGATGCAAAAGACGTTACCCTTAGCTATTGCGTTGTTACACTCTGTGCGCTGGGCACCGCGATGGCTTCGACGCCGAGGGGGAACCGTGACCGTGCAGCTGGCCGATCATGACGGGCGGCTGAGCCGCGCGCCGGCCGAGCATTTCTCGCCCTGCCTTCCGGTTCTCGGCACGTTCCGCGCGGCCGTCGCCGATCTGGTCAGCGAGGTCGGGAACTGCACCTCCACGGACGCCCGGTGCGCCGAGCACATCGTGAGCAAACGGGTCGAGGAAGAGGAGTTCCTGCCGGTCCTGCAGGCCACGCCGGACGGTATGGACGCGACCGTCGCCAAGCTGCTGTTCGAGATCAGGAACTACGAGCCGAACCCCAGCAACTCCATCGGATCGCTCGCCTCGCTGGTCCGCATCTCCCTGCTGGCCCAGATCGACGCTGTCTGGTGGGGCCGCACCCCGATGTACAGCAGCGACGAGGACGTGCGGGATGCCACGGAGCTCGTGGACCTGGACGAGCTCGGCGACTCCGGCCAGATCCGGTTCCGGTACCGGCATCAGGCCGTCACGTTCATGCACCGCGCCGCCCGCTCGGCCCAGCGCCGGGCGCTGCCCGGCCGGGCCCCCCGCACGGCCGGGCTCTGGCTGCCGCGGGCCAGGCCGCAAACCGTCGCCTGGCTGAACGGCCTGGCCGAGGAGTTCGCCACGATCGCGCCGGACGGTACGCCGCCGCTGTGGATCACCAGCGTGGCCCGCAGCATCGAGCACCAGCGGCACCTGAAGTCGCTCGGCTACGTCGCGCTGCTGCCCAGCGCGCACTGCGTCGGTTACGCGGCCGACATCGAGATGCGGTGGTACCGCCGGTTCCGCGCGCACCGGCTGCTGCGCGGCCTGCTGCTCGACCGGCAGCGCGCTGACGAGGTCAATGTCATCGACGAGGGCCAGGCCTGGCACGTCTGCCTGCGCCCCGACGTGGTCAACGGCCCGCGCCGGGTGCCGGCGGCCAGGATGGGTGCCTGACCACCGGTGTGCGGCATTGCCCTGATCGCCGGCGACGGCGCGGATCAGGCCGGGCTGACGACCATGCTCGCCGCGCTGCGCCCGCGCGGCGAGGTCACCGAGACGGCGTCCGGCCCGCGCCTGGCGGCCGGGACGCAGCGGCTGCGAATCGTGGATCGCGACCGCGCGGTGCAGCCGTGGGCCTCGGCCGGCGGCCACTGGCTGCTGTGCCTCAACGGCGAGATCTACAACCACCGCGAGTTGCGGGCCGAGCTGACCGAGCTCGGCCGGGTGTTCCGCACCGGCAGCGACACCGAGGTCGTAGCCGAGGCGTTCGCCCAGTGGGGCGAGCACGCGGTCGCCCGGCTGCGCGGCGAGTTCGCCTTCGCGATCGGCGAGCGTGACTCGGGCCGGGTCTACCTGGCCAGAGACCTGGTCGGGGTCAAGCCGCTGTACTGGTCGGCCAGGCACGGCCTGCTGCGGGTGGCGTCGGAGATCAAGGCCCTGGTTCCGGCGGGTGCGCCGGTCCGCGAAGTACCGCCGGGGTGCCATGGCTGGGCCGAGCCGGGCGGCCAGCCACGCCTGCGGCACTACAGCAGCCTGCTCGACCCGGATCGGGCCGCCGGACCTGACGCGGCCGGTGCGGGCGAGCTGGATGATGCGGCCGAAGCTGCCGCCCTGATCAGGCAGGCGCTGGCCGATTCCATCGCGGTCCGGCTCGACACCGACCTGCCGGTCGGCGTGATCTTGTCGGGCGGCCTGGACAGCACGCTGACGCTGCTGCACGTCAGGCAGCGCCATCCCGGCTGCGTCGCGTTCACGGTCGGAACTCCGGACAGCGAGGACGTCAGGTATGCACGTCGGCTGACCGGCGACCTCGGGGTCCGGCACGAGGTCGTCGAACTGGCTCCCCGCCAGATCAGGCTCGACCAGATTCGCGAGGCGATCAGGATCTCCGAGCTGACCGAATACGGCGACATCATCAACGCCGTGGTGTCGGTGCCGCTGTTCCGGCGGATCGCCGAATGCGGGATCAAGGTCGTGCTGACCGGCGACGGATCGGACGAGCTGTTCGGCGGCTACCCGATGTACGAGCAGGTCGGGCCGGCCCAGGCCAGGCGGCTGTTCCTGCATAAGATCGCGAACTTGGGGCGCACCGAGCTGCAGCGGGTCGACCGGACCAGCATGGCCTCCGGGGTCGAGGCCCGGGTGCCGTTCCTGGACCCGGCGATGGTCGCGGTCGCGCTCCGGCTGCCGATGTCGCTCAAGGTCCGCGACGGCGCGGAGAAGTGGATCCTGCGCCAGGCCTTCGCGGACATGCTGCCTGGCTACATCAAGACGCGGCACAAGAACCCGATGTCGCACGCATCCGGGCTGCACGAACGGGCCAGGCTGTACAAGCCGGCCTTCGCCCGGGTTCACCGGTCCTTCGGCTACGACCTGCACGAGCCGGTCCGCCGGGACTTCTCGATCCTGCTCGAACAGTGCGGCAACGACCTGGACCTGGCCGTCGCCCAGGCCTCGGCCAGGCTCGACTACAGCGCCAGGGAGCACGTCAGGGACCTGGCCGGGGCGGCCCGCT
>DASWAH010000326.1:0-2735 GCA_036391235.1 Streptosporangiaceae bacterium
GATCCGCGTGCTCGTCGTCGACGACGAGCCGACGCTGGCCGAAGTCCTGGCCAGCGTGCTGCGCTACGAGGGCTGGGAGGTGGCGGTGGCGGCCGACGGCAGCTCGGCCGTCAGGACGGCCCGTGAGTTCGAGCCGGACGCGGTCATCCTGGACGTGATGCTGCCCGATTTCGATGGGTTCGAGGTGCTGCGCCGCCTGCGCACCCACAACTCGCACGTCTGCGTGCTGTTCCTGACCGCGAAGGACGCGGTCGAGGACCGGATCGCCGGAATCACGGCCGGCGGCGACGACTACGTGACCAAGCCGTTCAGCCTGGAGGAAGTGCTGGCCCGGCTGCGGGGACTGCTCAGGCGGGCCGGGATCGCCAGGTCGGCCAGCGGCAGCCTGCTCGAGGTCGGCGATCTCACCATGGACG
This sequence comes from Streptosporangiaceae bacterium, assembly GCA_036391235.1. Classification (GTDB taxonomy): domain Bacteria; phylum Actinomycetota; class Actinomycetes; order Streptosporangiales; family Streptosporangiaceae; genus Chersky-822. Next base: position 417 of record DASWAH010000326.1, read on the forward strand.
AAGACGCCCGCGAGGTGCGCAGGGGCGGTGAGCTGATCGAGCTCACCGCGACCGAATTCGAGCTGCTCAGGTACCTGATGCTGAACCCGAAGCGGGTGCTGAGCAAGGCTCAGATCCTGGACCGGGTGTGGAACTACGACTTCGGCGGGCAAGCCCACGTGGTGGAGTTGTACATCTCCTACCTGCGCAAGAAGGTCGACGCTGGCCGCGAGCCGATGATCGCGACGGTGCGCGGGGTCGGCTATGTGCTGAGGCCCGCGGCGGAGTGACCGCGTCATGACGGCCGGCGATCCGGCAGGCACGCACCCCGGCCGGTGGCGGCACTGGATGGCGGGCTGGACGCTGCGGGCCCGGCTGATCGCCGGGCTGATCGCGCTGTTCACCGTGGCCAGCATCGGCGTCGGCCTGGTCACCACGGCCGAGCTGAGCAGCTTCCTGCTCAACCAGCTCGATCAGCAAGTGAACTCGGCCGGCCAGGCGCTCAGTCACCTGATCGAGGACCAGGCCGCCGGCGCTCCCGGCCAGGGACCAGGACCCGACATGGAGCCGACCAACCCGAGCTGCAAGAGCGCCAACCAGAGCGGATCGATCACGGGAGCGCAGGCGGTCAACACCTTCGCCGCCCGGCTCTACCACGGCAAGCTGTCGTACGCCTGCCTGATCGTCCGCACCGGACAGGGGCCGGGCCTGAGGGCAGTCAAGCTGACCGCGGCCGACGTGGCCATGCTGAAGCGGCTGCCGGCCAGCCGCCAGCCGCGCGGCGGGCGGCAAGGTCCGGCCCACCCGGAAACGTTGAACCTGTCCGGCCTCGGGGACTACCGCCTGACCGCGTTCGCCGGTGACGACCGGGACGTGCACATCGCCGGCCTGCCGACCCGGGGCGTGCAGCAGACGGTGCACACCCTGGAGCTGATCGAGGTCATCGTGTTCGGCTCCGCGCTCGCCGTGATGGCGGTGCTCGGCACTGGCCTGATCCGGCTCTCGCTGCGGCCGCTGGACCGGGTCACGGTGACCGCGGCCGAGGTGAGCGCGCTGCCGCTGGAGAGCGGCGAGGTAGTGCTGCCGCATCGGGCGCCCGAGTCCGATGTCAGGACCGAGGTCGGGCGGCTCGGCCTCGCCTTCAACCGGATGCTCGGGCACGTCGAGGCCTCGCTGGCGACCCGCCAGGAGAGCGAGGACAAGCTGCGCCGGTTTGTCGCCGACGCCAGCCACGAGCTGCGCACGCCGCTGGCCGGCATCCGCGGCTACACCGAGCTGGCCCTGCGCACCGGGGGCGATCTGAGTCCGGACATCAGGACCGCGCTCGGCCGGGTGGACGCCGAGTCGGCCAGGATGAGCCGCCTGGTCGACGACCTGCTGCTGCTGGCCAGGCTGGACGCCGGGCGGCCGCTGGCCCACGAGCCGGTAGACCTGACCAAGCTGGCAATCGATGTGACCAGCGACGCCCAGGTCGCGGGTCCGCAACATCGCTGGGTGCTCGACCTGCCGGAGGAGCCGGTCGTGATCACCGGTGATCAGTACCGGCTGCATCAGGTGCTGGCGAACCTGCTCGGGAACGCCCGGACGCACACGCCACGCGGCAGCACCGTGACCGTGCGACTGGCCAACGCGGCCAGCGGGGGCGAGGAAGGGGCCGAGCTCGCGGTGACCGACGACGGTCCCGGCATCCCTCCCGAACTGCAGGAACAGGTGTGGGAGCGGTTCTCCAGGGCCGACACAGCCCGGTCCAGGACCGCGGGCAGCACCGGCCTCGGGCTGGCCATCGTCCGCGCGGTGGTCGCGGCCCATCACGGCACGCTCATGCTGTCCAGTGAGCCGGGCAACACGACGTTCAGGATCTGGCTGCCGGCAAGCCCCGATGAGGGAGGCGGTGCGGCCAACGGAGGTCCGGCAGGCGGTTCGGATAAGGCGGCGAAACTCCATGCCTGAGGTACTCACCGAGGTCACCGGCGAGGTCGCCGTCGTGACACTGAACCGGCCCGAGCGCCGCAACGCCATCTCGGCCGGGTTGCTGACCGCATTGCGCGCGGAACTGGCGGCTCTCGATCACCGTGACGATGTCGCGGCGATCGTGCTGACCGGCGCCGACCCCGCGTTCTGCGCCGGCCTTGACCTGGCCGAGCTCGGGCAGGCGGGCGGTCCGCTGGCCGGCGTAGCGAGCGGTCCGGTCGTCGGCGACCTGGTGACACCGCTGATCGGGGCGATTAACGGGCCCGCCGTTACCGGCGGCCTCGAGCTGGCGCTGGCCTGCGACTTCCTGATCGCGTCGGAGCGGGCCAGGTTCGCCGACACGCACGCCAGGATCGGGGTGCTGCCCGG
>DASWAH010000327.1:0-13588 GCA_036391235.1 Streptosporangiaceae bacterium
GACCGGGAGCGCGCCGGCGTCGTCGGGGTGGGCGACCGTCTGGGCGCCGGTCGCCTTGACCACGGCCTCGAGCGCCTGCCAATGGTCCGGGTGCTGGTGGGTGGTCACGATCGTGGCCAGCGGGGCGCCGTTCAGCAGGCCGATCAGGGTCTCCGGCTCGTTCGCGGCGTCGATCAGCAACTGCTCGCCGGTGCTCGTGCACCGCAGCAGGTAGCAGTCGTTGTCCATCGGGCCGACGGCGACCTTGGTGATGGTCAGCCCGGGCAGCTCCCTGGTCTGGGCCGGGCCGCCAACGCTGACGTTGCCGTTATAGGTCATGGTGTCCTCTCGTGTGATCGGTCGATCGCAGGTGGGTGTCCGGTCAGAACGGCGGGATGTCCGGCAGCGGTCCCTGGGGATCGGCCACGAGGGCCGAGCCGCCGGACCGCCCGAGTAGCCAGGCCAGGAGTTCCGGCCCTGGTCCTGTGATCTCGCGGTCCGATCGCGCATCCTGGCGCAGCCAGTACTGGCGTCCGCTGGCGGAGTCGGTCACGGTGACCGCGGGCGCGTCGGCGTGCTCGGCGATCCCGCCGGTCACCTGGTACAGCAGGTCGGTAACGAACCAGGCTGGCCAGTCCGGCGGCGCGTAGCCGGCGGCCAGGTCGACATGGTGGACCTCGACCTCGGTCAGCCGCCGGTGCAGCGTGAACCAGGCCGGATGGGCCGGGCCGCGCATGGCCTGCACCGGCACGTCCCAGGCGTCGCTGGACAGGTCGCGGGCCTGGGCCAGGAACGCCTCGGCCGAGCTGGCCAGGTCGGCGGCGAGCTCGGCGGCGGTGCGGCCAGCGCCGGCCTCGATCTGGGCGTCGCGCTCGTCCCGGCTGGCGTACTGCGGGGTCTCCACCCCGGTCTGGGCCCAGATCAGCAGGTTGCGCAGGCCGTCGGCGTTCCTCGCGATATGGGTGAGCACGTGCCCCCTGGTCCAGCCAGGCAACAGCGAGGGCTCGCCCGCCTGCTGGTCGGAGAGCGCGGCGGCCGTGCCGGCCAGGCGGTCCTGGGCGGCCTCGATCCGGCCGAGGTTCTGCTCGACCGCGTGCGCGCCGGCGGGCTGGCTCACGGGAGCCATCTTCCCCTACCGGCGGCGCCCGCGGCACATCGGCCTGCGCCGGAGCCAGGCCAGAGGCAGAATCGGCGCCGGGCTCAGCGGGTCCTGGCGATGATGCCGCTCATCTCCTCGGCACTGAACGCGCGGAGCGTGGTGCTCCTGACGTTGCCGAGCGAACTGACCACGAGCAGGGCCGCCACTCCCGCCTCCTCGTCGGGGAAGTCGGCAACGCAGACCATGTCGTACTCGCCCACGGTCCAGACAAGCTCCCTGACCTTGCCGCCGCCGTTCTCGACGAGCTTGGTGAACGCCTCGGCCCGGTCGGTCGTGTCGCGGAAGTCCCTGATGCCCTGGTCCGTCCAGCTGATCAGCGATACGTAGGTCTTCATGCGAAGGCTCCTCCCTGGCCTGCGGCTGTCTGGTCAGGTCCATGCTGGCGGCCGCCTTGGCATGTGCCGTGCAGTTCCGATGACGGCCCGGTGGAGCGCGGATCATTTCGGCGGCCGGATTTGTTAACCGGTACGACCCTCTGGCCGCCGGTCCGCTCGCGAGCCCGGCGCATTGTCAGTGCCCCCGGTTACGATTGAGCGCGCATCTCGCAACCCAGCGCCGCCCCGACCGTGCCCGGTTCGACAGCCCCGGCTAGAGACCGCAGACCAGGAGAAACAGAGCGCACAGTGGCAGAACGACTGGTAGTCCGCGGTGCCCGTGAGCACAACCTCAAGGACGTCTCGCTGGACCTGCCCAGGGACGCCATGATCGTGTTCACCGGGCTGTCTGGCTCGGGGAAGTCGAGCCTGGCCTTCGACACGATCTTCGCCGAAGGCCAGCGCCGGTACGTCGAGTCGCTGTCGGCTTACGCCCGGCAGTTCCTCGGCCAGATGGACAAGCCCGACGTCGACTTCATCGACGGATTGTCACCGGCCGTCTCGATCGACCAGAAGGCGGCCAGCCGCAACCCGCGATCCACCGTCGGCACCGTTACCGAGGTGTACGACTACCTGCGGCTCCTGTTCGCGCGGATCGGCAAGCCGCACTGCCCGAAGTGCGGCCGGCCGATCGCCAGGCAGACCCCCCAGCAGATCGTGGACCGCGTCCTGGAGTTCAGGGAAGACACCAGATTCCAGGTGCTCGCGCCGGTGATCAGGGGACGTAAGGGCGAGTACACAGAATTGCTGCGCGAGCTGGTCACCAAGGGGTACTCGCGGGCCAGGGTCGACGGGGTCACGATCAGGCTGGACGACGCGACCACCGGGTCAGGGAACCTGCCCGCGCTGAAGAAGTACGAGAAGCACACGATCGAGGTCATCGTCGACCGGCTGTCGGTCAAGGAGTCCGCCCGGCGGCGGCTGACCGACTCGGTCGAGACCTCGCTCGGGCTGTCCGGCGGCGTGGTCGTGCTGGATTTCGTCGACCTGCCGGAGAACGACCCCAACCGGGAGCGGATGTACTCCGAGCACCTGGCCTGCCTGTATGACGACCTGTCGTTCGAGGAGCTGGAACCGCGGTCGTTCTCGTTCAACTCGCCGTGGGGCGCCTGCCCGGACTGCACCGGGCTGGGCACCAGGATGGAAGTCGACCCCGAGCTGGTGGTGTCCGACTCCGACCTGTCACTGGCCCAGGGCGCGATCGGGGTCTGGAGCGGCGGCCACGTTAGCGACTACTTCCTGCGCCTGATGGAGGCGCTCGGCTCCGCGCTGGGGTTCAGCGTGGACACGCCGTGGGCCAAGCTGCCCGCGGCGGCGCGCAAGGCGCTGCTGAATGGCTACGACGAGCAGGTACACGTCAGGTACAAGAACCGGTACGGCCGGGAGCGCTCGTACTACACCAACTTCGAGGGCGCGATCCCGTACATCTCCCGGCGGCACGCGGAGGCCGAGAGTGACTCGAGCCGGGAGCGGTTCGCGGGGTTCATGCGCGAGGTGCCGTGCCCGTCCTGTCAGGGGACCCGGCTCAAGCCGCTGACGCTGGCGGTCACGATGGACGGCCGGTCCATTGCCGCGTACTGCGCGCTGCCGATCGGCGAGCTGACCAAACTGCTGCGGACGCTCGAGCTGTCCGAGCGGGACCAGCAGATCGCCGGCCGGGTGCTGAAGGAGATCAACGCCCGGCTGGGGTTCCTGCTCGACGTCGGGCTCGACTACCTGACCCTGGACCGGGCGTCGGCGACGCTGGCGGGCGGCGAGGCCCAGCGGATCCGGCTGGCCACCCAGATCGGGTCCGGGCTGGTCGGCGTGCTGTACGTGCTGGACGAGCCGTCGATCGGACTGCACCAGCGGGACAACCACCGGCTGCTCGAGACCCTGCTGCGGCTGCGCGACCTCGGCAACACGCTGATCGTGGTCGAGCACGACGAGGACACGATCAAGGCGGCCGACTGGGTCGTCGACATCGGCCCGCGGGCTGGCGAGCACGGCGGCCAGATCGTCGTGTCCGGGCCGCTGGACGAGTTGCTGGCCAGCGAGGAGTCGCTGACCGGGGCCTACCTGACCGGCCGGGAGGCGATCGAGGTGCCGCGCAAGCGGCGCAAGGTCTCGCGCGGCAAGGAAGTGGTCGTCAAGGGCGCTACCGAGCACAACCTGCAGGGCGTGGATGTCGCGTTCCCGCTCGGCACGTTCATCGCGGTCACCGGGGTGTCCGGCTCCGGCAAGTCGACGCTGGTCAACGACATCTTGTACGCGGCCCTGGCCAAAGAGCTGAACGGCGCGCGGATCGTGCCCGGCCGGCACGGCAAGGTCACCGGCATGCAGCACCTGGACAAGGTCGTGCACGTCGACCAGGGCCCGATCGGCCGGACCCCGCGGTCCAACCCGGCCACCTACACCGGGGTGTTCGACCACATCAGGCGGCTATTCGCGCAGACCACCGAGGCCAAGATACGCGGCTACCAGCCGGGCCGGTTCTCGTTCAACATCAAGGGCGGCCGGTGCGAAGCCTGCTCGGGCGACGGCACGATCAAGATCGAGATGCAGTTCCTGCCCGACGTCTACGTGCCCTGCGAGGTCTGCCACGGCGCCCGGTACAACACCGACACGCTGCAGGTGCACTACAAGGGCAAGTCCATCGCGGACGTGCTGAACATGCCGATCGAGGAGGCGTCTGAGTTCTTCGAGCCGGTCCCGGCCATTCACCGGCACCTGAAGACGCTGGTCGACGTCGGCCTCGGCTACGTCCGGCTCGGCCAGCCGGCCCCGACCCTGTCCGGCGGCGAGGCCCAGCGGGTCAAGCTGTCCTCCGAGCTGCAGCGCCGGTCCACCGGCCGGACCATCTACGTCCTGGACGAGCCGACCACCGGGCTGCACTTCGACGACATCCGCAAGCTCCTGGGCGTGCTCGGCCGCCTGGTCGACGGCGGCACCACGGTGATCGTGATCGAGCACAACCTGGATGTGATCAAGACCGCGGACTGGGTGATCGACCTCGGCCCGGAAGGTGGTTCCCGCGGCGGCCAGGTCATCGCGACCGGCACGCCGGAGAAGATCGCCAAGGTCGCCGAGAGCTACACCGGCCAGTTCCTGGCCAAGATCCTGCCTGGCTAGCCGGCGCCGGCTCGGTGACCTATGGCACTATTCCGGCAGTCAAAGCTACGTTAGCGTAACCTTCGCTACCGTAACTTGGAGGCCGTATGCCGACGTCCAGCGCCGCCGCGCTCCCTCCGATCATCCAGGGCGGGATGGGCGTGGCCGTCTCGTCCTGGCGGCTGGCCCGGGCGGTCGCGCAGTGCGGTCAGCTCGGCGTCGTCTCCGGTACCGCGCTGGATGCCGTCCTGGCCCGCCGCCTGCAGGACGGCGACCCGGAAGGGCACGCCCGGCGGGCGCTGGCCGCGTTCCCGGTGCCCGAGGTCGCGGCCCGGGTCCTGGACCGGTACTACCGGCCAGGCGGCCGCCCGCCCGGTACGCCATACGCGCCGACTCCTCGACCGCGGCTACGGCCGGACCAGCTCGCTCAGGAACTCACCGTGGTCGCCAGCTTCGCCGAGGTGTGGCTGGCCAAGGAGGGGCACCACGGCCTGGTCGGGGTGAATTTCCTGGAGAAGGTCCAGCTGCCGCTGCCGGCCGCCGCCTACGGGGCTGTCCTGGCCGGGGTCGACGTGGTGCTGGTCGGGGCAGGCATCCCGCGCGAACTGCCCAGGCTGCTGAACGCCCTGGCCCGGCACGAGCCGGTCAGCCTGCCGGTCGCGGTGGCCGGAGCCGAAGACGGCGAGCGGCACACGATCGACCTGGATCCGGCCGGGTTGCTGGGCCGGGAACTGCCGCCCGCGACCCGCCCGGCGTTCCTGGCCATCGTCTCCTCGCACATCCTGGCCGAATACCTGAACCGCGATCCCGCGATCCGGCCCGACGGGTTCGTCATCGAAGGCGCCCCGGCCGGCGGGCACAACGCACCGCCCAGGGGACGGCTCGCGCTGGACGACGACGGCCAGCCGCGCTATGGCGCCCGCGACGACGCCGACCTGGCCCGGGTGGGCGCCACCGGCCTGCCGTTCTGGCTGGCCGGTTCGTACGGGACCCCGGCGCGGTTGCGCGAGGCCCAGGCCGCCGGGGCGGCCGGGATCCAGGCCGGAACCTTGTTCGGCCTCTGCCGGGAGTCCGGGCTGCGGCCCGACCTGCGTGCTCAGCTGCTGGACCAGGCCCGGGCCGGAACCCTGCGGGTCCGCACCGATCCCGCCGCCTCGCCGACCGGATTCCCGTTCAAGGTCGCGCAGCTGCCGGGCACGCTGGCTGACCCGCAGCGTTATCAGGCCCGGCCGCGCCTGTGCGACCTCGGGTATCTCCGCGTTCCCTACCGGCGGCCCGACGGCGCGGTCGGCTACCGCTGCCCGGGTGAGCCGGTACGCATGCACGAGCGCAAGGGCGGCGGCGCGGCCGACACGGCCGGACGCGCCTGCCTGTGCAACGCGCTGCTGGCCAACGTTGGCCTCGGCCAGGTCCGCCGGGGCAGCGGCTATACCGAGGACGCGCTGGTCACCCTCGGAACCGACCTCGACGGCGCCCGCGACATGCTGGCCGGCCCCGGCGCGACCGGCGACTGGTCCGCCGCCGACGCGATCGCCTACCTCCTGGCCGGCGAGTGCGCGGTTAGAGATAGTCGTCGCGGTTCATGACGCCGGTGACCGGTTCGCCGCGCAGGTAGCGGAGGGCGTTCTCGGCCGCTTTCCCGGCCGCGGACAACAGCACCCCCGGCACGATGCCGGAGTTGTGCGGCGAGCCGATCACGTTGGGCAGGTCAAAGAACGGATAGCCGGTACGGAACGGCGCGCCGCCGCGGGGCTCGTGCCACCACGCATCCAGTCCGGCCCCGAAGTCGGGTCGCGCGACCAGGTGCGAGTACAGCGCCTGCTCGTCGATGATCGCGCCGCGGGCCACGTTCACGACGATCGCGGCCGGTTTCATCAGGCCCAGTTCCCGGGCTCCGATCAGGCCCCGGGTCGACTTGGTCAGCGGCAGCGAGACGACCAGCACGTCGGCGGCGGCGAGCACGACGTCGAGATCGGCCAGCGGGCCGCAGAACTCCACGTCCTCGCTGGTCGTGCCCGAGCTGGTGATCGCGTGAATGCGGGCACCGAACGGCCGCATCAGCCGCGCCGTCGCCCGGCCGATGCCGCCGAAGCCGAGGATCCCGCAGACCGCGCCGCGCAGCGTGAGCAGCGGCTCGGACTGCCGCCACTCGCCCCGCGCCAGCGCCGCGTGCCGCTGCGGCAGCCGCTTGGCCAGGGCCAGCGTCATCGCCAGCACGTGCTCGGCCATGGGCTCGGCGTAGGCGCCGACGTTGCCGGCCAGCCGAACCTGCGGCCGGATCGCCGCGAAATCGACGCCGTCGGCCCCGGCCGACAGCAGCTGGATGAACCGCAGGCCCGGTGCCGCCAGCAGCGCGGCGTCGGGGAGTTCTCGCTGAAGGTTCCAGCCGATCAGGACCTCAGCCTTCGTGAGTACGCCCAGCCGGTCGGCCTCCGGCAAGTCGCGCAGGAAGACCACCTCGGCGTCGTCGGCGAGAACCGCGCGGTTAACGGTGGCGTAATCCTCATCAGCCGGGTAGCTGACCGCCACCAGGCGCTTGCCGGACATCGGCCTCCTCGCTGGCTCAGGTCCGGGCCGGCCGGCCCGGGAGTCGCTAACCTGCCGTCCAGACTGCCCCACCCGCTCCGGATGATGCCGTCCGGGGCCAGAACGCGGAGGCTGACTACGATGACCGCCGACGAGGACGCCGGATCCCGGCCCGCCGCCCGGGCCACGATGACCGAGGCCGAGTTCCGCAGCCTGTACGCCCACCTGCGCGAGCAGCTTCCGTGGGGGGCCGAGGACCGCCGCGGGGCGCTGAACAACCTGCGGCCCGAGGACCTGCTGGCCGCGCTGGGCGAGGTTAGCCAGGGCCGGACGTTCTCGATGTCGGTGCCGATCGAGAGCAAGGTGGCGGCGGACAACCCGCACCCGGCCGTGCATCAGATGACCGGCACTGCGGCGACCGCCGCCGACGAGGGCGTCTCGTTCGGCATGGACAGGATCGCGATGAACGTGCACGGCAACGCGGACTCGCACATGGACGCGCTGTGCCACGTGATGTTCGATCACTCGCTGTACAACGGCGTCCCGGCCGACGCGGTCAGCGACGCCGGGGCCGAGGCCCTGTCGATCGCCGTGGCCAGGAACGGCATCGCCGGACGGGGCGTGCTGCTGGATATACCGGCGGTCCGCGGCACGGACTGGCTGGAGCCGGGCGACCATGTCACCGCGGGGGACCTGCTCGCTGCCGAGCAGCGCCAGCATGTCCGGTTCGGCCGTGGTGATCTGCTGTTCGTGCGCGTCGGGCACCGGCTCAGGCGGACCGAACAAGGCCCCTGGGACGCTGCCTCGGCCCGGGCCGGCCTGCACCCGACGGTGGTGCCGCTGCTGGCCGAACGCCAGATTTCGGTGCTCGGATGCGACAGCAACAGCGACACCGCGGCCAGCGCCGTGCAGGGCGTCGATTTTCCCGTGCACGTGCTCGCGGTCAACGCGATCGGGCTGCCGTTGCTCGACTACCTGCAGTTCGAGGAGCTGCTGCCGGCCTGCCAGCAGCTCGGCCGGTACTCGTTCCTGTGCGTGATCGCGCCGCTGCGGCTGGCCCGCGGCACCGGCTCGCCGGTCAACCCGATCGCGATCGTCTGACCTCAGGGCGACGTCCGCCCGGGTCCGGCCTTAGCTGCAGGTCAGCCAGCCCGCATGGGTATTCACCGGCCCGGGCGGGATGTCGTTAGGGTGGCCGGCATGGAGTTCAGCACGTCGGCCGGGCCAGCCACGGCGGTCGTCGAACCGCCGGCGGGCGACGGCGCCGGCCCGGAGTTCCTGCTGGTGCTGACGCACGGGGCGGGCGGCGGGACCGAGACCCCTGACCTGCTCGCGGCCAGCCGGGCCGGGCGGGAGGCCGGCGCGGTGGCGGTGCGGGTGCTGCAGCCGTACCGGGTCCGGGGCGCGCGGGCGCCCGGTTCGGCCCTGAAGCAGGACGCGGCCTGGCTGGAGATCGTCGCGGTGCTGCGGGCCGCCTATCCCGGCCTGCCGCTGATCCAGGGCGGGCGGAGCAACGGTGCCCGGGTGGCTTGCCGGACGGCCGGGGCGGCAGGGGCGGCCGGGGTGATCGCGCTGGCGTTTCCGCTGCATCCGCCGGGGCGGGGCGGGTCGGCCGAGCATTCGCGGGCGGACGAATTGCGGTCGGCCGGGGTTCCGGTGCTGGTCATCAACGGGGACCGGGACCCGTTTGGCGTTCCTGACCGTGCCGACGCCGACACCCTCGTCGTGCTGCCCGGCCAGACACACGCGCTGTCCGGGAGCCGTCAGGCAGTCGCGGGGGCGGTCGCGTCGTGGCTGCCCAGCGTGCTCGGCCGGGCTGTCTCCGGCTGACCAGCCGGGTTTGCGGGCGCTCGACCATGATCGTTTGGACTTGTCATCGACTATTTCCGGCAAATACCGCGAATCGCATCGTGATCATGGTGCCGGGCGATGATAAGTGACGGTACGGCTCGGAATGGGGCCCAGTCCCGGCTGCTCGGGGCTCCTGCGGGAGGCGTCCGCCGGGGCGGCCGCGGGGTAGACCTTCGGCGGTAGCGAGCGCGGAGGGTGAGCTCAACGAGGGGTGAGCTGCGCGGGGGCGGGCGGACTGCGATGGCCGCCGACGCCGCGGGCGAACTGGCCTGATCTGGGTCAGGCGGCGGGGAAGGCCGATACCGGCCGGGTAATCAGATCGGTCGGGCGGTGCGGGGCGATGGCGTCTCCGCCGGGCAGCAGCTCGCCAGTGTCCTCGAACACGACGATGCCGTTGCAGAGCAGGCTCCAGCCCTGTTCTGGGTGGCTGATAAGGGTCTTGGCCGCCTCGTGGTCCGGGTCGCTAGCACTCGGGCACGGGGGCGAATGCGGGCACATCCGTGCGCCTCCTGATCAATATGGGGGGCATGATCATCATCGGTATCTAACCTGCCAGGGATCACGGTGCGCCGACATGGCACATTGTGATGGTTTTGCGGCAGGTTATTTGTAGCTTTCCTGGTAGCCCTAGGCATACGGGCTTAGCAGGTTCACTACCGTCTTCAACGCCTCTCCATGCGTATGAACATCCCATGGGCAGGACTTTTTCGTATCGTTGACCGGATCTTTAGTGTGCGGGCTCCCAGGCCAGCGGCTCAGCGCGCAGCCCGATCGGCTCCGGGCGGGCCGGGATTCCGGTCAGCCGGTGCGTCTCGCGCAGCGTGAGCAGCCGCTCAGCCTCTGCCTGCAGCGCCTTTACCGCGGGCGTGGCCATCGCCTTGCGCTTGAAGATCCGGTCGTCGTACCCGCGCGGCCCGATCTCGGCCCGTACGGCTGCGAAGGCTGAGCGCATGACGTCCGTGAGCGCGGCGTCGAGCCGCTTCGCCAGCACGAACTGCTCGGCTGGCGGAGCGGCGGTCGCCTGCGCCGCCCGGTACTGCTTCTCCGCCGACTGGGCGTCGGCGAGCAGATCGTCAAAATTGGCGGCTAGCGCGACGTCTGCCAGGTATTTAGCCTGGGCGTCCTCGCTCGGCCGGTTACGTCCCGCCTTCACGTGCGCCAGCTTAGCCGACCCGGTGCGGCACAACGTGCGACTAGGCCGCGCCGTTGCCCGACCGTTGCCTGACCGGGTCAGTTCCGGCCGCTACGCCAGGCTCTCGAGCCAGCTCTGATGCAGGTCGGAGTATTCGCCGCCGCTGGCCATCAGCTCAGCCGGGGTGCCGTCCTCGGTGACCTCGCCGTGGTCGAGCACGAGCACCCGGTCGGCGATGCGCACGGTCGAGAGCCGGTGCGCGATGATGACCGCGGTCCGCCCGGCCAGCACGGTCTGCAGCGCCTGCTGGACCACTCGCTCGCCCGGCAGGTCGAGCAGCGAGGTCGCCTCGTCCAGGATCAGGACGCTGGGCGCGGCCAGGAAGGCGCGGGCGAACGAGATCAGCTGCCGCTGGCCGGCCGAGAGCCGCCCGCCGCGTTTGCCGACATTGGTGTCGAAGCCCTGCGGCAGCGCATCGATGAACTCGCCGGCCCCGACGGCCCTGGCCGCCGCCTCGATCTCGGCCCGGCTGGCGCCCGGCCGGCCCAGTCCGATGTTGTCCGCGACCGAGGCGCTGAACAGGAAGTTCTCCTGCGTGATGAGGATGATCTCGCGCCGCAGGTCGGCGTCGGCGATCGTCCGCAGGTCGACCCCGTCGATGGTGACCCGGCCCTGGCCTGGGTCATAGAACCTGGCCAGTAGCCGCGCGATCGTGGTCTTGCCGGCCCCGGTCGCCCCGACCAGCGCGACCGTCTGTCCGGCCGGGATGGTGAGGTTCAGGTCCGGCAAGACGATCGCCTCGCGGTAGGCGAACCGCACCTCGGCCAGTTCCAGCGTGCGGCCGGGGCCGGCCCCGGCCGCCTGGACCGGCAGTGCGGCTGGTTCGGCGGGCTCGGGCACCGACGGCTCTTCCTCCAGCACGCCGGACAGCTTCTCCAGCGCGGCCGCGGCCGACTGAAACGTGCTGTAGAACTGCGACACGTCCTGCAGCGGCTCGAAGAACCTCCGCAGGTACAGCAGGAAAGTGACCAGCACGCCGATCTGCATCGAATGGTCGATGACCCGGATGCCGCCGTACAGCAGCACGGCCCCGACGGCCAGGTTGCCGATCAGCGTCACGCCGGGGAAGTAGATCGCGATCAGGCGCAGCGACCGGAGCTGGGCGCCGGCGTAGTCGGAGTTCAGGCCGCCGAAGATCTGGTCGTTGCGCGGCTCGCGGCGGAACGCCTGGACGGCCCTGATGCCGTTGAAGGTCTCCACGAACTGGACGATCACCAGCGCGATCGTCTCCCTGGTCCGGCGGTAGGCGACCGCCGACTCGCGCTGGAACCAGGCGCTCAGCCAGGTCAGCGGCACGAACCCGGCCATCACCACGAGAGCGAGGGGCCAGTCGAGCAGCAGCATCGCGGTGCCCACGAAGACCAGCGAGAACGCCGAGTACAGCAGTGAGTCCAGGCCCTCGTCGAACAGCTCGGACAATGAGTCCATGTCCGACACCTGGCGGGAGATCACCTTGCCCGAGGTGTACCGCTCGTGGAACGCCACCGAGAGTTGCTGGAAGTGACCGAACACCCGGGCCCTGAGCTCACGCACGACCTGGGCGCCCATATTGCCGAGCATGGAGATGAAGGTGGCCGTGGTGATGGCCTGCAGCACCACCGCGATCGCGAACTCGGTCACGACGACGACGATCGGGCCGGCGTTGCCGGTGCGGATCAGCGCCGGGATCTTGTCGATGCCGATGCCGATCAGCCACGGGCCGGCCAGGCCGGCCAGCGTCGCGACCAGCGCCAGCGAGCCGATCAGGGCGACCGTGCGGCGGTGCGGGCGGAGCAGGCTGGCCAGCAGGGCCCGGCTGCGGCGGCGCAGCAGCATGGACAGCCCCTTGGGCAGGTCGCCCGCGTCCTCGGCGGCGATGCCGCGCCAGGCCTGCGCGGGGGCGGCCGGCTGGCTCATCGCAAGGCTCCCGTCTCCGCGTCGGTGCTCATCAGGTACTGGTAGTGCGGGTTGCTGGCCAGCAGTTCGTGGTGGGTGCCGACGGCGGCGATCACGCCGTCAGCCAGCACGGCGACCCGGTCCGCGAGGGCGACCGTGGACGGCCGGTGCGCCACCACCAGCGCGGTCGACGTCGACAGGACCTGGCCGAGCGCGGCCGTCACCTTCGCCTCGGTATGCACGTCGAGCGCGGACAGCGGGTCGTCGAGCAGCAGCACCGACGGGCTGGCCAGGATCGCCCTGGCCAGCGCGATCCGCTGGCGCTGGCCGCCGGACAGCGACATGCCCTGCTCGCCGATCCTGGTGTCCAGGCCCCACGGCAGGTCGTCGGTGAACCCGGCCTGGGCGGCGTCGAGCGCGGCCCTGACCGCCTCGTCGGTGGCGCCCGGCGTGCCGAGCGCGACGTTCTCCCGCACGCTGGCCGAGAACAGGGTCGGGTCCTCGAACGCGCAGGCAACCAGGGTCCGAAGGCGTTCCAGCGGCAGGCTGGTGATGTCGGCCCCGTCCAGCCTGATCGTGCCGGCGGTCGCGTCGGCCAGCCGGGCGATCAGGTAGAGCAGCGTGGTCTTGCCGGACCCGGTGCCGCCGACCAGCGCGACCGTCTCGCCGGGGGAGAGCTCCAGGCAGATGTCGGCGAGCACCGGCCGGTGACTGCCCGGGTAGGCGAACGCGACGTGGTCGAGCACGAGCCGGCCCGACGACCCGGATATGCCCGAACTCCCGCCCGCGCGCGGCCTGGGCACCGGCGAGCCAGGCGCGGGCGGCCGGGGCACGGCCGTCCGGGTGGCCGTGGTTGCGTCGCCGGCCGGCCCGGTGATGGCCGGCTGCGTGTCGAGGATCTCGTACACGCGCTGTGACGCGGTCGCTGCCTCCTGGCCGAGCGCGATGATGTAGCCCATCGCCTCGATCGGCCACAGCAGCTGCAGCACCAGCGCGACGAAGGCGACCAGGCCGCCCGTGGTCAGGCCGCCGTGGGCGACCGCGAGCGCCCCGATCAGCAGGATCGCGGCGATCGCGATGTTCGGGGTCAGGTCCAGGCTGGCCCAGAACGACCCGCGCAGCCTGGCCTTGCGTACCTGGGTCGCGTAGACGTCGCCGGCCAGCCGAGCATGCTCGGCTGCGATCTGCTCGTGTCGGCCGAGCGCCTTCAGCACCCGGATGCCCGCCGCCGCCTCCTCGACGCAGGTAGCCAGGTCGTCCTGCTGGTCCTGGACCCGCCTGGACAGCACCGTGTATCGGCGCTCGAACCACAGGCACAGCGCGGTTACCGGCGCGAACAGCGCTCCGGTCAGCAGCCCGAGCACCAGGTTCATCCTGATCAGCAGGATCACGATGACAATAAAGCTGGCCGAGCTGGTGAACATGAACACGATGCCGAAGCCCGCGAACCGGCGGATCGCCGACAGGTCGGTAGTCGCCCTGGACAGCAGCTGGCCGGACTGCCAGGAGTCGTGGAAGCCGGGTTCGAGCCGCTGCAGGTGC
>DASWAH010000328.1:0-8139 GCA_036391235.1 Streptosporangiaceae bacterium
GCCGGAGCCGCCGGCGCCAAACCGGGCCTGATCGCGGCTGACCTGGCCACGGGCCGGGGGATTGGCGCAGACTGGCACCATGTTGCTGGAACGGGAGGCGCATCTGGCCGCGCTGCGCGACTACGCGCGCGAGGCGGGCGGCGGCGAAGGGCGCCTGGTCTTCATCGGGGGCGAGGCCGGCATCGGCAAATCGGCGCTGGTAGAAGGCCTGTCCGGGGATTTGGCGGACGCGTGCTGGTACTGGAGCGGCTGCGACGGGCTGTTCACGCCGCGCCCCCTCGGCCCGCTGTTCGACCTGGCCGGGCAGCTCGGCGGTGAGCTGGCCGGGCTGTGCCGCGACGGTGCGCCTCGGGAGAGGCTGTTCGGCGCCCTGCTGAGCCAGATCGGCGCGTCCGGCGGCCTGCGGGTCCTGGTCATCGAGGACGTGCACTGGGCTGACGAAGCCACGATTGACCTGCTCAGGTTCCTTGGCCGGCGGATCAGGACCGCATCCGTGCTCTTGCTCGTGACGTACCGTGACGACGCCCTGCAGCCGTCCGACCCGCTCAGGCTCGCCCTCGGCGAGCTGGCCAGCCAGCGGTGTACCAGGCGGGTCAGCCTGGCCCCGCTGTCCGCGAAGGCGGTCGCGGCGATGGCAGGCGGCAGCGGCCTGGAACCGGCCGAGCTGTTCGAGCTGACCGGCGGCAACCCGTTCTACCTGACCGAGGTGCTCAGGTCCGGCGCGGGCCGGGTGCCGCCGTCAGCCAGGGACGCGGTGCTGGCCAGGGCGGCCCGGCTCGGGGCCGGTGCCCGTGCGGTACTCGACGTCGCCGCGCTGACCGGCACCCGGGTGGAGCCCGGGCTGCTGGCCACCGTCACCGGCGCCGATTCCGGCCAGATCGACGAGGTGCTCGGGTCCGGCCTGCTGGTGGCCGATGCCATCGCCGGCAGCCTGCGGTTCCGGCACGAGATCGCCCGCCTGGCGATCGAGCAGGCCCTGGCCGCCCTCCGGTCGGTTCGCCTGCACGCGGCGATCCTGGCCGGCCTGGAGGACCTGGGCTGCGCGGACGACGCCAGGATGGCCTTCCACGCCGAGGCGGCCGGCGATGCCGAAGCCGTGCTGCGCTATGCGCCGCGGGCGGCCGCGCGAGCGGCCGAGCTGGCCGCCCACCGCGAGGCGGTCGCGCAGTTCCAGCGCGCGCTGCGGTTCGCCGGCCAGGCTGGCGACGCCGAGGCGGCCACGTTGCAGGACGGCCTGGCCGATGAGCTCGCGCTGATCGACCGGTGGGAAGAGGCCGCGCAGGCCAACGAACTGGCGCTCGCGCGGTGGCGGCGGGCCGGAGACCGGCTGCGGGAAGGCGACACGCTGCGCCGGCTGTCCCGCACGATGTGGCGGCTGTGTCGCGGTCAGGAGTCCGCGGAAGCCGGCGGCGTGGCGGTGGCGGTGCTCCAGCCGCTCGGGCCGACCCCGGAGCTGGCCTGGGCGCTGGTGAACATGGCCGGCCAGCGGATGCTGGACGGCCGCAACGACGAGGCCAGGGAACTGGCCGGACAGGCAGCCGCGCTGGCGACGTCGCTGGGCGAGACCGCCGTCCTGTGCGAGGCGCTGAACACCCGCGGCTGCGCCATCGAGGCGGTCGGAGGGAACGGGCTCGGAATGCTCAGGGAGGCCGTGCGGACGGCGGTCGGCGCCAACCTGGGCGGCCAGGCCGGCCGTGCCTTCACCAACCTCTACACCTGCCTGTCGGTCCGGTGCCAGTTCGCCGAGGCGGACGCGGTCTTCGCCGACGGCATCGAATTCTGCGAGGACCGCGATATCAGCACGTATGCGGCCTGCCTGCGCGGCGAGCGCACCGCTGTCCTGGAGCGGACCGGCCGGTGGGCGGAGGCGGTCCAGGTCGCGACCGCGATGCTGGCCCGGCGGGGAGCGTCGCCGATCAACCTGCTCAGCCCGCGGCTGATCATGGGCCGGATCGCGGCCCGGCGCGGCGACGAGGGAGCCTGGGCGTACCTGGAGGCGGCGTCGGTCAGTGCCGAGGGCGTCGCCGAGCAGCCGCTGCTGGCGGCGACCCGGCTGGCCAGGGCAGAAGCACACTGGCTGGGCGGAGACGGCGCGGCGGCGAGGGAACTCGCGGAGTCCGCCGCCGACCTGGCCGATGGCTGCGACCTGTGGCAGCGGGCCACGGTTGGCGGCTGGCTGCGCCGCACCGGGTCGGCCCGCCGTCTCAGCTGCGAGCTGGCTGGTCCAGGGGCGCGGGCAGCGGCCGGGGACTGGGCCGGAGCCGCCCGCGAGTGGGACGAGCTGGGCTGCCGGTTCGACGCGGCGATGGCCAGGCTGGAATCAGATGACGACGACGACCTGCGGGCCGCGCTGGCCGTCCTGGACGACCTCGGCGCCGGGGCCACGGCCAGGATCGCCAGGCAGCGGATGCGCGACCGCGGCGTCCGCTCGGTGCCGTCGGGGCCGCGCAGCACGACGAAGGCGGATCCGTTCGGGCTGACCAGGCGGGAACGTGAAGTCCTCGAGCTGATCACCGAGGGCTGCACGAACGCCCAGATAGCGGGCCGGCTGTTCATATCGGTCAAGACGGTCGACCACCACGTCTCCGCGGTGCTGGCCAAGCTGGACGTGCCGACCAGGGAGGCGGCCTCACGGGCGGTCAGGAACAGCCTGGCCGGCGCCCCGTCCTGAGTCCGGCCGCCCGGCGCGACCCTGGCCTGCCGGAAAGGTGGGTGGCCGGGCCGGCCAAGATGGGCAGTGGCTACCGATGTGACAGCCAGGCCCGGCTGCCTACCGTCGCCGTATCAGAACGGTACCGAGCCGAGGAGTCAGATATGCCGCTCTACATGGACGTGCACACCATCGACGGCGGCGTCGCCGCCGACGACGTCGCCCAGGCCCACAAGGCCGACCTGCAGACCGAGGGCAAGTACGACGTGCGTTACCTGCGCTACTGGGTGGATGAGCAGCAGGGCAAGGTGTTCTGCCTGGTCGAGGCCCCGTCGGCGGAGGCCGCGGCGGCCGTGCACAAGGAGGCGCACGGCCTGGTCGCCGACGACGTCTTCGAAGTGCAAGAGGGCTCATGACGCGCAGCGGCCCCCGGAGCGCGCTCCGGGGGCCGCGGACGCGTGCCGGTACCGGTCAGCGCTGGTGGTCAGCGCCGACGCCGGTCGGCTGGCCGTTCGGCACGGTGCTGGGCATCGTGGGGGCCGGCGTGTTCGTGCCCGGCGTGTAGACCGGCCGGCTGCGGCCGCGCAGCCAGGCCGTGATCGCGCCGGCCGCGGCGGTCAGGGTGGCCAGGCCGACGCCAGTGCGCCAGCGGCGCTGCCGGGGCTGGGCCGGGTCGATCCGGCGGGCCGCCTCGGACAGCATGGCCGCCGCCTTGGGTGCCACCGTGTCCTGCAGCACCTGGCCCGACCGCTCAACCTGGGGCGCGGCCCAGGCCCTGCTCCGCAGCAGGCCGCGCCGGGCCGCATGGCCCGCGCTGCGCGCGTACGGCTTCGCCTTCTCCGCGGCCGGCTTGATCTGAGCGGCCGCCTGGCGGGCACTTTCCCGCATCGCGCCGTCTTGTTTCCTCGGGGACATCGTCTACCTCCGCGAGTTTGCTTCGCTTTCACGCTCCGGTTGACACTGCCCAGGCCTGGCCGGGGCATTCACGATCGGACGGAATAAGGTGCCGGCGGCGTCAGGCCGGCCGTTGGCGTTTCCCGGCCCTGGTACCGGCCGGGCGCCGGTAGTGTGGGCAGGTCCCCCGCTCCGGTCACTCCTGGCAAAGGACGGCTCATGCCGCTCGCACCGCCCGCTATCACCCGCACTGCCTTCGGCAAGCTGCCCGAGCCGCTGCGCCGCAAGCTCAGCTCGCCGGCCGGGCGCCGGCTGGTGCGGTTCGCGCCGGCGGCGTTGATCGCCCTGGCGGCGACCCAGATCACGTACTTCATCTGCTTCAGCGAGCTCGCCATGACCGGCCGGTCGGCCGGTGCCGCCGGCTGGCTGGCCGGAGTCGTGGTCAGCTACGCGGCCAGCCGCTGGGCGTTCGGCCGCAAGGGCAAGCCGCGGCTGCTGCGGGAGACGCTGCCGTTCGTCGCGGTGTCGCTGATCGTCGGCATCGTGCTGACCGAGGCGAGCCACTTCGGCTACCGCGAGGCGGCCGCGCTCGGCCTGCACGGCATCCAGCACATCGCCTTCGTTCAGGGCTTCTACCTGGCCGCGAACTGCTTCACGTTCCTGACCAGGTTCGTGATCTTCCACTTCGTGCTGTTCGCCGACCGGGACCGGGCCGCGAGCCAGCTAGAAGCCGGGGACGCCTAGCGCTCCGGGCGGCAGCACGGCGTGCACCCCCCACACGTCGTTCGCTACCTGCGTGACCCGCAAGCTGACGGCCGGGCTGGCCGCTGCCAGCGCTGCCGCCTTGTCCAGCCCGAGCAGGTCCGACATCCAGGCCAGCATCGCGTCCAGGGCGTCCGCCATCGCGTCGTCCAGGTCCGCCGAGAAGCCGAACGTGATGCGGCCGGCCGGGGTGACCGCGTGAATGCCAGGGACCGGAGCGCTGGCCAGCAGGTCCAGCTCCAGTTCGGTGGTCATCGCGCACTCGATGGCGGTGCCGGCCACTTCGCCGTCGCCCTGGGCGGCGTGCCCGTCACCGAGGCAGAGCAGCGCCCCGGGCACGGTGACCGGCAGGTAGAGCACGGAACCGGCCACCAGCTCGCGGCAGTCGATGTTGCCGCCGCCCTCGGCCCGCGGCGGCACCGTCGAATGCTCGCCTGATTCGGCCGGCGGCATCCCGATGACACCCAGGAATGGCGCGATCGGGACCTGGTAGCCGCGATCGCAAGTGGCGGTCCCGCGATCGGCGTCGATCTCCCAGAGCAGCCAGGACGGCGGGCCGCCGGCCAGGCCGAGACGGCGGGTGAGCCGGTTGTCCCTGGCCGCGGCGACGGTCCAGCCCCAGTTCGCCGGGCGCAGGCTGATCAGCCTGACCGCCAGGATCTGGCCGGGCTGGGCCCCGGTAACCTCGACCGGCCCGGTCAGGCAGTGGCCGCGATGGCCGGGCAGCAGCCGCGGCCGGTCCTCACCGGGTACCCGCTGCCGTTCGGTGTGCCCGGACGCGTCGAGCGAGCCGACCACGAGCCGGTCGCCCGGCGACACGGTCAGGACCGGGGGGAGGCCTCGGCTGAAGACGTCGGTGGTCGTCGCGGCGGACGGCTCAAGCCGCCACGAGCCCGGCCGGGCGGCGCTCACGGGGCCGCCGTCGCATGGCGGCGCAGCCACTGACCGCGGCCGGGTTCGCCGGTCACCTGGCCGTCCTCGAACACCACGTCGCCCCGGCTGATCGTGAACCGGGGCCAGCCGCGGACGGTGCGGCCGTCGTACGGGCTGTAGCCGGCCCGCGAGCGCATCGCGGACCCGTCGACCGTGCGGGTGAGCCCGGGGTCGAGCACGACCAGGTCGGCATCGGCCCCCGGCGCGATCGTGCCCTTGCGCGGCCACAGCCCGGCCAGCCGGGCCGGGGCGGCCGCGGTCACCGCGACGAACCTGGCCAGCGTCAGGCGCCCGGACGCGACGCCGGCGTCGAACAGCATCGGCACCATGGTCTCCAGGTCGGCCACGCCCTGCCGGGCGGTGGTCACGTCCTGGGACGGGTCGAGCTTGTCGGCCAGCCGCCACGGCGCATGGTCGCTGCCGATCGTGTCGACCGAACCGTCGGCCAGCCCGGCCCACAACGCGGCGACGTCGGCCGGCTCGCGCAGCGGCGGCGCCCCGATGAACCGGGCCCCGTCCGGTCCGCCCAGCAATTCGCTGGTCAGGTACAGGTATAGCGGCCTGGTCTCCACGAACACCGGCAGCCCGGCCGCCTTGCCCGCCCTGGCCGCGTCCAGCGCCTGGCCCGAGGACAGGTGCACCACGCAGACCGGCGCGCCGGTCGCCTCGGTGATGGCGACCGCCCGGCTGACCGCGGCCCGCTCGGCGGCGACCGGCCGGCTGGCCGCGAAGTGCTCGAGGCCGCCCTGGCCCGCCCGGACGAGACGCTGGCCGGCCAGCCTGACCAGCGGCCCGTCCTCGCAGTGGATGAGCGTGAGCATGCCGTGCCGGCCGGCGATGCTGACCGCCTCGACCATCGCGCTGGCGTGCGCGTCGAACTCCTCGGCCACCATGAACAGCTTGACGCTGGTGTGCCCGGCCGCCGCCAGCGCGGGCAGTTCGGCCAGGGCCGCCGGGACCGGCTCGGCCAGCACCGGGTGCAGCAGGTAGTCGACCCTGGCCTGGTCGCGGGCGGCGGTCAGGTCCCGGTCCAGGGCCGCGGTCAGCGAGTCGCCGGGGGCCGGGAACGTCATGTTCCCGATCGTCGTGATCCCGCCCGCCGCGGCGGCCGCCGAACCACTGTCAAAATCGTCACACCAAGCCGGAACTCCAGGCTCGGGAAGCTCTGGGCTGGACAGGTGCACGTGCAGGTCCAGGCAGCCAGGCAACACGAGCGCGCCCCGGGCGTCCAGCTCACGGCGGCCGCGGGCGGACCCGCCGAGCTGGGCGATGCGGCCGTCGCGGACGGCCACGTCACAGTCGGCCTGCCCGCCCGCCGTCACGACCGTGCCGCCCCGCACGACGAGGTCGAAGTCCTGACCGGGCACCGGCGCCACCTCCCGCCCGCCATTATCCCGGGCGCTTGTCCGGGCTCTGCCATGGGCAGATTCTTTTGGTCCTGGCGGGCCGCCCCGGTGAAGGTGGAGGCATGAACACCGACACCGCCGCACCGCCGGCCTCGCTGGACGAGCAGCTGATCAGCCGGCTGCTCTATCACCGCATCGTCGTGCTCGGCTCCGAAGTGGACGACCGGGTCGCCAACCGGCTCTGTGCCCAGCTGCTGCTGCTGGCGGCCGAGGACCCGCGGGCCGACATCAGCCTCTACATCAACTCACCGGGCGGCTCGGTCAGCGCGGGCCTGGCCATCTACGACACGATGGCGCTGATCCCGAACGACGTGATCACCCTGGCCATGGGCCTGGCCGGGAGCATGGCCCAGTTCCTGCTGTGCGCGGGTACGGCGGGCAAGCGGTTCGCGCTGCCGCATGCCCAGGTGCTCATGCACCAGGGATCGGCCGGATTCGGCGGGACCGCGGCCGACGTGGAGATCTACGCGGAGCAGCTAGCCAAGACCGGCCGGACGATGATCGAGCTGATCGCCAGGCACACCGGCCAGCCGGCCGCGACGGTCGAGCGGGACAGCATGCGGGACCGCTGGTTCAGCGCGGAGGAGGCCCGCGATTACGGGATGATCGACCACATCGTGGCCCGGCTGGACGACGTCCGCCCGGCCGCCGGGCACCGGATGGCAGGGCTGTGACCATGGGCCAGTACACGATCCCGACCGTCATCGAGAAGACCGCGCTCGGCGAGCGCGCCTTCGACGTCTACTCCAGGCTGCTGTCCGAGCGCATCGTCTTCCTCGGCACCGAGATCGACGACGGCGTCGCCAACGTGGTGATGGCTCAGCTGCTGCATCTCGAATCGGCCAGTCCGGACATCGAGATCAGCCTGTACATCAACTCGCCGGGCGGCTCGTACAGCGCCCTGACCGCGATCTACGACACCATGCAGTACATCAGGCCCGACGTGGCCACGATCTGCATGGGCCAGGCCAGCTCGGCCGCGGCGGTGCTGCTGGCCGCGGGCGCGCCGGGCCGGCGGGCGGTGCTGCCGCACGCCAAGGTGCTGCTGCACCAGCCGTCCAGTCAGGCCCAGGGCACGCTGCCAGACCTGGCCATCCAGGCCAAGGAGGTGGCCAAGGTGCGGGCCGAGGTAGCCGAGATCCTGGCCCGCCACACCGGCCACCCGGTCGCGAAGATCCGGGCCGACACCGACCGGGACAAGACGTTCAGCGCCGTCGAGGCGGTCGGGTACGGGCTGGCCGACAAGGTCATCACCAGCCGCAAGGCGACGCTGGACGGACAGGGCCGGCTGAGCGCCTAGGCCGCCAGCCGGCAGCTGGCCTGAGCGGTGCCGGGCCGGGCGGGGACCGCGGGCCCGGCCAAGCCGGTCCCGGCCCGGCCCAGCCTGAGCACCGGGGCCGCGGCCAGCTGCCAGGCGACCAGGCTGGTGCCCGCGTCGATCAGCAGGTCGGCCAGGCTGATCCCGAGCGCGTCGCAGATCGCGGCCAGCACCTC
>DASWAH010000329.1:0-22977 GCA_036391235.1 Streptosporangiaceae bacterium
AGCGGCCGGGAAGGTGGCCGGACCTTCGCCCCGAGCGTCAAGAACCCCTCCTTAAACAGATCCCTGCAGATGCCTGTCGCGTGCCTGATCCCGGCCCGGGTCGTCGCTCCCCCGGGCTGAGCCACGGTCCGGTAGTACGACGGCGACGAGCGCGCAGCGGAGTAGCACCGCATGATCGCGTGGTTCGTGACCGGGCCGAACGTGATCACCGCGGCCGCGCCCGTGCCGAGCATGATCACCGCCATCGCCGCCGTGATCGCGGCCGGGTGCCGTATCCGCCGCCGGCGCCGCCCGGAGACCGACGAGGTCGCGACGAGTTCCTCGAGCTGGCGCCGCGCCGCAGCCCGCCTGCGAGCCGGCAAGGCCGGCATGCGCTGGGGGTGAAAGTAGCTCATCGGGTGGCCTCCGCTAACAAGCTCGCGGGAGAACGGTTCAGGCGCGCCGTCGCCACCGACGTCACCGGAGCCGGCTGGCCCTCGCCGGCCAGATCGCGGAGGTGCTGCCGGGCCCTGGAGAGGCGGGACCGCACGGTGCCCTCCGGCACGCCCATGGCCACCGCCGCCTCGGCGTAACTCAGCCCGGCCCAGTCGCAGAGCGCGAGAACCTCGCGCTCGGACTGGCGCAGTCCCCCCATGGCGCACAGCAGATGCTGGGCCAGCCTTTCCTGGTCGACGCGGGCGGCAGCGTCCACGGCGATGTCGGCCTCTTCGCCAGGCGGCGGCAGCTTGGCCAGCAGCAGGTTGTGCCGCCGCAGGGTCCGCTGAGCATTGCGCGTGGCGTTGTTGGCCACGCCGAGCAGCCAGGGCAAGGCCGAGTCGCCGCTGAACCGCACCTCGGCGCGGCGCCGCCAGGCTTCCAGGAACACGGCCGAGGTGAGGTCCTCGGCCATCGACCACGATCCGGTCCGGCTGAAACAGTGCGCATAGACGCGGTTCGCGTGCCGTTCGAAGAGCTCGCCAAAGGCCTCGCCCGCATGCTCGTCGGTGGCCTGCGACCATAGAACCTGATCGCTCGCCGAGGCCCAGTCGATGCCCACACTCCTTTATGTCCGGCAGCGGCCGCCTAGTTCCATAATCGCCGGCCAAGGCCGATCCGCACGGAAGGTTACACCTGGTGAGCACTCTCGATGCCGACCTTGACGCAACCGGCCGCCCCGTGGCCGAGCACGGGCTGGAGATCAGCCACGCGCGGGAGGCCGTCGTCGGCGACCTGGCCGTGCGGCGGCTGCTGCCGCTCAGGCTCCGCCGCAGCGTCGGGGCGTGGTGCTTCGTCGACCACTACGGCCCGATGTCGGTCGACGGCGTGACCGGCATGGACGTTCCGCCGCACCCGCACATCGGCCTGCAGACCGTGACCTGGCTCCGGGCCGGGAACGTGCTGCACAGGGACAGCCTGGGCAGCGAGCAGATGATCAGGCCAGGTCAGCTCAACCTGATGACGGCCGGCCGCGGGATCGCGCACGCCGAGGAGTCACCGGCCGACCATGACCCGGAACTCCACGGCGTGCAACTCTGGGTCGCCCTGCCCGATGTCTCCCGGCGGACCGACCCCGCCTTCGAGCATCACGCCGAGCTGCCGGCGACCAGGATCGGCGGGCTCGGCGTGACCGTCCTGCTCGGCGAGCTGGCCGGATTGCGCTCCCCCGCGACGACGTTCTCGCCGATCGTCGGCGCCGAGCTCACGACGACCGGTCCGGTCCGCGAGCGCCTCGAGCTGGACCCGGCCTTCGAGCACGCCGTCTTCGTGACGTCCGGCTCGGCGGCGGTGAACGGTAAGGACCTGAGTCCGGGCGGCCTGGTGTTCATGAATAAAGGGTGGGAACAGCTGGTAGTGGAAACTGCCGCGGGTACCTCGCTCGTGCTCCTCGGCGGAGTGCCGCTGGACGAACCGCTGCTGATGTGGTGGAACTTCGTCGCCAGGACTCCCGGGGAGATCGCCGCGGCCGCCCGGGCCTGGGCGGAGGGCCGTTACGGCGAGGTCGGCGGCTACGACGGCGCCCCGCTGGCCGCCCCGGGGCTGGATGTCAGGCTGCTAGAGCGCAGGTCAGAGCGAGTCAGGAGGCAAGGTCAGGATTTACTATCGAAATAGTGGGAATAACACGCTGCCCCGGTGGTAGGGAGATACCGTGGCACTTCCAGACTTCTTCATCGCCGGCGTGCCGAAGGCAGGCACCACCGCCCTGCACTCGGCTCTCGCCAGGCATCCGGCCCTGTTCATGTCCCCGGTCAAGGAACCCAAGTTCTTCCTGACCGACGGCCCGCCGCCCGCCGAGGGCGGGCCGGGGGACGCCAAGACCTACCGCGAGCACGTCTGGCGGCGGTCCGACTACGAAGCCCTGTTCGCCGATGCCCCGGCGGGCCTGCTCCGGGGCGAGTCCACGCCCTTCTACCTGCACAACCGGCACGCCCACGGCCGGATCAAGGCGCTCGTCCCTGACGCCAGGCTGATCGTCGTCCTGCGCGATCCGGTCGAGCGGGCGCACTCGAACTGGACCCACCTGTGGTCGTCCGGGCTGGACCCGGAGGGTGATTTCCTCCGAGCGTGCGCGCTCGAGGAGAAGCGGGCCGCGGACGGCTGGGCCGAGTTCTGGCGGTACACCGACCTCGGCAAGTACGGCGAGCAGCTCCGTGACCTGTACACGCTGTTCGACCGGGACCGGGTGCTGGTGTTCCGCTATCGCGACCTGGTGACCGATCCGGCCCGCGCGCTCGACCGGGTGTGCTCGTTCCTGAACGTTCCCACCGGCGTGCTGGCCGAACTGCCGCGCGAGAACGTCACCGCCCACCCGCGGCCGACCGCCCGGCATGCGGTGGTCGCCGCCGCCCGACGGGCCAGCGCGGCGGTCACCAGCCGACTGCCCGGTCACCTCGGCGCGGGCATCACCGACCGGCTCGAGCACCTGCTCCAGCAGGACGCGGCTCCCCGGCGGCCGCTGACCTGGCAGGAACGGGAGGCCCTGCTGCCGCTGTTCGAGGCCGACGTCGAGTTGCTGGAAGAGGTGACCGGCGAGGACTTCCGCGACTGGCGGCAGCCCCGGGGCGAGTCGGGCGGTCTGGTCGGGGCCCGGCCGGCCGGGCAGCGCCAGGCCCGCAACGGCCGGCCGCGGCACTACTAGGCCCGGGCGGACGGCCGTGGTTCTAGGCTAACCCGCGGGGGTGACCCGGATCAGCTGACGAGGGTCAGCTGACCCGGCGGAGCTCGGTCACGAGGTCGTGCGACCCGGCCGAGTTGGTCAGCTCGTAGTACAGCCGCTCGCGGCCGTCGCCCAGGTTCACGATGGTGAGGTAGCGCAGGCCGAACGCCGGGAACGGCGACTCTGCCAGCGGCGCGGTGCTGGTCGCGGCCAGCTCACCGGGCCCGGCCCCGACCGCCACGCCGGTGCGCTCCTCGCAGTTCTGGACGGCCGTCTCGCGGCCGTCGTAGTAGGCCGCGACGCCGTCGGGGGTGAACCGGACCGCGGCTACCCGCACGCCGCGCGCGTCCCACTCGCCGGGGCGCGCGCGCAAGGCCGTCCCCTGCCAGGTCCAGGACCGCCCGTCCGGGCTGGTCGCGTAGTCGGTGGCCATCCGGTCGGTCTGGTCGGGGTCGTCCAGCGGGTGCACCGACGCCCACAGGTGCCACAGACCGCCATGCCGCTCGATCACCGGGTCCTTCACGGCCAGTGACTCGTCGCCGGGCAGGACCACGACGCTGGTCGCCGGGTCGAACCGGTCGGGGGCCGGCGCCTCGAGGAGCTCGATCCGCCAGTGCTTGGTGCCCGGAGTCGCGCAGCTCAGATACAACCGCCAGGTACCGTCGTCGGTCAGCACCAGGGCGGGGCGCTCGAGCGACTCGCAATCCATCTGTTCCTTGGTGATCGTCGACAGCGTCTCGAAATGCACGCCGTCAGCCGACCTGGCGACCTCGACCGCGTACCCGCGCCGGTCGACCTCCCGCAGCCGGTACGCGAGGTAGATCTCACCGCCGACCAGGATCGCGCTCGGAGAACCGACCCAGTTCTGCCCGCCGGGACTGCTGGCGGCTTTGACGAGCACCGCGCTCGCCGGGTCAGGCGGTGCCATCAGGGCCGTGGTCGTCAGCTCGTCAAAGATCACGAGTCAAGAATAAGTGATCTTCTGCCCACTCGATATTTCATACCGGAATTTAGCGGAAGGTCCCGCCTATGTGCGTTTTCAGAGCTGGTGCGCGTCCAGCACCCGGATCAACCTGGGCTTACGTTTCTGATCATCGCGCAGGGCCCGCAGGTACGTCTCGAACTCGGCGAGATTGCCGAGCCGCTCGCTGCAGTCCCTGGCCGCCTCGAGCAGCCTGGCCAGGCGTTCGTACCAGACCTCGCCGGTTCGCTTGCGCGTCGCCTCGATCTGCCGCCGGTACACGGCCAGGGCCTCGGCCGGGCGTTCCGGCGCGGCCAGGTCGGCCAGGGCCAGCCACTGCCGTTCGCTGGCGCCGCTCCTGGCTTCGGTCCAGGCCCCGTCGATGTCCCCGTCGCCGATCAGGGCGTCGATGATCGCGGGCTCGCGGCTGGCCGGACCTGCCTGATGGGGCTGGCGAGGCTGGCCGGGCTGGCCGCCGTGGCGGGCTTGGGCTCGGAGCAGGTCGAGCGCCCAGGGCCTGACGGCGGGCCAGCACCCGGCGTCCTCGGCCAGTTCTCGCAGCTGCCGGTACCCGGCCGCGGTGCGGTCGGTCTCGAACCAGGCCTGCAGGACCGTCTCGGCCTGAGCTGTCCTGCCCTGCTCGCAATACCGCTCGGCTACGTATCTGGCCAGGTCGGCGTCGGGCCTGCTGGCCTTGCGCAGCCCGCGCTCGGCCCAGGCGAGCGCATCCGCGGGCCGGCCGGCCATGTCCAGCTCGGCCGTGATGCGCAGATAGCTGTGACCGCGGGGGTCCTGGTCGGCGGCCAGCACCTTGACCAGTCCGTCAACGTCGCCGATCGCCGTCAGCACATCGATGAGGGCCGACCGGGCGGCCGCGCTGGCCGGCTGCCGCTGCCACTCGACGATCAGCAGCTCACCGAGCCGGGCCAGGCC
Organism: Streptosporangiaceae bacterium; assembly: GCA_036391235.1. Lineage (GTDB taxonomy): Bacteria > Actinomycetota > Actinomycetes > Streptosporangiales > Streptosporangiaceae > Chersky-822. Next base: position 5,028 of record DASWAH010000329.1, read on the forward strand.
GGCCGGCCCGAGCGACGCGGCATAGTCGCCCAGGGCCAGGGTGGGCACGGTCTCGCCGCTGGCTAGCCATCCAGCCAGGAACCCGGCCAGCCTGAGCTGGCCGGCCAGGTCGAGCGGTCCGGCCCGGCAGGAGTCCAGATGGCGGCGGCCGAGTTCGCTGGCGGCTATCGCCAGCGAGCCGGCCTGGTCATTCGCATGCCTGACGGCCGCCGCGACCAGTACCAGCGCATGCTCGGCGACGTCGGCGGCGGCCCCCGGCCCGTTCCCCCCGGGCGCAGACGCGTCTGCGGCGGCCAGCACGGCCACGGCCTCGCTCACCTCGGCGATCCGGCCCGCGAACCGACGGGCCTCCGGTCCTTCCAGGTATCCGTAGTAACTGCGCCCGCCGGCCGGCTCCTCGTCCGGCGTGAGCAGCGCCGAGACCCGCTCGACCACGGCCGGCAGGTCGGCCGCTGCAGCGGCGGCCCGCAGCTCGAGCCGGTACCGCCAGTCCTCGTCCTCAAGCAACTGATGGCTGACCAGGCCGAGCAGCTCTTCCCGGCTCAGCGACCCCAGCCACGACGACAAGTCCGGACGACCAGCCGCGCCCGCTCCGGCCCCGACCGCGGTTCCGGCCCTTCCCGCGGTTCCGGCCTTGCCCGCCATTCCCGCCCCAGCCGCCGCCCCGGCTGGCACGGGTCCGCCGTTCCGAGGGCCGCCCGGCTCGGCCCGGGGCGCGGGAACCAGAGCGCCCGTACCCCGTGCGACCACGAGGCCGACGGCAACGCAGTGCTTGCAGAAGAAACCCTCCTGGCCATACGGGCAGCCGCACTCGCCGCGCAACCCCGGCCGCGCGACCCGGCCGCCGGGCACGGTGAGCACGACCAGGTAGTCCTGGGCGCCGCGGACCGTGGCCAGCACCTTGTCCCCGGCATGTTCCAGTCCGGTGACCGCGCCGACGTAGCGCAGCCCGCGCTCGAACGACCGGTCACCAGCGACGGCGCGCAACTCCTCCTCGGCCCTGGCCAGGCCCCGCGTCGCGCTCACCCCGCCATTCAACAACACCCCGCCGACAATGGCAGCCGAGCCGTTCGCCGCCATAGCGGCCGATCGGCCGGTCATGCGGGCCCCCCGAGCGCGAACGGACAGCGACGGCGCCCTCGCGCGGGCCGGCGCCTAGGAGCGACCGGGTCCCGCGGAGCGGCACGCGGAGGAAGGGCGGAAGCCGGCGGGCAGGCGGAGCCCGTAGCGGCCCAGCCGCAGACCGCGGCGCCGAACTGCGTGTATGAATACGGCATTCCAGATACAAAAACCATCATGAATACGGGGATTCATACACACGGGACTAGCTGGTTTTCGTCGGCGCGGGCTGGCAACCCCGGGGCACGGCGAGCCAGAGCTGCGGCGAACCGGGACCTGGCCGCCCTCGAGCCAGGGGGAGGCGGGCAAGGGGAAGGCGAGCCGACGCTACAGTGGCGCTGCGCGGCGGAGGGCGATCATGGCGACGTCGTCCTCGAACGGGCCAAAGAGCGACAGCAGGTGATCGCTGAAGGATTCGACGTCCTTGCAGTTGTTGTCCTGGACGGCGAGCCGCAGCTTCTCCAGATTGGCGTCCAGCATGACCCGGCGGTCCTCGATCAGCCCGTCGGTGAACAGCAGCGCCGTTCCGCCCGGCGGCAGCACCGTCTGAATGCTGCGCGGGCGGTGCAACGGCAGGCCGAGCATGACGCCGCCCTCACCCTGATACGCGGCCCCGGACTCGCTGACCAGCAGCGGCGGGAGGTGCCCGCAGTTGACGACCTCGAGTTCACCGGTGCGCGGATCGAGCAGGGCCAGGCACAAGGTGGCGATAACGGTCGGGTAGTAGTGCTGCAGCGCCTGGTTCACCAGCCCGGTGATGGCCAGCGGCGCATGCCCCTCGCAGGCGTAGGCCCGCAGCGCGTGCCGCAGTTCGCCCATGACCGTGGCCGCGCGCAGCGAGTGGCCCTCCACATCGCCGATCGCGATCAGCAGCCGGTCCTGCCATTGCAGCGCCTCGTAGAAATCGCCGCCCACCTCGGCCCGGTCGCTGGCGGGCACGTACCTGACCGACATCGAGAACCCGGGGACCTCGGGCAAGGCCGTCGGCAGCATACTGCGCTGCAGGGTCAGCGCCATGTGGTGTTCCTCGGCATAGGAACGCATCGCCTCCACGGCGAGCGCGATCGAATACGCAAGCTGACGGATGATCTGCAGTTCCTCGGACCCGGTGATGGCCGAGGCCGCGATGCCGAGCGCCACCGGGGGCCGGTCCGGCTTGATCTTGGCCACGGCGACGCAGACATCGCCAGGCAGGGCATTGCCCGGTGCCACCTGGCTCCAGGTCTGCGCGTCGATCACTTCGGCCACGCTGCCTTCGCGCGAGCCGAGCAGGCGCTTGGCCACCGCGTCAAGCAGTTCTGGCCGGCCGCCCTGGCGGCGCACCGTCGGACGCTCGGGGGACGCCGACATGCGGCAGAGTTGCCCGTCCGGCAGCAGCAGGACCACCACGCTCGCGACCCCGAATACCGTCACCGCACCCGTCACGGCCGCCCTGGCCAGCCCGTCGAACGTCCGCGCGGCGTTGATGGTCAGGCTGACGTTGGTCAGCGCGGCCAGCTGGGACGCGGTCAGCTCGGCCCGGTGCCTGGCCCGCGAGTATCGCAGCACGGCCATCACGGTGGCTAGCAACTCATCGGGCTCGCTCGGCTCGGCCAGGTAGGCGTCGGCGCCCTGGGTGAGGCCGTGGGCACGGTCGGCCACCGCGGTGGCCGTAGCCGATACCTGGATGACCGGGGTCGCGGCGGTTGCCGGGTTAGCCTTGATCCGCCGGCATACCTCGTAGCCGTTGATGTCCGGCAGCTTGACGTCGAGCAGCACCAGCTCGGCCTGGCTGGCCATCTCCAGCGCGGCCGCGCCGGTGGCGGCCTCGATCACGGTATGGCCGGCCCGGCGGAGCCAGGTGGTGATCAGGTAGCGCTTGGCGTCGTTGTCGTCGACGACGAGCAGGACGGCGGCATCGTCGTTCACTCCGCGCCCCCGCCGATGGTCCTGATCGTGAAGGCGAGCCGGTCAGCGGAAATGTCGTCTTTACGCAGTACCGCCGCCGCGCCAGGGACGCTCAGCGGGGCCAGCCCGGTGATCACGATCGCTGGCACGTCCGGCGGCAGTTCGGCCAGCAGGGCGCGGCCGTCCATGCCCGGCATGTCGAGATCGGCCAGGACCAGGCGAGCCCGGCCGGCGGCCACCGCGGCGAGCGCCTGCTCGCCGTCGGCCGCCTCGATGATCTCGGCCGCCATCCCGGCCAGGCAGCCGCGCAGCACCTGCCGGAACGCCGGGTCGTCGTCGGCGATCACCACGGTGCCCGCGGCCGGCTGGCCGTTCGGCAGCCTGAGCCGCACCGTCGTCCCCACCTCAGGCTCGCTGGTCAGGGTCAGGTCGCCGCCCAGCAACCCGGCCAGCCGCCTGGCGTAGGGCAGGCCGAGACCGGTACCGCCGCCGCCGGTACCTGGGACTTGATAGAACTCCTCGAACACGTGCTCTTGCTGGTTAGCCGGGATGCCCACGCCGGTATCTGCGACCACGAATTCCAGGACGTTACCGGCTGCCCGCACGCTCAGCCGGACCTCGCCGGCCGGCGTGTACTTGATGGCATTCGACAGCAGGTTCCGCAGGATGCTGGTCAGCGCGACCTCGTCGGTGAGGATGGTCGCGGGAGCGCCGTCCTCGCTGACCACGACCTCGACCTGCTTGCCCTCGGCCATCGGCCAGGTCAGCCCCCGGATGCGGCCGAGCAATGCGGGCAGGTTGACCTGGGCCGGGTCGAGCTGGATCTGCCCGGACTCGGCCTTGGCCACGTCCAGCAGGTCGTTGACCAGGGCGAGCAAGCTCGACGCGGAGCTGCGGATCAGGTCGACCTGGTAGTGCTGCTCGGTGCCGAGGGCGTCGTCGCCGGCGTCGGCCAGCAGCTTGGTCAGGCCGATGATCGAGGTCAGCGGCGAGCGGAGTTCGTGGCTGACGTTGGCCCAGAACCTGTTCTTGGCCTCCGACGCCTCCCGCAGGCGCTCGGACTTGTCGTCGAGCTCGGCGTAGAGCGCGACCACGCCGCGGTTGGTCTCCTTCAGCTCCTCGGACAGCTCGTTGTAGAGCGCCATCACGCCCTGGTTGGTCTCCTCGAGCTCGGCGTTGAGCGCCGCAAGCTGATCTTTCTGCCGCTTGGCGTCTTCCAGGGCGGCGATCAGGTCCTCGTTGTCGCGGCGCAGCTCGTCCAGGGCCGACACCGGGAACGTGGCCGCCAGCCGGGCCCGGACGGCAGGCACGTCGAGCACTCCCTGGTGGCGCCGCTTGGCCATCATGACGGTCGGTCCGTGCACCGAGACCGCGTCCATCAGCCGCCCGGCGGCGGTGATCCCGTCCTGGGTCGGCGGGCCGTCGAAGGTGACCTCGACCTCAAGATCGATCTCGCCGGCGGCGAACACGATCTCCACCGCCTGGTCGGCGACAACGGCGCTGCGGCCCAGCTCGCTGATCGCCGCGGCCACCCGCGCCTGGTCCTGGCCTTCCAGGCCGAGCTCGCCGGCCGCCTCGCGGCCAAGCTGGCGGGCCGCGAAGATGCCAGCCGAGTCGCGCACGACGATCCTGGCCACTTCTTCGTTCTTCATGACTTCAGCACCAGTATCCCGGCGTCGTCACGGTGCGCGCCGGCCTCGGCCAGCAGCGACGCCGCGATCACCAGGGGGTCACAGGCGGCCAGGCCGGGCAGGTGGCGAACATCCCAGCGGCTGGACAGCCCGTCGGAGTGCAGCACGATCGCGGCACCGGGAGGAAGCGGGTACTCGAACTGGCGAATCGAGCGGGCCTGATGTCCGGCGATGCCCGGCACCGAGGTCAGACCGCTCCTGGTGTCACCGGACAGGATCCAGCCGGCCACGTTGCCAAGCCCGGCGAACCGCACCACCTGGCCGTCGGTCTGCACGATAGCCACCGCACCGCCCCTGGTGCTGGCCATCCGCTCATGCGCGCGCCGCAGCAGCGCAGCCGGGTCGCCGACCGGACTATCGAGCACCGCGGCCAGCGCCTGCCTGGCCGCCTTGGCCGCGAGGGGGCCGTGGCCGAGCCCGTCGCACAGCACCCCGGTGGCCACTTCGCCCGCGAACAGCACCGCGAACGCGTCCCCGCACTCGGTTTCGCCGCTGATCGGCCTGATCAGCCCGGCCGACTTGACCTCGGGCGTGCGCGGTTGCGGCCAGAACCTGGCGACCAGGGCTGTCCCGTGCCCGAGCATGGAGAACAGCGCAGCGAAGTCGGCGATCCGGCGGATGGCACCGAGTCCCACTCCGAGCGTGCCCGCCGTTGAGTGCCCGTCCCTGACCGCGGCCTTGATGTCCGCGACGCCCGGGCCGGCGTCGATGGTGACCAGTTCGATCCCGGCTACGTCGCCGTCGAAGCAGGCCTGAACGAGCAGCGACCCGTCCCTGGCGTGCTTGTCCAGGTTCGAGGCAGCCTCGGATACGGCCAGCACCGTCTCGTCGGACCGCTCGGCGGAGAAACCGAGCCGGTGCGCCATCGTCGCGGTGGCGCTGCGGGCGGCCGCCGCGGTGCTCGGTCCCGCCACGCGGAACCACCGCATCTGGTCGGCCTCTGGTGAGCGCAGCGGCCTGGTCAGCGTGACCACTTCGCGACCACGACCACGGTGCCCTTCCCCGGGCTCGATGAGAGGTCGAACTCGTCGACCAGCCGCCGGGCCCCCGACAGGCCTAGCCCGAGCCCGTCGCCGGTGGTCCAGCCGTCGGTCAGGGCCAGCTGGACATCGGGAATTCCGGGGCCATCGTCGCGAAAGGTGATCCGCACGCCCTTGCGGCCGGCCGGGCTCAGGACCGGTTCGATGGTGGCTGATCCGCCGCCACCGTGAATCAGGACGTTCCTGGCTAGCTCGCTGGCCGCGGTGACCAGCTTGGTCTGGTCCACGAGCGAGAGCGCGCCGCTGGCCGCGGCCGAGCGGACGCGCTGGCGCACCCGCACGATGTCGTCTCCGGTAACGATGGGCAGCTCATCCATCAGGGATTTCCGCCAAGAAGCTTCAGGCCCTTCTCAGCGTTCAGCGCCGTGCGCACCCCGTCAAGTGACAAGCCAAGCTCGACCAGCGTGATCGCGACGGCTGGCCGCATCCCCACGAGCACGGTCTCGGCGCCGAACAGCCGGGAGATGGAGCCGATCGTAGCCAGCATCCGGCCGATGAAGGAGTCCACGATCTCGACCGCGGTGATGTCGATGATCACCCCGGTCGCGCCGGTGGCGGCCAGTTCGCCGGCCAGATCGTCCTGGAGCTGGAGGACGCTCTCGTCCTGCAGGTCGATCTGGATAGAGACGAACAGGGTCTGACCGATCTTGAGGATAGGCACGCGCTCCATCAGGCCGGCACGACCTTCAGCCCGGCCGCGGTAAACGCGTGCGCGAGCGCGTCGGCCAGCGAGGCCTTGGTGGCGATGTCGCCGAACTCGATACCGAGCGAGACGATCGTGTGCGCGATCTGCGGGCGGATACCGCAGATCGTGCACTGGGCGCCGAGCAGGCGCGCCGCCATCACGGTCTTCAGCAGGTGCTGGGCGACCTCCGTGTCCACGGTCGGCACGCCGGTGATGTCGATGACGGCCTGCTCGGCGCCGGTCGTCACCAGCGCGTCGAGCAGCCGTTCCATCACCAGCTGGGTGCGGGCCGAGTCGAGCGTCCCGACCAGCGGGACCGCGATGATGCCATCCCAGAGCCGCACCACCGGGGTGGACAGCTCCAGCATCGCCTCCGCTTGCTCGGCGATGATCTGTTCCCTGGTCGCCGAGTAACTTTCGAACGTGAGCAGCCCGAGATCGTCCATCATCCTGGAGAACGCCATGTAGACCGGTACCAGGTCGGCCGCCCCTTCGATCAGGTCGTAGACGGCGTCCTTGAGCGCGAACACGGCGACCGCCGTTTCGCTGGGCGTGAATCCTGAACGGGCCCGCGACCTCGACAGCTCGGCCAGGGCCGCCCTGAGCTGGCCATCCGCGGCCACATCGGTGCCGGACATGGCCTGGACCAGCAGCTGGTAAATGTCCTCGAACTCCCGGCGCACGTCGGCGGTCGCCGTGCGCCCGCCGCCCGCCTCCTGCACGATCTGGGACCAGCGGTCGAGCAGCTTGACCTCGTTGGCGCGAATGAAGTCGGCCATCCTGGCCTGGCTGGTGTCTATATCCACGCGTCCTCATCTACGGCGATAGGGAACTGGCGACCTACCTGTGGGCAACAGGCCCGGCTCCCTAAACAGGGAGCCGGGCCTGTGTACTGCCACATCAGTAGCCCCGACCGGATTTGAACCGGCGCTACCGCCTTGAGAGGGCGGCGTCCTGGGCCGCTAGACGACGGGGCCGTGCATGGCACCGGGAAGACCCGGAGCCGATATTCTGGCATCACCAGCGCGGTACAGAATACCGCACTCGCGACGCGTCAGGCGAACCAAGGGACCCGCCGCCTGACATGAACAAGCGCGGACGTGCTACCCGTCCGCCCATCACCCGCACTCGCTGGGGTACCAGGACTCGAACCTAGACTAACGGGGCCAGAACCCGTCGGGCTGCCAATTACCCCATACCCCATGGGATCGGGCCCTGCCGGGCCCGCGCCTGTGAAGTTTAGCCGACCCGGGCTGGTACCTCCAACCCGGCGGCGCCGCGGCCAGTCAGTCGCGGTCAGTGACCGGATTGGTGAGCGACCCGATGCCCTCGATGGTGACCGTGACCTGGTCGCCCTTGTCCATCGGCCCGATCCCGGCCGGAGTCCCGGTCAGCAGCACGTCGCCCGGGAGCAGCGTCATGACCTGGCTGACGAACGCGACCAGGGCCGGCACGTCGTGCAGCAGCAGCGAAGTACGGGAACTCTGCCTGACCGTGCCGTTCAGCTCGGTGGTAAGGGCCAGGTCGGACGGATCGACGTCGGTCTCGATCCACGGGCCGAGCGGGCAGAACGTGTCGAACCCCTTGGCCCTGGTCCACTGGCCGTCCCGGCTCTGCAGGTCCCTCGCCGTGACGTCGTTGGCACAGGTGTAGCCGAAGATTACCGAGGCCGCCAGTTCGGCCGGCACCTGGTTGCAGAGCCGCCCGATCACCACCGCGAGCTCACCTTCGTAATCGACCCGCGCACTGATCCCGGCCGGCCGGAAGATCGGGTCGCCAGGGCCGCACACGGCGGTCGACGGCTTGAGGAAGATCACCGGCTCGGCCGGCGGCTCGCCGCCCATCTCCCTGGCGTGATCGGCATAGTTCTTCCCGATGCAGATCACCTTGCTGGGCAGCATCGGCGCCAGCAGCCTGACCTGCTCGAGCGGGAACCTGATCCCGGTGAGCTTGATATCGTCCGGCCGGCCGCCGAACGGGTGCCCGGCCAGCTGGGCGATCATGAGCTGGCCGTCATCGCCCGTGGCTTGCCCGGGCTCGGCTGACATGCCGACCGGCGTGCCGTTGGCGGGACCGGCATCGCCGGCCGCCGCCTGACCGGACAGCACGAGCCCGTAGCTCACCTCGCCGTTGTGCGAGAACCTCGCAATCCGCATGCGGACAGCCTAGCCAGCCGCCGGTGCCGTCCTATTGCAGGTAGCCCTCGACCTCGGAGGTCGGCCGCGGCTCGGCCTCGCCGGCGTCGGCGCCGAACTCGCGCTTGGCCCGGCGCTGCCGCAGCAGGTCCCAGCACTGGTCGAGGGCTTCCTCGGCCGACTTCAGGGCGGCCTGCTCCTCCGCGCCGTTCAGTTTGCCGTCGGCGAGCCTGGCCCGCAGCGCATGCTCGGTCTTGATCAGGTCGTCGATGCGCCCGAGGATCTCCTTGTCATCCATGCGTCCACCCTAACGATCGGCTCAGGCGATCTTGTGCACCCAGCCGTACGGGTCGGGCAGCCGGCCGAACTGGATGCCAAGCAGGTGCTCGCGCAGCCGCATGGTGACCGGTCCCGGCTGGCCGTCGCCGATCGTCCAGCCGCCGGCCGCGCTCTTGACCTGGGCGACCGGCGTGATCACGGCGGCCGTGCCGCACGCGAAAACCTCGGTGATCTCGCCGGATGCGCAGCCGTCGCGCCACTGGTCCACCGAGATCATGCCTTCGGTGGCCGGAATGCCCAGATCGGGGGCGAGGGTCAGCAGGGAGTCCCTGGTGATGCCGGGCAGCAGGGTTCCGGTCAGCGGCGGCGTCAGGAGCCGCGCTTCCGGTCCCGAGCCGTAGACGAAGAAAAGGTTCATCCCGCCCATTTCCTCGACCCACCGGTGCTCGGTCGCGTCGAGCCAGACCACCTGGTCACAGCCGTGGTCGATGGCCTGCTGCTGGCCGGTAAACGACGCGGCGTAGTTACCGCCGGTCTTCGCTTCCCCGGTGCCGCCGGGCGCGGCCCTGGTGACGCCCTCCGCCAGCCAGACCGAGACGGCCCGCAGCCCGCTGCCGGCGAACACGCTGCCCGACGGCGAGGCGATGACCAGGAACAGGTAAGAACCCGCCGGGCGGCCAACGCCCAGGGCGACCGTCGTCGCGATCATGAACGGCCGCAGGTACAGGCTCTGCTCGGCGTTGGCCGGGACCCACTCCTTGTCGTGCGAGACCAGCAGCTCCAGCGCCTGGACGAAGGCCTCTTCCGGCAGCGCGGGCATCGCCATCCGAGCCGCCGAACGGCGGAACCTGGCCGCGTTCGCGTAGGGCCGGAACGCGACGACCGGCCCTGAGTCCTGCCGGTAGGCCTTGAGCCCTTCGAAGATCTCCTGGCTGTAGTGCAGCACGGCGGTGGCCGGATCGAGGACGAGCGGGCCGTAGGGCTCCAGCTTGCCGTCATGCCAGCCGCGCTCCTCGGACCAGCGCAACGTGACCATATGGTCGGTGAAGACCTGACCGAAGCCGGGGGATTCGAGCAGGCGGGCCCGCACGTCGTCGGGCACGCGCTGGTCGGCCGGGTGCAGGTCGAAATTGATGGCGGGTTCGGTGCTGGCGTTCATGTGCTAATCCTCCTATGGCAGGCTCCGGCGAGGCCAGTGGCGTTGACGACGCCGACCGGCCAAGCCGATGGCGACGTCTAGCCGGCTACTCGCTCGGCTATGTCGTCGCCGACCTCGGCGGTAGTGCGAGAGGCCCATTCGCCCTGACGCTCGACCAGGTCCTCGGCCACGGCCTGCTCGATCCGGGACGCCTGCGAGGTCATGCCAAGATGGTTGCACAACATGGCCGCGGACAGGATCGCCGCGGTCGGATCGGCCTTCTGGCTGCCCGCGATGTCGGGCGCGCTGCCGTGCACCGGCTCGAAGGTGCCAGGCCCCGTCCGCTCCGGGTTGATGCTCGCGCTCGCGGCCAGGCCGAGTCCGCCGGTGATCGCGGCGCCGAGTGCGGTGACGACGTCGCCAAACAGGTTGTCGGTAACGATCACGTCGAACTGGTCGGGCTGGGTCACCAGGTACATGAGGGCCGCGTCGACGTGACAGTAGGAGGTGGCCACGTCGCGGAACTCGGCGGCCGTCGCATCGAAGGTGCGCCGCCACAAGTCCCCGGCGTGGGTCAGCACGTTGCTCTTGTGCACCAGCGCCAGCTTGCGTCGCGGCCGGGCGCTGGCGCAGCCGAACGCGTGCCGCACGACCCGCCCGACCCCGAAGGCCGTGTTCACGCTCTCTTGCACGGCGATCTCGGCGGGCGTGCCCTTGCGCAGGGTGCCGCCGGCCTCGATGTAGGAACCCTCGGTTCCCTCCCGGACGACCAGGATGTCGACCGGGGCCGCGGTGGTGACCGACAGCGGCGAGCCGATACCCGGGTACAGGCGGACCGGGCGCAAATTCACGTACTGGTCGAACTCGAACCGCCACCGCAGCACGAGCCCGCGCTCGAGCAGGCCGCTGGGAACGTTCGGGTCACCGACCGCACCGAACAGGATGGCGTCGTGGGCCGCGAGCTCGGCGAGGACCGAGTCCGGCAGGATCTCGCCGGTGCGCAGGTAACGCTGAGATCCGAGGTCATAGCTCGTGGTCTCGAAGGTTCCTTCGCCGCAGGCCGCCCTGAGCACCTTGACGGCCTCGGCGATCACCTCGGGGCCGATCCCATCGCCGCCGATCACCGCAATGCGCGTTGTTCGGTCCATGCGCGGATCTTAGCGGTCAGCCAGCCGCGCTGCAGCCGGGTCCCCGGCCTGGCGCCGTAGCTCGAGCTCACCCGCGCTGACCATGCCCGCCAGTCCAGGACCCTGCCCGAGCCCGCAGCCGAGAGCCTCGAGCATGCCGCGCTCCTCCGGCCGCTCGATGCCGTCGGCGATCACCTCGATGCCGAGGTCCCTCGCTAGCCCGATGAGCGCCTTCACCAGCAGCGGGAGGGTGGGGTCCTCTTCCAGGCCGGTCACGCAGGACGAGTCGATGGTGATCGCGTCGATGGCCGACCCGCGCAGGCTAGCCAGCGAGATCAGTCCCGCGCCGAACGAGCCGAGCGCGAGCCTCACTCCCTTGCCACGGAGCACCGCCAGCTCGGCCGCGACGGCCGGCGGCCCGGCGGCCAGGATCTGGTCGCTGACCTTGATGGTCAGCGCCGCGGGCGGCAGGCCGGCCTCTTCCAGCGCGGCGAGCACCGAGGACACGAATCCGGCCGCGCAGGCTTGCCGGGCGGTGCAGGCGACGGCCAGCCCGACGTCGATGCCGGCCGCCCGCCAGTCCGCGACCTGACGGCACGCCTGCTGGCGGAGCCAGTCACCGAGCTCGACGATCAGCCCGGTCTCCTCGGCCACGGCGAGGAACTCCCAGGTCTCGATCTTCTCGTCGTCACCAGCCCAGCGGACCACCGCCTCGACCGATCTGACCGAGCCGCTGGCGAACTCGATGACCGGCTGGTATTCGATCCGCAGCCGGTGTTCGGCGATGGCCCGGCGCAGCTCCTCGGCCAGCTCGGTCCGCCGCCTGGCCTGCTCGTGCATGGCCGGCACGAACACTTCGACCCGGCCGCGGCCGCCCTCCTGCGCCTTGGTCAGCGCGAGCTCGGCCTGGCCGAGAATCTGGTCGGCCCGCCCGGCCTGGGCAACGGTCACGCCGACGCTCGCCGTCACCGCGATGTCCTTGCCGGCCGCCGGGAACGGCTCGGCCGCGATCACCCCGGCTAGCCGTTCGGCCAGGTCGAGCACATCCTCCGCCGCGGTCACGGCGGGCAGCACGACCGCGAACTCGTCGCCACCCCAGCGACCCACCGTGCCAGAGGGCGGGACGGCGGCTCGTAGCCGACGGCCCGCCTGGGCCAGCACGAGGTCACCGCCGGCGTGCCCGGCCAGGTCGTTCACGGCCGTGTAGGCGTCGAAATCGACCAGGATCGCGCCGACGAGACCCGGTTCCTGGTCGGGTGTCCCCAGGCTGGCCTGCCTGGCCAGGTCCTTGACCCGGTCCTCGACGTAGGAGCGATTCGGCAGGCCGGTCAGCCCGTCGTGGAAGGTGAGCTGCGCGAGCTGCCTGCGCAGGGCGACCCGGTCGCTGACGTCGCGCGCGGTGATCAGCAGCCTGGCCGGCTCGCCGGTCACGCCGTACCTGGACACCGTGGCCTCGACATGACGCCAGGAGCCATCAGCTCCGCGAACGCGGCCGGTGAAGGTGCCAGGGCCCGCCCCCGGTCGCAGCCCGGTGGCCGCTGCCCGCAGACCAGCCGGCCGGTCCTCGGGATGCACGACCTCGGCCACGCGCTGCCCGGTCAGCTGACGCGCGGCGTAGCCGAACTCGGCCACCGCCCGGCTGGCGTACTGGACGATGCCCGACCGGTCACAGATCAGCACAGCGTCGCTGGTGGTAGCGGCCAGCGACGCGAACATCCAGTCCGATTCCTGGGCCGCTTCTGCTACCGCCGACGCCTGCCTGGTCAGGCCGGCCAGCCGGACCACCAGCAGCAGCAGGACGAAGGCACCGGCGACGGCGAGCGGGCGAGTGGTGACCGGCCTGGCGGTGACAGAAAAGGCGGTGAGCACCAGCGCGGCGATCGCGCTCGCGCACAGCGCCGCGATCGTGGCCGGGCTCGACCAGGTGCTGCCCGGCCTGGCTAGCCGGCCGACCCGGGTCGTGGCCAGGGCGGCCAGGCCGACCGTGGCGGCCGGTGCGGTCGCGAGCAGCAGCAGCGCGACCAGCAGGGCCAGCCGCGAACCGAGCCCGGCGACCTGCCCAGAGGTCCGGTCGGCCACCGCCAGCGCGTCACCGATGGTGATGGCGGCCAGCGCGGCCATCACCGGCAGCGTCAGCCGCAGGCTGCGCACGACGAAACGAAGCAGTACCCCGAGAGCGGCCAGGTCGGCGAGCGGTCGCAGCAGCGCGAGCGCGAAAGCCGCCCGGCCGGCGTCCCCGTGCACGAAATCGGGGCCGAAAAGGGAGATCTGGAAGACCAGGAACAGCGAGCCGACCAGCAGCAGGCTGTCGATCACGATTCCCGCGGCCAGGCTCGACGGCGCGCGCCGGCCATGCTCGCGCAGCAGCCGGGTCCACCGCGGGACGCCGTGCTCGGCCGGCGCGAACTTGGCCGTCAGCGTGGCCACTCCGATCACCAGCGCAGGCAGGGCTGCCAGGCTGATCAGGTCCGCGACCCGGAGCGGGGCAGCCCCGCCGATCAGTCCGCCGAACTGCTGGCCGACGATCGCTCCCGCGGCCAGGCAGACGACCGCGACGGCGAACCAGCGGTACCCGTTCCTGACCGAGGGCTCAGGGTGACCCGACGCACGGACCAGGCGCCAGCAGGCCAGCGCGGCCGCTAGCAACCATGCCACTGACCAGGCCAGCATCGCCGTGCGTACCTCCTGTCGGTAGGTGCTGCCTTCGTGGTCACTGGCCGGGCAGGCCAGGACGCGGGCACGCGGGACCACGGTCCGTTCACCGTTCAGTATTGAATGCGCGGTCCCGCCATTGGGGCCTGCCGGGTACTCCCGGCTGTCATCGCACCAGCTCGCCCAGCCTGGCTCTCCCGTGCAGATGCGGCACTGCGGGCCTGCCGGAGATGATCTGCCGGCTGTGCGACTGACAGGACTCTACGGGGCGCAGGTCACGCTTCGATTGAGGAAAGACGTACGAGCGACGACAAAGTGCTGAGAAGCCGATCCGGATTAGCCGGTGATCGGGTGAACGAGCGGGTTCACGCACTCAGCCGGGCCAGGATCAGCTCGCGCACGGCCTGCGGGTCGGCCTGACCGCCGGTCGCCTTCATGACCGCGCCGACCAGCGCCCCGGCCGCGGCGACCTTGCCGTCGCGCACCTTCTCGGCCACGTCGGGGTTGGCCGCTATCGCCTGGTCGACCGCGGCGGCCAGCACGCTCGTGTCGGTCACCACGGCCAGGCCCCTGGCCGCGACCACGTCATCGGGCGATCCCTCGCCGGCTAGCACGCCGTCCAGCACCTGCCTGGCCAGCTTGTTGTTGATCGCACCCGACTCCACCAGCGCGCAGATCCTGGCGACCTGGGCCGGGGTGACCGGCAGCGCGGCCAGTTCGGTGCCCGATTCGTTGGCCCGGCGGGACAGCTCGGTCAGCCACCAGTTCCTCGCCTGCCCGGCCGGCGCGCCGGCCGCGACCGTCTCGGCCACCAGGTCCAGCGCCCCGGCGTTGCGCAGCGCGGCCATGTCGGTCTCGGACAGGCCGAGCTCGGCGGCCAGCCGGGACCGCCGGGCCGCAGGCAGCTCGGGCAGCGCGGCTCTGATCTGGTCCACCCAGCCGGACGCGGGCGCCAGCGGCACCAGGTCGGGCTCGGGGAAGTAGCGGTAGTCCTGCGCCTCTTCCTTGCTCCGGCCGGACGTCGTGGTGCCGGAGTCCTCGTGGAAGTGCCTGGTCTCCTGCACCACCCGGCCGCCAGCGTCCAGCACCCCGGCCTGCCGCTCGATCTCGGACCTGACGGCCCGCTCGACCGACCGCAGTGAGTTGACGTTCTTGGTCTCGGTCCTGGTCCCCCACTGGGCCGATCCGGCCGGCGCGAGCGAGGTGTTCACGTCGCAGCGCAGCGAGCCCTGCTCCATCCGCACATCGGAGACTCCGAGCGCGCGCAACAGGTCACGCAGCTCGGTGACGTAGGCCCTGGCGACCACCGGGGCCAGGGCGCCGGTGCCGGCCACCGGCTTGGTCACCACCTCGACCAGCGGGATGCCCGCCCGGTTGTAGTCCACCAGCGAGTACTCGGCCCCGTGAATGCGGCCGGTCGAGCCGCCGACGTGCAGCGACTTGCCGGTGTCCTCTTCCAGATGCACTCGCTCGATGCCGACCCGCACGGTCTGGCCGCCGGCTTCCACGTCGATCCAGCCGTCGGTGCACAGCGGCTCGTCGTACTGGGAAATCTGGAAGTTCTTCGGCATGTCCGGGTAGAAGTAGTTCTTCCTGGCGAACCGGCACCAGCTCGCGATCGAGCAGTTCAGCGCCAGGCCGATGCGGATCGTGTACTCGATCGCGGCCTCGTTGATCACCGGCAGCGAGCCGGGCAGCCCCAGGCAGACCGGACAGACGGCCGAGTTGGGCTCGGCGCCGAACACGGTCGGGCAACCGCAGAACATCTTGGAGGCGGTGCCCAGCTCGACGTGCGTCTCCAGGCCGATGACGGGCTCGTACCGGCCGACCGCCTCCTCGAACGGCACCACAGTGATCGTGCTCATCGCCCGGCCTCCCGGTCCGCAGTGATGCCGTTCGCCTCGGCCAGCAGCGGGTGCCCGCGCCGCTGGTCGAGGGCCGCCTCCACCGCGGCGGCGACCCGGTAGAGCCGGTCGTCGGCCAGCACCGGCGCCATCACCTGCAGGCCGACCGGCAAGCCGTCTTCCTGGGCGAGCCCGCATGGCACCGAGATAGCCGCATTCCCGGCCAGGTTGCCGGGAATCGTGCACAGGTCGGCCAGGTACATGGCCATCGGGTTGTCGGCCCGCTCGCCGATCGGGAAGGCCGTGGTCGGAGTGGTTGGCGACACCAGCACGTCGACCTGGTCGAAGGCGGCCGAGAAGTCCCGCGCGATCAGCGTCCTGACCTGCTGGGCCTTGCCGTAGTAAGCGTCGTAGTAGCCGCTGGACAGGGCGTAGGTGCCGAGCATGATCCGGCGCTTGACCTCGGCCCCGAACCCGGCCTGCCTGGTCAGGCTCATGACATCCTCGGCGCTCGCGGTACCGTCGTCGCCGGCCCGCAGCCCGTACCGCATCGCGTCGAACCTGGCCAGATTGGACGAGCACTCGCTCGGCGCGATCAGGTAGTAGGCAGGCAGCGCGTAGCCGAAGTGCGGGCAGGACACCTCGGTCACCTTGGCTCCCAGCGATTCGAGCAGCTCGACCGCCTCGTGGAATCGGCTGAGCACGCCAGGTGCGTACCCTTCGCCGCTCAGCTCGGCGACGACGCCGACCCTGAGCCCGGCGACGTCGCCGTGCCTGGCCGCGGCTACGACGGGCGGCACCGGGGCGTCCAGGGAGGTCGAATCGCGCGGGTCGTGGCCGGACATCGCCTCGTGCAGCAGGGCCGCGTCCAGCACCGTCCTGGTCAGCGGGCCCGGCGTGTCCAGCGACGAGGCGAAGGCGACCACCCCGTACCTGGACGAACCGCCGTAGGTCGGCTTGACCCCGACCAGGCCGCAGACGGCGGCCGGCTGACGGATCGAGCCTCCGGTGTCCGTGCCGATGGCCAGCGGCGCCTGGAAGGCGGCGACCGCGGCGGCCGACCCGCCCGACGACCCGCCGGGTACCCGGCCCAGGTCCCACGGGTTGCGCGACGGCCCGAACGCGGAGTTCTCGGTCGACGAGCCCATCGCGAACTCGTCCATATTGGTCTTGCCCACGATGACTACCCCGGCCGCCCGCAGCCGGTCGATCACGGTGGCGTCGTAGGGCGGCTGCCAGCCCGCCAGGATCTTCGACCCGCAGGTAGTCGGCATGTCCACGGTGGTGAAGACGTCCTTGGCGGCCAGCGGCACCCCGGCCAGGGGCCCGAGCGGCTCGCCCGCGGCCCGGCGCTCGTCCACCGCTCGCGCGGCCGCCATGGCCGCGTCCCCGGCGACGTGCAGGAAGGCGTGGACCTGGTCGTCGGTGGCGGCGATCCGGTCCAGGTGCGCCCTGGTCAGCTCGGCGGAAGAGATCTCGCCCGCGGCCATGGCGGCCGCCATCTGAGCCGCCGTCAGCGTGGTGAGCTCGTTCGGCGCGCTCATCTCAGTCCTCCGTCAGGATCCTGGGTACCCGGAACCGGCCTTGTTCGGCCGCGGGCGCCTGGGCGAGGACCACGTCGGCACCCAGGCAGGGCTGCACGACGTCCGGACGGAACACATTGGCTAGCTCGGCCGCATGCGTCGTCGGCGGGATGCCGGCCGCGGCGACCTCCTGAACCCTGGCTACGGCGCCAATGATCACGTCGAGCTGGCCGGCGAACCGGTCGAGCTCGTCGTCGGACAGGGCCAGCCTGGACAATCTCGCGAGGTGGGCCACCTCGTCGCGGGTGATGGACACCCCGACATCCTAGAGGGCCTGGCCGGAACGGCCGAACGCTTTAGGCGCCGGGAGCCGCGCCCGCCAGCCTGATCGGGGTGACCGAGCCGATTCCCGGGGCCTGCTCGAAAGACGCGGCCCTGGAGTGCCCGGCCGGCCACCGCAGCGGCGCCGCCGGCTCGTCGCCCGCGGCCGGCTCGCCGGCCTCCGCGCCGGCCGGCGCCCCGGCGCCGCCCGCCGTGCCCGACCCGCGCACGCACTGCTCGGCCAGCCACTCGGTCGCCATGATCGGGTTCAACGGCCTGGCGAAGTGCCACCCCTGGGCGCCGTCGCAGCCAATCGAGCGCAGCGCATCCGCGGTCGCCTCGGTCTCTACGCCCTCGCCGATCGACCTGATGCCGAGTGACTGAGCCAGGCGGACCAGCGACTTCACGGTCATGCCGCTCTCGGTGCACCCGGGCAGCCCGGCGACCAGATCGGGGGCGAGCTTGACCTCGCTGATGCCGAGCCTGGTGAGCTGGGCCAGCGACGAGTA